>NZ_JAKFZM010000001.1:0-292947 GCF_021654205.1 Leisingera sp. MMG026 | reverse complement strand
GTTTCGCGCCTGCGATTGCAGACCTGATTTCACTGTTTCTCATTGGGGAACAAATTGTTTAAGGCAATTTTTAGGCAAAATAACAACAAAATCTGGACCAATTTGAAGAATTCCCGTAGCTGAGTTGTGATGTATTTCTGCTTTCTACTTTTGGGGGACTAAATGATTGGCGCACTTGTTCTAAGCACATTGGCAGTTGCCGGCCTGGCGATCAGCTTTGATGACGGCGATGATAACGCGCCCGAGCCGGATCCCATTGATGAAAACCCTGAACCTGTACTGCCAGGGACCCTTCCTACGGATGGGCCGGACGATCTGATCCTGGGGGATGAAGACGATGTTCTGGAGGCAGGAACCGGGGCCGACCGGGTACAGGCCGGGGGCGGCAATGATCAGATCTCGGGCGGCGAGGGCAAAGACACTGTGCTGGCAGGCGACGGCAGCGACACGGTGTCCGGCGGCGCGTTTCATGATCTGATTTACGGTGGCAACGGCAATGACCTTTTGTCCGGCGACGGCGGCCTCGACACGATTTTCGGCGAAGGCGGCAACGATACGCTGGACGGCGGCGACTGGAACGACTCGCTGGTTGGCGGCCTGGGCTATGACAGCCTGACAGGCGGCATCGGAAACGACGTGCTGATTGCCGGCGCAGGAAAAGATGTGGCCGATGGCGGCGAAGGCAATGACACTATCTCCGGCGGCGAATTTCACGACATCGCCTATGGCGGTGCCGGAAACGATTCCCTGTCGGGCGATGGCGGCATTGACGTTCTGTTCGGCGACGCTGGCGACGATACGCTGGACGGCGGCACCTGGGATGACGACCTGATCGGCGGCGATGGCGCGGATGTTCTGAATGGCGGCGCCGGCAATGATGCCCTGAGCGGGGTAAACCTGACGCGGGACCTGACACCGGAAGAGGTTGCCAGTCTGCGCGACCAGGATGAGGGTGCAACGCTTGAGGGCGTCGGCTTCTCCAACGCGGACGACGGCGCGGATACGCTGGATGGCGGCGCCGGCAATGACTTCCTGCTGATGGGCGCCGGCGATACCGGAACCGGCGGCGAGGGGCAGGATGACTTCAGCCTGTATATGTCGCAGGACGCAACCGGTGTCATCACCATCACCGATTACACACCGGGCGAAGACGTGGTTCAGCTGGTCTTTGACAATGGCAGCGAAACCGTGAATGCCGACGACTACAGCGTTGAAAACGATGCGGAAACAGGCGACGCGCTGATCCTGCAGCAGGGCGAGGTTGTGGCCCGGTTGCAGGGGGCCGGCGAAAGTTTTACTGCCGATGACCTGGTGCTGATCGACGCGGCGTAAAACCCCGCATCGGTCACGAAACAAAAAAGGCCTGCCGCAACTGAATGCGGCAGGCCTTTGTAATGAAAAGAGCCTTCAGCTTTTAACCGTTGGCTTCGCGGATCTTGTCGGCAGCATCCTTGTCAAAGGCGATGCTGTTCTGTTCGAACATGCCGTCCAGTTCGCCCGATAGGGTCATCTCGGTGATGATGTCGCAACCGCCGACGAATTCGCCCTTGATGTAAAGCTGCGGAATGGTCGGCCAGTCGGAGTATTCCTTGATGCCCGAGCGGATGTCCTCATCCGCCAGCACGTTCACATCGGTGTAGTCCACGCCGATGTAGTTCAGCACGCCCGCCACGCGCGAGGAGAAGCCGCACTGCGGCATTTCCTTGGTGCCTTTCATAAACAGCACCACGTCGCTGGCGTTGACGGTTTCGTCGATGCGGGTTTTTACGTCGGTCATTGGTTCATGTCCTTTTCGTCGTGCCGCCGTGGATGGACCGGCAGAAAGTCGTTGAGCGCGAGATATGCCACAATGGGCAGCAATAAAAGGGCCGCAGCCGGAGAAACTTGATTTCCCGCAAATTCAAGCAGTCAGCCCAACCGGCCTACTCCGGCGCTTTTGTCGTCAGTGCCAGGGCGTGCAGTTCGCCATCGGGGCCGTCCATCTTGCCTTTCAACGCGGCATAGACGGCGCGCTGCTGCTGGACGCGGTTCTTGCCGCGGAAGCTTTCGTCGACGACCATCGCCGACATGTGAACGCCGTCGGTGCCGGCCACCTGGATTTCAGCGTCAGGGAAGCTTTCGCGCAGCAGTTCTTCGATTTCATGGGCTTGCATGGGCATCCGGGGAAGTCCTTTGTCTTGTTTGGTAAAAATGTAGGTGGGCGCCGGGGGCTGTGCAAGCGGGATTAACCGCGGTCCTGTGCAAAAGGCGCAAGGGTTTCGACAAATTCCGGCACCGCCGCCAGGGCGTCCTGCACGCTGTTTTCCTCAAAATCCCAGACAGAGGTGGGGTTGTGCGGGCAGAGCGCTGCGGTCAGTTCTGCTCTGCGGGTTTGCAGTTCCGGCGGCAAGGGCAGGGCGGCGGCCTCCTGCAGCACCAGCAAAGCTTCGTGGATGGGCCGCAGCACCCGCAGCGCATAGGTCATATGGGTCAGCAGGTCCGGGTCATCCTGCCAGGTTTCGCCATCAAACAGGATTTGCGTAACCCTCTGGCCGGCCCCGGCGCAAGAATAGGCGACGCAGCCGCCAAAGCCGCACGCAGCCAGGCCGGAATGAATGCTGCAGCGGAAATCCGGAGCGAGGTTGGGGCAGGGGGTATCTGCCTGTTTCAGCAGGCCAAAGTCTTCATGCGCCTCAAACGGATAGGCCACACAGCACAGACCTGCGCAGCGGCTGCAATCCTCTGTCAGCTCAGGAAGGGTCATGGGCCGGTCCCCGGTTCAAAACAAAGGGCGGGACGGCTGTGCCATCCCACCCTATGCATCAGTCTGCCACGGTGCCCGGTTCGGGCATTGCGTGTTTCAATCAGGCGACAGCAGCGGCAAAGCTGGAGCGGAAGATGTCCTTCAGCTCGGCCAGCGGTGCTTCGGAGCCGCCGATCTTAACCATGTCGCCGCCGAACTTGCCGACGGTAACCAACGGCACACCGGCCTGGCCAGCAGCCAGCATCAGCGCCTCGGCCTGATCAAAGTTGCAGGCGATCAGGTAGCGCGCCTGGTCTTCGCCGAACACGGTCTGGGTGTCGCCCGCGTCGATCTGCACGCCGACGCCGGCCTCTTCGGCCAACTCGAACGCCGCCAGCGCCAGGCCGCCGTCGCCAAGGTCGGTACAGGCTTTGATGAAATCGCGGTTGGCGCGGATGAATTCGCCGTTGCGCTTCTCCGTCTCCAGATCGACCGCCGGGGCGTCGCCGTCCTCGCGGTTAAAGACCTCGGCCAGCAGTGCCGACTGGCCCAAGTGGCCAATGGTTTCCCCCACCAGCAGGGCGACATGGCCGTCGCGGGCTTCGCCGGTGATCGGCTCCTCGCCCGCCGCAATCAGGCCCACGGCGCCGATGGTCGGGGTCGGCAGGATGCCCTTGCCGTCGGTCTCATTGTACAGCGACACGTTGCCGGAGACGATCGGCATGTCGAGCGCGGCCACGGCTTCGCCGATGCCTTTGATGGCGCCGACAAACTGGCCCATGATCTCGGGCTTTTCGGGGTTTCCGAAGTTCAGGTTATCCGTTGTTGCCAAGGGTTTGGCGCCCACAGCTGTCAGATTGCGGTAAGCTTCGGCCACCGCCTGTTTGCCGCCCTCAAAGGGGTTCGCCATCACGTAGCGCGGGGTCACGTCCGAGGTGAAGGCCAGCTTTTTACCGGTGCCGTGCACCCGGACAATACCGGAACCGGCGCCGGGGCGGCGGGCGGTATCGCCCATCACGGTGGTGTCGTACTGCTCGTAAACCCACTGTTTGCCCGCATAGTTCGGCGAGGTGAGCAGCGCCTTGAGGCCATCAATCGGATCAATGGTGGGCACGTCGGCGTCGGTCAGCGGTTCAGCCGCCGGGGTCGAGACCCAGGGTCGGTCGTATTCCGGCGCGGTGGAGGCCAGTTTGGACAATACCAGATCCGCCTTCACGTCGCCGTTATGCAGGATCAGGAAACGGTCTTCGGCAATGGTCTCGCCGACAATGGCGAAATCCAGGTCCCATTTTTCGAACACCGCACGCGCTTCGGCTTCCAGCGACGGCTTCAGCACCATCAGCATGCGTTCCTGAGATTCCGACAGCATCATCTCGTAGGCTGTCATGTTCTCTTCGCGCTGCGGCACGTCTTCCAGGTTCAGCTTGACGCCCAGTTTGCCCTTGTCGCCCATTTCCACGGCCGAGCAGGTGAGGCCCGCAGCACCCATGTCCTGGATCGAGATCACCGCGCCGGTCTGCATCAGTTCCAGCGTGGCTTCCATCAGACGCTTTTCGGTAAAGGGATCGCCGACCTGAACGGTGGGCCGTTTTTCCTCAATGGTGTCATCGAACTCTGCCGAGGCCATGGTGGCGCCGCCAACGCCGTCACGCCCCGTTTTGGCGCCCAGATACACAACCGGCATGCCAACGCCAGACGCGGCGGAATAAAAGATGGCGTCGGTCTTGGCCAGGCCCGCAGCAAAGGCGTTCACCAGGCAGTTGCCGTTGTAGGCGGGGTGAAAGCGGACTTCACCGCCCGCGCAGGGCACGCCAAAGCAGTTGCCGTAGCCGCCGATGCCCTCAACCACGCCGTTGACCAGCTGGCGGGTCTTGTGGTGGGACGGCTCGCCAAAGGACAGCGAGTTCATCGAGGCGATTGGCCGCGCGCCCATGGTGAAGACGTCACGCAGGATGCCGCCAACCCCGGTTGCCGCACCCTGATAGGGTTCGATGTAAGAGGGGTGGTTGTGGCTTTCCATCTTGAATACCACCGCGTCGCCATCGCCGATGTCGACGATGCCGGCGTTCTCACCCGGGCCGCAGATCACTTGCGGGCCATCGGTCGGCAGGGTGCGAAGCCATTTCTTGGAGGACTTGTAAGAGCAGTGCTCGTTCCACATCGCCGAGAAAATGCCCAGCTCGGTGAAGGTCGGCTCGCGCCCGATGATTTCCAGGATCAGATCGTATTCGTCGGGCTTCAGCCCGTGATTGGCAATCAGTTCAGGCGTGATGGCGGGTTCCTGCATCCGTAAACGTCCCCAATGGCTGCGATTGCGCGCCTTTTAGGGCAAGGAGGGGCGCGGGGGAAGCGGAATCAGCCGGCTCCCGGCCAGATGCCGGCAGAGGCGTCTTTGCGCCGCAGCGGCTGATCCGCTGAACTGGGTTAAGCTTTAGTCTTTTCAAAGCGGTAGATTTGCGGGCGTGCGGTTGGCCAAGCGCTGAAATTACAAGCATGACGAAAGTCTGCGGCGTTTGGAAAAAGAAAAGAAAAGACTTTGTTTTTTCCGCGCTGCTATCCAAGGGCATGTCCAGCCCCATTGGCGGGCCGCCGCAAGCTGTCAGGACCAGGGCACGCTTGTCCAGACCGCCTGTCGATCAATACCCCTTTGGGGTCAATGTGTTACGGCCAAAAAAAAGGCCGAGCACTAAGCTCGGCCGAAGTCCAACAGGGAGGTATGAAGGGGGGCGAAGCCGCCGCCTTCATGAGCTTCATTTAGGGCGCCGGGCCTGCCCCTTCAAGGGGATTAATGTCAAAGATGGGTCAATGCTGGTATGCGGAAATTGCATGGCTTGGGGCGCTGCACCGGTTCGGACAAATCAAAACCGGCCACGACGCTGCATTGCAGCGCGAACTTGGCCCGCTGATGCGTCGGCGCGGGTCAGAGTTTCCCCAGCTCTTTCATATGCTTCCGGTGCGCCATGATTTCGGATTGCACAAAGTCGCGGAACGCGCCGACCCGCTGGGAATGGCGCAGTTCTTCTGGATAGGCGAGGTAGACCGGCACGCTGTGCTGATCCTCTTCCGGCAGCACCTCGACCAGTTGCGGGAATTCCTCGGTCACATAATCCGGCAGAATGCCGACCCCCAGATTGTGCAGCACGCCCTGCAGCACGCCGAAATAGTTGTTGACGGTCAGCAGCGACCCCGGGTTATGGGCCATCAGCATTTTACCAAGAACCGCGGCTGAACCCACTTGGGCGGAGCGCTGGTTCTGACAGATCAGCCGGTGCTGGGAAATGTCTTCAGCGGTTTCCAAAGTGCCGCGCTGTTCCAGATAGGCCGGAGAGGCATATAGACCCATCCGCACCGTCATCAGCCGCTTGCGCACCAGATCGGCCTGGCTGGGTTCTTTCATGCGGATGGCCACATCGGCCTCGCGCATCGGCAGGTCCAGAACACGTTCTTCCAGCATAAGGTCGATTTTCAGATTGGGATACTGCTCATACAGTTTGGTCAGCCGCGGCGCCAGCCACAGGGTGCCGAAACCCACAGTGGTGGTGACGCGCAACTCGCCGAACACTTCCTCCTCGCTGTCGCGGATGCGGGCAGAGGCGGCTTCAAGCCGGGTGGACATGGATTGGGTGGCGTCAAACAGCAGCTCACCCTGTTCGGTGAGAATCAGTCCGCGCGCATGGCGGTGAAAAAGCGTCGCATTCAGGCTCTCTTCCAGTGCCCGGATCTGGCGGCTGACCGCCGATTGCGACAGATTCAGCCTGTCACCGGCATGGGTCAGGCTGCCCGCATCGGCCACCGCGTGAAATATTCTGAGCTTATCCCAATCCATATGCGTTACTTTCTGTGCGTTTGGGGCCGACTGTATGAAATCTTAGTTATGTATCAGTTTCCGTGACGCAAGCGAGCAAAAACGAAAAAAAAGCGGCTATTCAGGTCAGCAATTATGACCTATTCTTGGGGTCAGAAAGTGCAAGCTAATCCCGGTTGAGGAGGCCACGATGAGCACGCCGAAAATCTCACTTAATGACAAGTACGACCTGACGAAATCGCCGGTACTGCTGAACGGCACCCAGGCACTGGTGCGGCTGATGCTGATGCAAAAGCACCGCGACCGGGCGGCGGGTCTCAATACCGCCGGACTTGTCACCGGCTACCGCGGTTCGCCCCTGGGGGCAGTCGACCTGCAGATGAGCAAGGCCGAGAAGCATCTGAAGGCGGCGGATGTCACCTTCCAGTACGGTCTGAACGAAGATCTGGCCGTGACCGCCCTGTGGGGGGCGCAGCAGGCCGAGGTCCGCGGCGAGGGCAAATACGACGGTGTATTCGGCCTGTGGTACGGCAAGGGGCCGGGTGTTGACCGCTCGGGTGATGCGATCCGCCATGCCAATATGGCCGGCTCGTCAAAACACGGCGGCGTGCTGCTGGCGATGGGCGATGACCACACCGGCGAAAGCTCCACCGTGCTGCACCAGTCGGAATGGTCGCTCTTGGACTGCTACCTGCCAATCGTCAGCCCGGCGGGTGTGCAGGAAATCCTTGATTACGGCATCTATGGCTATGCGTTGTCGCGCTTTTCGGGCCTGTGGACCGGCCTCAAGACCATGAAGGACACGATCGAAGTCACCTCGGTTGTGGATGCAAACCCGGACCGGATGCAGCTGGTCACGCCGGAATTCGACATGCCGGCAGATGGGCTGAACATCCGCCTGGACGACGACCGCTTCCGCCAGGAAGACCGGATCATCGACTACAAGCGCTTTGCGGCAGAGGCTTTCAGCCACGCCAATAAGATGGACAAGCGCATGTGGGGCAAACCCGGCGCCAAGATCGGCTTTGTTGCCGCCGGCAAGAACTGGCTTGATCTGGTGCATGCGCTGAAGCTGCTGAACATCGACGAGACCATGGCCGAACGGCTGGGGCTGACCACCTATAAGGTGGGCCAGACCTTCCCGATGGACATGAAGGGCTTCCACGACTGGGCCGAAGGCCTGGATCTGATTGTTGTGGTCGAAGAAAAGCGCAAGCTGATCGAGATCCAGATCAAGGAAGCGATCTTTGACGACCGCCAGGGCCGCCGGGTCTATGGCTGGTACAAGGGCGGCGCCGGCAGCATGCACCGCGAGGAGCTGTTCCCGACCCGCTATGCGCTGGACCCGATCATGATCGCCGAAAAACTGGGCGGCATCCTGATTGAGGAAGGCCGCGAGACCGAGGCCATCCGGGCCGGCCTCGAAAACCTGTCAGAGGCCCGCCGCGCCGACAACGCCGAGGAAATCGCATCCCGCTTGCCCTACTTCTGCTCGGGCTGCCCGCACAACTCGTCAACCAAACTGCCGGAAGGCTCCCGCGCCTATGCCGGCATCGGCTGCCACTTTATGGTGCAATGGATGGACCGCGAGACCACCGGCTTTACCCATATGGGCGGCGAGGGCGTCAACTGGGTGGGCGAGGCTCCGTTCTCCAACCGCAAACATGTGTTCCAGAACCTGGGCGACGGCACCTATAACCACTCCGGTGTGCAGGCGATCCGGGCTGCATTGGCCGAAGGCACCAACATTACCTACAAGATCCTTTATAACGACGCGGTGGCGATGACCGGTGGCCAGCAGGCCGAGGGCGGGCTGACCGCGCAGCAAATCGCGCATGAGCTGACTGCGATGGGCGTTAAAACCATGGCCGTGGTCTATGACGAGAAGGAAGACGTCGACGCCACGCTGTTCCCGGCCGGCATGCGGATGCACGAACGCGCCGAAATGATGAAGATCCAGCGCGAATTTGAAGAGGTCGAAGGCGTTTCTGCGATTATCTATATCCAGACCTGCGCCGCCGAAAAACGCCGCCGCCGCAAGAAGGGCCAGTTCCCGGACCCGGACCAGCGGGTGTTCATCAACACCGACGTCTGCGAAGGCTGCGGCGATTGCGGGGTGCAATCGAACTGCGTCTCCATCGTGCCCAAGGACACCGAACTGGGCCGCAAACGGGCGATTGACCAGTCGTCGTGCAACAAGGACTTCTCCTGCGTCAACGGTTTCTGTCCTTCGTTTGTGACGGTCGAGGGTGCCAAGATCCGCAAGGAGGCGACCGCCGACATCGACCTGCCGCATCTGCCAAAGCCGGAACTGCCGGCCATTGACGGCACCCACAACGTGGTAATCACCGGTGTCGGCGGAACCGGCGTTGTGACCATCGGCGCCATTCTGGCGCAAGCTGCACAGATTGACGGCAAGGGCGCCGGGCTGATGGAAATGGCGGGTCTCGCCCAAAAGGGCGGCGCGGTGCATATCCACTGCCGGATTGCCAACACCCCCGATGACATCTCGGCGATCCGCGTCGCCACCGGCGAGGCGCATGCGCTGATCGGCGGCGACCTGGTGGTGAGTGCGGGGGCCAAGACCCTGGGCCTAACCTCTACTGGCCTGACCGGCGCCGTGGTGAACAGCCATGAAATCATCACCGGCGAGTTCACCAAGAACACCGAGTTCAAGGTGCCGACCGACCGCCTGGAAGTGGCGCTGCAGGCCCGCCTGCGCGACCGGGTCGATCTGTTCGATGCGTCCGAACTGGCCCGCGCCACCATGGGGGATTCGATCTTCTCCAACATGATGGTGTTCGGCGGCGCCTGGCAGCGCGGCCTGGTGCCTGTCAGCTTTGAGGCGATCAAGCAGGCGATCACGCTGAACGGCGCCGCTGTGGAGCGCAACCTGCGCGCCTTCGATATCGGCCGCTGGGCGGTGCTGCACCCCGAAGACGCGGCCCGTCTGAGCCGGCCGGACACATCAGAAAAGCCGAAAACCCTCGAGGAGAAGATCGCCTTCCGTGCCGATCATCTGGTGGCATATCAGGGCAAAGGGCTGGCCAGGCGTTATGCTAGGCTGCTCGACGGTATCAGCGATCCCGCGCTGAAAGAGGCAGCGGCAAAGGGCTATCACAAGCTGTTGTCCTACAAGGACGAATACGAAGTCGCCCGCCTGCTGCTCGACAGCCGCGCCAAGGCGGAGGCGGAGTTTGAAGGCGACCTCAAGCTGTCCTATCACCTGGCGCCGCCGATGCTGGGCGGCACCGATGCGGACGGGCGTCCGAAAAAACGCAAGTTCAGTGCAAGCATGGAGCGCGGTTTCCGCCTGCTGGCCAAGCTGAAACGCTTGCGCGGCACACCGCTCGACATCTTCGGCTACACCGAGGAACGCAAGATGGAGCGCGCCCTGATCAAGCAATATGAAGCGGACATGATGGAGTGGCTGCCGAAAGCGGCGCCGGACATCATGGAGCCTCTGCTGGCATTGGCTGAATTGCCGCTCTCGATCCGCGGTTTCGGTCCGGTGAAGATGGCAAATGAGCAGAAAACTGCGAAGCGCCGTGAGGAGCTGCTGGCAGCCCTTCGCCAGGGCGGCGTGCCGCTGAAACACGCGGCAGAGTAACCAAGGGCCGGGCGGGACACTCCCGCCCGCTCAGGGCCATCCGCAGGATGGTCCTTCCCGGTTGGGCCCGGCGCCACGCTGACGCGCGGCGTTTGCCGTTCCGCCGCTTCTTTCTGGTCCTGAATACCCCGGGGTCCGGGGCAGCGCCCCGGTCTGCTTTTGCCCCAACGATACTTGCAGCGTTCCGGCGCCAATGGCCAAAGACACAAAAGCACTTATGGATTTCTTTCGCAAAGCGACGTATGAGCTTTCTTCAGTACCGCTCAAATCCCACGGGTATGGGTTTGAGTTCGAAGAGAAACACCACGCGTGAGAAGGCGACATGGCTGTAGGCATCTTTGATTCAGGATTGGGCGGACTGACCGTCCTTGACGCCGTGCAGAAACGTCTGCCGGATTTGGATTTCCTTTACTACGGCGACAACGCCCGCGCGCCCTACGGTGTGCGCGATGCCGAAGATGTCTATCAGCTGACCAGGGCTGCGGTCGAAGATATGTGGAGCAAAGGCTGCGATCTGGTGATCCTGGCCTGCAACACGGCCTCTGCTGCGGCGCTGCGCCGGATGCAGGAGGGCGGGCTGCCCAAGGGCAAACGGGTGCTGGGGGTTTTTGTCCCTCTCATTGAAGCGCTGACAGAGCGCCAGTGGGGCGACAATTCGCCTCCGCGCGAAGTCGAAGTGAAACACGTTGCGCTGTTTGCCACGCCTGCAACTGTCGCCAGCCGCGCCTTTCAACGGGAGCTGGCTTTCCGCGCCATTGGTGTGGATGTCGAGGCCCAGGCCTGCGGCGGTGTGGTGGACGCAATCGAGGACGGCGACATGATCCTCGCTGAGGCCCTGGTGCGCTCCCATGTGGATGCCCTGCAACGTAAAATGCCGCATCCGCAAGCCGCCATTCTGGGCTGTACCCATTACCCGCTGATGGAACAGACTTTCCAGGCGGCACTGGGACCGGGGGTCAAAGTGTTCAGCCAGGGAAATCTGGTTGCGGACAGTCTGGCGGATTACCTGACACGGCATCCCGACATGCACGGCACTGGTGCCGGCGGTTTCTTCACCACCGGAAACCCGGGCCGCGTCAGCGACCGGGCGACCCAGTTTCTCCGACGGGAAATCACCTTTCAGGCCGCCTGAGAACAGACCGCGCGGAACCTTGTTCCAGGTCAAAGTGCACGGGCGCATTTCCTCCTAATTCTCACCGCAGATGGCTGCAGAACGGCAAATCACATTGAAAGACGAGGTCTGACATGACCCATAAAGTGGCTATTCTTGGCGCTTCCGGCTACACTGGCGCCGAACTGGTGCGGCTGATCGCCCAGCATCCGAACCTCGAAATTGCGGCGCTCTCTGCCGACCGCAAGGCCGGTATGACAATGGCGGAAGTGTTCCCGCATCTGCGCCATATGGAACTGCCGGTACTGTGCAAGATCGGCGAGATTGATTTCGCCGGCATTGATCTGTGCTTCTGCGCTCTGCCGCATAAGACCAGCCAGGAAGTGATTGCGGCGCTGCCCGCAAGCCTGAAGATCGTGGATCTGTCGGCAGACTTCCGGCTGCGTGATCCGGCTGAGTACGAGAAATGGTACGGTAATCCCCATTCCGCGTTGGAACAGCAGGAGGAGGCGGTCTATGGCCTCACCGAGTTCTACCGGGATGAGATCAAATCCGCGCGGCTGGTGGCCGGCACTGGGTGCAACGCAGCCACCGGTCAGTTTGCCCTGCGCCCGTTGATTTCGGCTGGGGTCATTGATCTGGACGACATTATTCTGGATCTGAAATGCGCTGTCTCAGGCGCCGGCCGGTCGCTCAAGGAAAACCTGCTGCATGCAGAGCTGAGCGAGGGCTATAACGCCTATGCCATCGGCAGCACCCACCGGCATCTGGGCGAATTCGACCAGGAGTTCAGCAAGATCGCGGGCCGCCCCGTAAAGGTGCAATTCACCCCGCATCTGCTGCCAGTCAACCGGGGCATTCTGGCGACCGTTTATGTAAAAGGCGACGCGCGGACGATCCATGACACCTTTGCCAGGGCTTACGCTGATGAGCCCTTTATCGAACTGCTGCCCTTTGGCGAGGCCCCCAGCACCCACCATGTGCGCGGCTCCAACTTCTGCCATATCGGTGTGGCGCAGGACCGGATCGATGGCCGGACCATTGTGATTGCAGCACTTGATAACCTGACAAAAGGTAGCAGCGGCCAGGCCTTGCAGAACGCAAACCTGATGTTAGGTGAGACTGAGACCGAAGGTCTGATGATGGCGCCGCTGTTCCCCTGATCCGGGAGCGGCGCAGGCAGGGACCTTGAAGTGAGGACACCATGAAGAACCTGAAGAAACAGCGCCGGATCCAGGTCATTGCCGTTGCCGCAGTGGCTTTGGTGGTTGCAACCGCCCTGATCGGCTATGCCATGCGTGACGGGATCAACTATTTCCGTTCGCCCAGCCAGGTGGCCGAGGCGCCGCCGAAACCGTCCGAAGTGTTCCGCATCGGCGGATTGGTTGAGGAAGGCACGCTGCAGCGCGGCCAGGGTGAAACCGTGCGTTTTGCGGTTACTGATGGAGGTGCGACGGTGCAGGTCGCCTATACCGGTGTGCTGCCGGATCTGTTTGAAGAAAACCAGGGCATGGTAGGCACCGGGCGTTACGTGAATGGCGTCTTTGAAGCCTCTGAAATTCTAGCGAAACATGACGAGACCTATATGCCCAAGGAAGTCATGGACGCGTTGAAGGAGCAGGGGGTCTATCAGGAACCCGAAACCTGAGACCGGTTTCTGACCAAATGGCTCCCGCCCAAAAGGCGCCTCCCTTCGGGGAGGCGTTTTGCGTTGGGCCGGGCTCGGCGCGGTGCGGCAGCGTTCCTGAGGCGGTGTTGCGCAACATGCGTACGCCGCTGTCAGGAGATCTTTTCGTATTTTCACGATGATTGACTCACCAGAAAAGGGTGAGGTTCGATGCAGAGTGTTAAGGAAATCGCCGCTGAGATTGTGGCGCGGGAAGGCGGTTTTGTGAATGATCCGGATGACCCCGGCGGCGCGACCAAATACGGTGTGACCATCGGGACCCTGCGGCGGCTGGGGCTGGATGTGACCGGCGACGGGGATGTGGACGCCGGGGATGTGAAGGCGCTGACCCGCGCGCAAGCCGTGGCCATTTTCATCCGCCACTATTTCGACGCGCCCCGGATTGCCAGCCTGCCGGAGTGCCTCCAGGCCACGGTCTTTGATATGTATGTGAATGCCGGCAGCAACGCGGTGCGCATCCTGCAGCGGTTGCTGCGCGATATGGGGTACAGGGTTGCGGTGGACGGCACAATCGGACCGCAGACGGCAGGCGCCGCCGCCGATGCTGCCACCGTTGATGCGACGGGCCTGCGCGACGCCTATGGCATCGCGAGGCGCAATTATTACTTCCGTCTGGCAGACCGCCGGCCGGCCAGCCGCAAATACGCCCGCACCCGCGCGGGCGGCAAAGGCGGCTGGATCAAACGGGCCGAGGAATTCATCTCGCCGAACTACCATCTGAACCAGCAGGCCTTTCAGGAAAGGATCGCGGCATGGGGGTAATCTCTGACATTCTGGGGCTTGTTTTTGGCAGCCAACGCAATGTCCTGCGGGAAACTGCCGAAGTCTTTCGCGAAAACGCCGAAGCCGGTGCCGGCCGTGCCCATGACGTTCAGATTGCAGCGCTTGGCCAGTTTGGCACCGAATTTCACCAGCCCGCAAAAGGCTGGTTTGACCACCTTATGGATGGGGTGAACCGGTTGCCGCGCCCTCTGCTGGCCCTGGGAACGCTGGCGCTGATGGTGTCTGCGCTGAGCGACCCGGTGTGGTTCGCCGCCCGGATGCAGGGACTCGCGCTGGTGCCGGAACCGTTGTGGTGGCTGCTGGGCGTTATTGTCTCCTTCTATTTCGGGGCGCGGCATCAGGTGAAGGCACAGGAGTTTCAGCATGGTCTGGCGGTCAGCATGGCGCGGGTTCCCCAGGCCGTCGAAAACATCGCCGCGCTGAACAGGCTGCGGGCCGATTCACCTGCGGCGGCCTCTACCGGCACCGACGCCGCAGCGCGGCTTCAGGCCACGGGCGCAGAGGAAAACCCGGCGCTGGAAGCCTGGAAAGCCCGTCGCGGCTGATCACATTTTAGCGGCTGCGGCGGCATGGCGCGGCGAATGCCATTGGCGCCCGCAGCAGACAGGCGTATAGGAAAATACATGATTACAGAGCTTGGCCACTTCGCCCTTATCCTCGCCTTCATGATTGCGATCGTGCAGGCTGTTATCCCCTTGATCGGCGCCCATAAACGCTGGCCCGGCTGGATGGCCGTGGCGGAGCCCGCGGCACAGGCGCAGTTCCTGTTCACCGCCTTTGCCTTCGGGGCGCTGACCTGGGCATTCATCACCTCTGATTTCTCGCTGAAGCTGGTGACGCTGAACAGCCATTCGGCCAAGCCGATGCTCTACAAGATCTCCGGCACTTGGGGAAACCACGAAGGATCAATGCTGCTGTGGGTGCTGATCGTTGCCCTGTTCGGGGCGATGGCCTCGGTCTTTGGCGGCGGGCTGCCGCCCACGTTGAAGGCGCGGGTTCTGGCGGTGCAAGCAGCCATTGGCGTGGCTTTTTATGCCTTCATCCTGTTCACGTCCAATCCGTTCCTGCGTCTGGCAGTGCCGCCGTTTGACGGGCAGGACCTGAACCCGCTGCTGCAGGATCCGGGCCTCGCCTTCCATCCGCCGTTCCTATATCTCGGTTATGTCGGGCTGAGCATGGCGTTTTCCTTTGCCGTTGCTGCCCTGATCGAAGGCCGCATTGATGCCGCCTGGGGCCGTTGGGTGCGGCCCTGGACGCTGGCGGCCTGGATCTTCCTGACCATCGGTATCGGGCTGGGCTCCTGGTGGGCCTATTACGAGCTCGGCTGGGGCGGGTTCTGGTTCTGGGACCCGGTTGAGAATGCCTCCTTCATGCCCTGGCTGCTGGCGGCGGCGCTGCTGCATTCCGCCATTGTGGTGGAGAAACGAGAGGCGCTGAAGAGCTGGACCATCCTGCTGGCGATCCTGGCCTTTGGCTTCTCGCTGATCGGGACATTCATCGTGCGCTCGGGCATCATCACCAGTGTGCATGCCTTTGCGAACGATCCGGAACGCGGCGTGTTCATCCTGTTCATTCTGGCGTTTTTCACCGGCGGCGCGCTGACGCTGTTTGCGGCCCGCGCCCAGGCGATGGAGGCCAAGGGCGTCTTTGGCATGGTCAGCCGCGAAAGCGCACTGGTGGCCAATAACATCCTGCTGGCGGTCAGCTGCTTTGTGGTCTTCTTCGGCACTGTCTGGCCGATCCTCGCGGATATGCTGCTGGACCGAAAGCTAAGCGTCGGCCCGCCGTTCTTCAATTCTGCCTTTACCCCTTTCATGATCGCACTGGGGCTGATCATGCCGGTTGGCGCCATGCTGCCGTGGAAACGCGGCCGGATCGGGCGCACTGCTTGGCAGCTGCGCTATGTCTTCGTGCTGGCGGTGTCGCTGGGTGTGCTGGCCTGGGCGCTGCAGACCGGCAAGTCCGCGCTGGGGCCGGTGGGTTTGTTCCTGGGCTCCTGGATGGTGTTCGGGGCGCTGGCTGATCTGTGGCTGCGCAGTGGCAAATCGGGCCGCCTGCAACGGATGCTGCGGCTGCCGCGTGCCGATTGGGGCAAGGCCGTGGCCCATGGCGGGCTGGGCATCACCATCTTTGCCATCGCCGGCCTGACCGCCTGGGAACAGGAAGATATCCGCGTGGCCCGCATCGGCGAACCCTTTGACGTTGGTGCCTTTACCCTGATGCTGACGGATGTCAGCCGGGAACAGGGGCCGAACTACTTTACCACCAAAGGCCGGGTCGAGGTGACGCGCAACGGGCAGCCCGAAGCGGTGATGTTCCCGGAAAAGCGCGACTATCCGGTCAGCCGGATGCCAACCACCGAGGCCGCAATTGATTACCGCGTCACCCGTGACCTTTACGTGGTGCTGGGCGATCAGCAGGCCGATGGCAGCTGGACCATGCGCACCTATATCAAACCCCTTGCCAATTGGATCTGGGGCGGCTCTATCCTGATGGCGCTTGGCGGGCTGCTGAGCCTTAGCGACCGGCGTTTCCGCGTTGCTGCAGGCGCGCGCAAGGCACCGGAAACAGGAGTGCCCGCGGAATGAAAACCTTGCGCTTTTTGATCCTGGCACTGGCCGGATTTGCTGCTGTAGCTATCATCGCGCCCGCTCCGGTACTGGCAGTGGAGCCGGATGAGGTGCTGGCCGATCCAGCACTTGAAAGCCGCGCGCGGGAGCTGTCCAAGGACCTGCGCTGCCTGGTTTGCCGCAATGAAAGCATTGATGAGTCCAACGCCGAACTGGCCCGTGATCTGCGTGTCCTTGTACGCGAGCGGCTGGTTGCGGGTGACAGCGACAGCGAGGCGATGAGTTTTATCGTCGACCGCTATGGCGAGTATGTGCTGCTGCGCCCCACCACCGGCGGCGCCAACTGGCTGTTGTGGGCTGCAGGCCCGCTGATGCTGCTGGCCGCCGTTGTGATCGCCGTCTTCTATGTGCGGGGACGCGCCCGCGCGCCCAAGGCCGCCGAGCAGGGGCTGAGCGCTGACGAGCAGGAGCGGTTGCGGAAAATCCTGAAGGATTGACGCCGGGTCCGGCTTTCCGGCGGGCGGGCTTTCCGTCACCATACCGGCAAACGGCCAGGCACACGCGTTTCTGGCCTCTGAACGCAAGTTACGTGAGGCACTCCGATGGACTATAAGGAAATCCTGTTTTCTCTGCAGGACGGGCTGGCGGTTGTCACCCTGAACCGCGAAGCGCGCAAGAACGCGCTTAACAGCCGGATGCGGTCCGAGATCACCCATGCGATGCGCATGGCGTCTTCCGAGGCCCGCGCTGTGGTGTTGACCGGGGCGGGCGATGCGTTCTGCTCGGGCCAGGATCTGAGCGACGCAGGCAGCAACGGCGGCCAGCTGGATCTGGAACGCACGCTGCGCGACGAGTACCTGCCGATGCTGCAGGCGATTTATGATTGCCCGGTGCCGGTTGTGGCGGCCGTCAACGGTGCCGCTGCCGGGGCAGGGGCCAATCTGGCGCTGGCCGCCGATGTGGTGATCGCCTCTGAAAGCGCGTTTTTCATGCAGGCCTTCAGCAAAATCGGCCTGATCCCTGACGCCGGCGGCACCTGGTTCCTGCCGCGCCAGATCGGTCTGGCCAAATCAATGGGGGCTGCCCTGTTTGCCGACCGCGTCAGCGCCCGGCAGGCCTGCGACTGGGGGATGATCTGGGAAGCGGTGCCGGATGCAGAGTTCGACGCCCATTGGCGGAAGCGCGCGGAATATCTGGCCAGCGGCCCCAGCAAGGCTTTTGCCGCCACCAAATCCGCCCTGCGCGAAAGCTTTGGCCGCACATTGGCCGAGCAGCTGTCGGAAGAGGCGCATCTGCAGGGCCAATGCGGCAAGACCCGCGATTTCCATGAAGGCGTCACCGCCTTCATGGAAAAGCGCCCCGCGAAATTCGAAGGGCGCTGAGCAGTTTCAGGTCGGCTGAGAATTGAAAGAAAATGCCGGGGAGTGTCTCCGGCATTTCATTTCAGGCGCGGGTCAGCACCATAACGTTGCCTGCTGTAATCAGACCACCGGCGCCTTGGATACGAGCAAAAACCTCGCCATCTGCCAGCAGCAGAGCGTCATCCTCATCACCGAATTGGTCAAGAGTGTTCTCAACTGTGATTTCAGGCGGCGTGCCTTCGCCATCGTGAGAATAGACGATAACATCTTCAAGGCGGCTGTAGTCTGTCAGAACAACCGGTTCATCGCCGGCCTCGATCCAATCGCCGAGGATCAGTTCATCCAGGCCTTCTCCCAGGCTCACTGTGTCGCCGTTGCCTGCGATAACATCGTCATTGCCGCCGCCCGCCTGGATCACATCCGCGTCTTCGTCGGTATCGTGGTTCAGCTCAGGTTCCAGTTGCACGTCAACGTCCGGATCATCGTTGGCGGCCCATTCTCTGCCGGCTTCCACGACGTTGTCCGGATCAAAGGCGCTGGTCGACACAATGAAATCGTTGCCTGCATCCCCGATCAGAGTATCGCTGCCCGTGCCGTCAATGATTGAATCATGGTCGGAGCCTCCCCGCAGGAAATCGTCACCTTCGCCGCCAATCAGCAAATCCTGTCCGCCTTGGCCAAACAGCCGGTCGTTTCCGGCATTGCCGTCTACTATGTCGTCGCCGTCCTTGGCGAATATTGTGTCCTCGCCGGATCCGCCCGCCAGGTCGTCGTTATCCTCTGTGGCGTCGGCGGTGGTGTCGCCCTTGGTAATGCCATCGTCGTCATCATCCAGGGCAATGGCAACGCCGCCGATGGTCAGGCCGATACCGAGCAAGATCAAGAGTTCCATGTCACCAATCCCATAGTCGGCTGGCAGAGGGCTTTTGCAAATGCGTGCACGGGGCCGCCCTGCCAGAAGTAAGTAAACCTGACGGTTTGGTATTGAGTTTGATTGTCTTAGTCAAACACTTCTAAATATTGAACTTTCCATAGAAACGGTCTGAGTAATGATCCGGAATTGTCGCTGTTTTATGGCTGTTGCGGTGGCATTGCCTTCGGGGCCTAGCCCCGAAAAACACAGACTCTCTTGGAGACCGCAAAAGAAAACGCCCCGCGAATTGCGGGGCGTTTGAATGTTCATTGCAACTGGCGGTCAGCGCTTTTCGATGTCGATGTAATCGCGCATGGTCTCGCCCAGGTACAGCTGGCGCGGGCGGCCGATCTTGTTCTGCGGATCGGCGATCATCTCTTTCCACTGCGAGATCCAGCCGACGGTGCGCGACAGCGCAAAAATCGGGGTGAACATCGACGTCGGGAAACCCATCGCCTCAAGAATGATACCCGAGTAGAAATCGACGTTGGGGAACAGCTTCTTCTCGATGAAGTAGGGGTCGTTCAGCGCGGTCTGCTCCAGCTCCTTGGCAACTTGCAGCAGCGGGTTGTCCTCGACGCCGAGCAGATCCAGAACCTCGTCCGCGGATTGCTTCAGCACGGTCGCGCGCGGGTCGGTGTTTTTATAGACGCGGTGGCCGAAACCCATCAGGCGGAACGGATCGTTCTTGTCCTTGGCGCGTGCGATAAACTCGGGGATGCGGTCGACCGAGCCGATTTCCTTGAGCATTTCCAGGCAGGCCTGGTTGGCGCCGCCGTGGGCCGGACCCCAGAGGCAGGCAATGCCGGCGGCGATACAGGCAAACGGGTTTGCGCCCGAGGAAGAGGCCAGACGCACGGTCGAGGTGGAAGCGTTCTGTTCGTGATCCGCGTGCAGGGTCAGGATGCGGTCCATCGCCCGGCTCAGGATCGGGTTCACGTGGTATTCTTCAGCCGGAACCGAGAAGCACATGTGCAGGAAGTTGGCTGCGTAATCCAGATCGTTCTTCGGATACACAAACGGCTGGCCGATTGAATATTTATAGGCCATCGCGGCAATGGTCGGCAGTTTGGCGATCAGACGCACGGCGGCGACTTCGCGCTGCCACGGATCGGTGACATCCAGCGAGTCGTGATAGAAGGCCGACATCGCGCCGACCACGCCAACCAGCGTCGCCATCGGATGCGCATCGCGGCGGAAGCCGCGGAAGAAGTTGTGCATCTGCTCATGCACCATGGTGTGACGGGTCACACGGGTCTCGAAATCCTCCAGCTGGGTGACGGTCGGCAGTTCGCCGTAAAGCAGCAGGTAGCAAACCTCGAGGTAATGGGACTTCGATGCCAGCTGGTCGATCGGGTAGCCGCGGTGCAGCAGTTCGCCCTTGTCGCCGTCAATATAGGTGATGGTGCTGTCGCAGCTGGCGGTCGAGGTGAAGCCCGGGTCATAGGTGAACACACCTGCCTTCGCGTAGAGCTTGCGGATGTCGAGAACATCGGGCCCGGCCGTTGGCGAGAAAATGGGCAGCTCGTAGGTTTCGCCATTCAGGCTGAGCGTGGCAGATTTCTGTGTCTCGGTCATGGATGTCCCTTCCTGTTACAGGCACGAGAGCGGCCGTGCAGGCGTCTTCATGCGGGGCAGCGCCTGCGCGGAGTCGCGCAGGGGTTGTGTTATCAAAACAGGCTTACCCGGGAGTTAAGGACCGGTTTCAGCCTGTTGCGTCTTGGAGCCGGGCAATGGTTTCATCGCGGCCCAGAATCAGCATCATATCGAACACCGAAGGCGTTACCGCCCGGCCCGCCAGTGCTGCCCGCAAAGGGCCTGCCAGCTTGCCGAACTTGGTATCATGGGCTTCTGCAAATGCGTTCAGAAGCGCCTCCAGATCGTCACGGACCCAGCTAGCATTTTGCAGCTGCGGCGTCAATTCACCCAGTATACCATCGGATACAGAAGATAGCGCCTTTTCTGCCTTCGCATCCCGGTCAATTGGCCGTGATGAAAGGATAAAATGCGCTTTTTCAAGCAGTTCAGGGAAGGTGCGTGCCCGGTCCTTGAGGCAATACATCGCAGCTTCCAGACCCTGTGACTGTGCGTCAGTCAGGGCAGTTTCTCCGGCTGCGCCCAGATAGGCGCTGATTTCTTGCCGCAGTGCGGCGTCGTCGCTAACGGCGATATGCTGACCGCTGAGATTCTCCAGCTTCTTGGTGTCGAACCGGGCCGGGCTTTTGCCGATGCCATCAAAGTTAAACCACGCCTTGGCCTGATCGTCCGTAAAAAATTCGTCATCGCCATGCGACCAGCCCAAACGGGCCAGATAGTTGCGCATGCCGGCCGCCGGATAGCCCATCGCCTGGTATTCCTGCGCCCCCAAGGCACCATGGCGTTTGGACAGTTTTTTGCCGTCCGGCCCGTGTATCAGCGGGATATGCGCCCAGACCGGCACGTCCCAGCCCATCGCCTCGTAGATCATCATCTGGCGGGCGGCGTTGTTCAGGTGGTCATCGCCGCGGATCACATGGGTGACGCCCATATCGTGATCGTCGACCACAACCGCCAGCATGTAAACCGGCGTGCCGTCCGAGCGCAGCAGGATCATGTCATCAAGCTGATCGTTCCTGATGGTGACGTCGCCCTGAACCTCATCCTTGATAACGGTAACGCCGCTTTGCGGCGCTTTGATGCGGATCACAAAAGCTGCATCCGGGTGGCTGGAGGCATCTGCGTCGCGCCAAGGCGAGCGGTAGAGGGTGGATTTGCCTTCGGCCTTGGCCTGTTCACGGAAGGCGGCGATTTCGTCCTGACTGGCAAAACACTTATAGGCCTTGCCTTCGTCCAGCAATTGCCTGGCGACCTCGGCGTGGCGGTCTGCGCCCTCAAACTGGCTGATCACCTCGCCGTCATGATCCAGGCCCAGCCACGCCATGCCCTGCAGGATGGCGGCGGTCGCCTCGGGCGTGGAGCGTTCGCGGTCGGTGTCTTCAATGCGCAGCAGGAACTTGCCGCCGCGGCCGCGGGCATAAAGCCAATTGAACAGCGCGGTGCGGGCTCCGCCGATGTGCAGAAAGCCGGTGGGAGAAGGCGCGAAACGGGTGACAACCGGTTGGGTCATGAGCGGGATTTACCTTTTGGAAACCATGTGAGGTTTAGAGTTTCAGCCTGTCTACCGGGCCAGAAGGCGGGGGGCAAGCATGCGGCCGAGCACAGCCATTGCAGACCTGCTGCAGGCGCAGCGGGGACATCTGTTCCCCTGGACCCCGGTGTTTCTCGGGACCGGGATCGGTGCCTATTTTTCTTTGAAGTCGGAGCCAGGCGCCACCGTGTTTGCCGGGCTGGCGATGTGTGCGCTGCTGATGGCAGCCGGCGCCATGTCCCGGCGGTCGCTGGCGTTTTTACTGTGGGCGCCTGCACTTGCGGCGGCGGGGCTGTGCCTGGCCGGAGCACGGGCGCACCGGGTGTCGGCTCCGGTCCTGGAGTTCCGCTACTACGGGGCGGTGGAGGGACGTGTCGTGGCTGTCGACCGCTCGCCGACCGACGCCCTGCGGCTGACCCTGGATCAGGTTCGGCTGGACCGGGTGGCGGCGGAAAACACGCCGGCCCGTGTCCGCATATCATTGAAGGCGCAGGAACAGGTGCCGCCGCCCGGCGCCAGGGTCATGACCACCGCGCATTTGCTGCCGCCGCAAGGGCCTGCCGAACCCGGCGGGTTCGATTTCCGCCGCCATGCCTGGTTCAAGCAGTTGGGCGGTCTGGGGTACACAAGGGTTCCGGTGCTGCTGGCAAAGGCACCCGGCCAAGGCCTGCCAGTGGAACGCCTGCGCAGGAATATGGCGCAGGGCTTGCAAGACCGTTTAGCCGGAGAGACGGGCGGGTTTGCAGCCGCATTTACCACCGGCGACCGCAGCGGCGTGGGGCAACAAACGCTGACTGCCCTGCGGCAAAGCAATCTGGCGCATCTTCTGGCCATTTCGGGGTTGCATATGGGGCTGCTCACCGGATTTGTCTTTGCGGCGCTGAGAGTTGCGTTCAATCTGATACCTGTCCTGGCACTGCGCTGGCCGGTCAAGAAACTGGCAGCGCTTGCGGCGCTGACTGCCGGCGCGGGGTATCTTGCCTTGTCAGGCGGCAATGTGGCGACAGAACGGGCCTTTGTCATGGTGGCGGTGATGTTTGGCGCTGTGCTGCTGAACCGGCGGGCGATTACCCTGCGCGCAGTTGCAGTGGCCGCCTGGATTGTGCTGCTGCGGCGCCCGGAAAGCCTGCTGAGCCCTGGTTTCCAGATGAGTTTCGCCGCAACGGCGGCACTGGTTGCGGTCTTTGCCGCGCTGCGGGACAGGGAAGTGCCGTTGGGGCCGCGATGGCTGCGGCCGGTTCTGGCGCTGGTGATTTCATCTGCGGTGGCCGGCGCGGCAACCGCCCCCTTTGCTGCGGCGCATTTCAATACGGTGCCGCATTACGGGCTGCTGGCGAACCTGTTGTCTGTTCCGGTCATGGGCTCGGTTGTTATTCCAGCTGCGGTGCTGGCACTGTGCCTGGCGCCGTTTGGCCTGGAAATGATCGGGCTGACAGTTATGCGATGGGGGCTGGACTGGATCCTGGCAGTTGCGCAGACCGTCTCGGAATTCGAAGGGGCGCTGTCGCATGTGCCCGCGCCGGGCGTCTGGGTTCTGCCGCTGTTTGCTGCGGGCATGCTGTTTGCGGTGATCTGGCAAGGGTGGCTGCGGCTGGCAGGGCTGCTGCCAGCGGCCTGTGCGCTGCTGATGTGGGGCGCGGCAGAGCGTCCTGTTGTCCTGATTGCTGATTCTGGCGGGCTGGTTGGCGTGATGTCGCCGCACGGCCGGGCCTTGTCCCGGGCCAAAGGGCAGGGGTTTACTGCGAAAATCTGGCTGGAGAATGATGGCGACCCGGCAGGGCAGATCGCTGCCGCGGCGCGCTGGAGCGGTGAAACAGAGGCTTTGCCGATTTGGCAAGGACCGGGATTCCGGCTGGTTCATGCGCCTGGGAAACGTAAGCTCGCGCAGGCAAGTGCCTGTAAAAAGGGAGACATCATCGTTTCCACAGTTACGGCGCAAACGCCGGAAAACTGTCTGCTGCTGACATCGGCAGTGATGCGCCAAACGGGCAGCATCGCCGTGACCGCGACAGGCGGTCTGCAGACATCCCGCAGTGTGTCTGGACAGCGGCTGTGGACAGGATGGCAGCCGGAGGGGGGTGAAATCACCCGCCTCCGGAGGATTCTTGGCCAGGAAAACCCTTAATAAGTGCGGATCAGCCCAACCAGTTGGCCCTGGATCTGCACCTGATCTTCCGGGTAGCGCCGGGTTTCATAGGCCGGGTTGGCGGCTTCCAGCGCGATCATGCTGCCCTGGCGCTGGTAGCGTTTCAGCGTCGCCTCGTGCCCCTCGACCAATGCAACAACGATATCGCCGTTATCAGCAGTACCGGTTTCACGGATCACCACGATGTCGCCGTCATTGATGCCGGCCTCGATCATCGAGTCGCCCTTGACCTCCAGCGCGAAATGCTGGCCGTTCGGCGCGATCATACCGCCCGGAACCGCCACCTGATGCGACACCTGGCTGATCGCCTCGATCGGCACACCAGCGGCGATGCGGCCCATCACCGGCAGTTCCACAGCAGCCTGGCGCATTGGCTTTGCGGCGGCAGGCGCAGAGGGCGAAGGCTGTGTTTGACCGCCGTCGATCACCTTTGGCGCAAAGCCCTGTCCGTCCGGTGCTCCGCCCAGGCTTTCCGGCAGGCGGATAATCTCAATCGCGCGGGCGCGGTGCGGCAGGCGGCGGATAAATCCGCGCTCTTCCAATGCAGTGATCAGCCGGTGAATGCCCGATTTAGACCGCAGGTCCAATTCGACCTTCATTTCATCGAAACTGGGCGGCACGCTGTCGCGCTGCAGACGTTTGTGAATGAATTCCAGCAGTTGCAGTTGCTTTTTTGTGAGCATCGCCGCTCCCTCCGCGCCTCGGGTTTTCTTTTGTTCTACGCATGTTCCCGTTTTGTGTCAATATCGCAGTCCCTGGCGAGGCGTAAAAGAGAACGCGCCTGGGGCGCGTGCCTCCGGCGGGAGTATTTTTGCAAAGCTGAAAGGGGTTTAGATCGGCAAGTATTGCACAGTATCGCCTACGCTGCGCGCGCCGTCCTTGGGCGGGCGGAGCAGCAGGGCGTTGGCTTCGGCCAAAATGGTGAGCAGGGAGCTGTCCTGGTTATCAAACGCTTGCAACTGTCCGTTTTGCACATTTGCCCGCATGTAGTGCTCGCGCGGGCCATTGGCCGTCAGGGGGGCGCAAAGGACGGCCGTCAGCAAGTGCTGCTGCGATGGTGCAGGCAATCCCAGCATGGATCGCACCATCGGGGCCAGAAACACGTGGCCGCAGACCATGGCCGAAACTGGGTTGCCGGGCAGGCCAACCATAGCAGCGCCATTCATCCGGCCGCCCATCAGCGGTTTGCCGGGGCGCATAGCAACCTTGTAGAAACTGCGCTCCATCCCGAGATCCTGCGCCACCTTGCCGACCAGATCATGATCACCAACCGAGGCGCCGCCGATGGTGACAACCAGATCAGCGCCCTCGGCCAGTTCAAAGGCCGTGCGCAGCGAGCTTTCGGTGTCACGGGCGATGGGCAGGATGCGGGCACGGGCGCCAAGGTCTTCGAGCATCGCTTTGAGGCCAAAGGTGTTGGAGGCAATGATCTGGTCCGGTCCTGGGGTGCCGCCGGGCATCACCAATTCGTCGCCGGTGGAGATCAGTGCAATCTCCGGGCGGCGGGTGACGGGTATCGCGGGGATGTTCATAGCGGCCAGCAAGGCAATGTCAGCCGGTGTCAGGCGCTTGGGGGCCGTGACGGTCTGGCCATCGGTGAAATCGCCGCCGCGAGGGCGGATGTTGTGGTTGCTGCCGGGGGCGCCGGTGATGGTGATAAGGTCGCCGTTGCGGGTTGTATCTTCTTGTATAACAACAAAACTTGCGCCTTCAGGTACCGGTGCACCGGTAAAGATACGCACGGCCTGGCCCGCGCCGGCGCGGCCCTGAAATGCGTGACCGGCGGAGGCTTCGCCGATCACCTTGAACATGGCGTGCTGCTCAACCTCAGCGGCGTTCACAGCGTAACCGTCCATTGCTGAGGCGGAGAACGGCGGCTGATCACGGCGCGCTTGCAGATCAGCCGCCAGCACCCGGCCCGCGGCCTGTGCCAGCGGCACCTGTTCGGTTTCAAGCTGTTGAACAAGCGTTAAAAGATGCGCGCGGGCTTCGCTGACCGGGATCATTTACGCCTCGTACTTGCCTGATTTTCCGCCATCTTTCAGCGTCACGCGGATGCCGCCGATCTGCATCGCCTTGTCCACGGCCTTGGCCATGTCATAGACGGTGAGCGCGGCAGTGGAGACGGCGGTGAGCGCCTCCATCTCAACCCCGGTCTGGCCGGTGGTCTTGACCGTCGCTTCAACCCGCACGCCGGGCAGGTCCGGGTCCAGTGTCAGCTCCACCGCAACCTTGGTCACCGGCAGCGGGTGGCAGAGCGGGATCAGATCGGGCGTCTTCTTGGCGCCCATGATGCCCGCGAGACGGGCCACCGACAAGACATCGCCCTTCTTGGCACGGCCTTCGGCAATGATATCAAAGGTTTCCCGGGCCATGGTAATGTGGCCCTCAGCGGTGGCGATACGCGAAGTCACAGCCTTGTCTGAGACGTCGACCATATGGGCGTCGCCCTTGGTGTCGAAATGGGTGAGGCTCATTGCGATCCTCCTTTACATCATGCCAGGCATCAGCGGATTGGCGAGCAGCGCACGGGTGGCACCGGCGACATCGTCCTGCCGCATAAGGCTTTCGCCTATAAGGAAAGTGCGCGCACCGTAACGGGCCATGTCGCTGAGGTCTTCCGGTGTGGACAGCCCGCTCTCGCAAACGATGGTGCGGTCGGCTGGCACCATGCGCGACAGTTCCCGGGTGGTGTCCAGTGTGGTCTCAAACGTCTTGAGATTGCGGTTGTTGATGCCCATCAGCGGCGATTTCAGGTTGCAGGCGCGTTCCAGCTCTTCGGCGTCATGCACCTCCAGCAGAACATCCATGCCCCAGTCAAAGGCGCTTTCTTCCAGCTCCTGCGCCTGGGCGTCTGAGACCGAGGCGAGGATGATCAGGATGCAGTCGGCGCCCAGGGCGCGGGCCTCGGCCACCTGATAGGTGTCATACATGAAGTCCTTGCGCAGCGCAGGCAGCGAACAGGCCGCGCGGGCTTGGGTCAGGAACTCCTTGGCGCCTTGGAAGCTGGGGGTGTCGGTCAGGACAGACAGGCAGGTCGCGCCGCCGTCCTCATAGGCCTTGGCCAGTTCCGCCGGTTCGAAATCAGGGCGGATCAACCCCTTGGAGGGGCTGGCTTTCTTGATCTCGGCAATCAAACCGTAACCGCTGCGGTTGGCTTGTTTCAAGCTGTCGGCAAAGCCGCGCACCGGGGAGGCATCGCGCGCCTCAGCCTCGACCGCCTCCAGCGGTTTGGCAGCCTTATCGGCGGCCACTTCTTCCAGTTTGTAGGCCTTGATCTTGTCGAGCACGTTTTTGGTCATACCAGTTTCACTCATGCCTGGGCCTCCGTTCCTGCGTTCCAGTCTATGGCAGTTTCACCGCGGGCGGCGAGCCAATTGTTCACTTTTGAAAAGGGCCGGGACCCGAAGAAGCCGCGCCGCGCCGACAACGGCGAGGGATGGGCTGTTTTCAGGATCAGGTGATCGCCCGGTTTGATATGTTTTTCAAGCTTTTGTGCAGCATTTCCCCACAGAATGCATGCGGTGGGGGTTTGTGAGGCCAGTTCCAGCACCTGATGCACCAGGTGGTGCCAGCCAAAGTGCTTGTGACCGTTTGCCTCGCCTGCGGGAACTGACAGCGCGGTGTTCAGAAGCAAAACACCCTGGCGTGCCCAGCCGTGCAGGTCCGCATTCGGGCGGGCGACGCCAAGATCATCCTCCAATTCCTTATAAATATTGGACAATGAGCGGGGAAAGGGGCGGACGTCCGGCTCGGCTGAGAAGGCGAGCCCATGGGCGTGGCCTGGCGTCGGATAGGGATCCTGCCCCAGAATCACCACGCGAGTGTTCTCAGGCTGGGTCAGCTCCAGCGCAGCGAACCGCTGGTGCGCGGGCGGCAGGATGGTCCGGGGGTCCTCAGCAATTGCAGCTGCGATCCCGGGCCAGTGGTCGGTGAAAAAGGGCAGGCTGGACCAGGCGCCCAGCCCCGGCGGAAGATCGGTCATGCGGCTGAGGTGATCCGCGCCAGTGCCTCGACCTTGGACTTGGCCGCGCCGCTGTCGATGGACTCGGCCGCGCGCGCGACACCTTCCTTGAGGTCGGCAGCCTTACCCGCGACAACCAACGCAGCGGCGGCGTTCAGCAGCACCGCATCCCGGTAGGCAGAGGGCGTGCCTTGCAGCAGCACCCGGAAGGCCATTGCGTTTTCTTCAGGGGTGCCGCCGACAATCATGTCAAAGTCATGCACCGGCAGGCCTGCGTCCTCGGGGTGGAGTTCGACATCGCGGATGCTGCCGTCTTCCTCCAAAGCGGAGACCCAGCTGACGCCGGTAATTGTCAGCTCATCCGTGCCGTCAGAACCGTGCACCAGCCAGGCGCGTTCCGACCCCAGGGCTTTCAGCGTTTCCGCCATCGGCCGGATCATCGCGCGGCTGAAAGCGCCGGTCAGCTGGCGTTTCACGCCGGCCGGGTTGGTCAGCGGGCCGAGGATGTTAAAGATAGTGCGGGTGCCAAGCTCGGACCGGGTGGGCATTACATGTGCCACTGCCGGGTGATGCATGGGGGCCATCATAAAGCCGATACCGGCCTCATTTATTGCCTTTTCAACCACTTGCGGGCCGACCATCACGTTAATGCCCATCTGGGACTGCATGTCGGCAGTGCCGGATTTGGAGCTGAGGTTGCGGTTACCGTGTTTGGCAACCACCACGCCTGCGCCGGCCGCCACAAACGCAGTGGCGGTGGAGATGTTGAGGGTGTTCTTGCCGTCACCGCCGGTGCCGACGATGTCCATGGCACCCGCAGGCGCTTTCACCGGGTTGCATTTGGCGCGCATCACGGCGGCGGCAGCAGCGTATTCGTCAACGCTTTCGCCACGGGTGCGCATCGCCATCAGAAGGCCGCCGATCTGACTGGGCGTGGCCTCGCCCTCAAACAGCAGAGTGAAAGCGGTTTCAGCCTCATCGCGGGTCAGCGAGCGTTCCGCCGCGGCGCCGATAAGCGGTTTCAGGCGGTCGCTCATGCGGGCACCTGCATCACGTCGAGAAAGTTTTTCAGCAGCGCGTGACCGTGCTCAGAAGCAATCGATTCCGGATGGAACTGCACACCGTGGATCGGCAGCTCCTTATGCTGCAGACCCATGATAGTGCCGTCTTCCAGTTCAGCGGTGATTTCCAGGCAATCCGGCAGGCTGTCGCGCTCAACCACCAGAGAATGGTAGCGGGTTGCATCAAAAGGCGTCGGCAAGCCTTTGAAAACACCGGTATCCTTGTGGTGCATCTTACCCATCTTACCGTGCACGATCTCGTGGCAGCGGATCACCTTGCCGCCAAAGGCCTGGCCGATGGTCTGATGGCCCAGGCAAACACCCAGCAAGGGTATGCCGGTTTCGGCTGCGGCTTCGGTCAGCGCCAGGCAGATGCCGGCCTGATCCGGGTCGCAGGGACCGGGCGACAGCAGAATGCCTGAGGGCTTCATTGCCATGGCTTCCTGCACGTTGATGGCGTCGTTGCGGCGGACTTCCATTTCCGCGCCCAGCTCACCCAGATAATGGACGAGGTTGTAGGTAAAGGAATCGTAGTTGTCTATCAGCAGCAGCATCGTAGCGGGCTCTTTTAAGGGTGGCGGGCGGAGGGCACGCCGCAGTATAGTGGTCGAAACATACATGTTCAGGGATACGGGGCAGCGTCAAGGGCAGGATAGGCGAATGCCGGAGTGAACAGAAACAGGGTTCGCTCAGGCACGCTGGAACGGCGCGGTACCGAAAACGGATTGAGAGGCAAAACAGGCATGCGTGGATTTCTGGGCGGCGTGAGTGTCGGGGCATTGCTGGCCGCGGGCGGGCTGGCGATGCTGTCTTTGTCGGTGCCCTTGCCGGACAGCGGTGCCGATATCGCAGCGGTGCCGGCCCCTGCCGCGCATGATCCTGGCGATGCGCCGCAGATGCCAAACGGCGGCACCGACGCCGCCACGGACGCTGCCGGAGCGCCCGCCAGCAGCCAGGGACGTGATGCAGATCTTGTTGAGGCACAGCCGGCCGCGCCGGCCGAAACCGGTGGCAGCGATGACCTGAACGCGCTTGCGGGGGCGGATACCGCGCCGGCCGGCAAACCCGAGGTCGGGCAGTCAGCGGCGCTTATCGCTTCCAGCGATCCGGAAACAGCGGCAGCACCGGGTTTGACAAAGGGACCGGATGCGCCTCTGCCGCAGGCCGTTCAGCCGGCGGTGCCGCAGGCCCCGGGCGCTGAGTCCGCCGTTGTAGCTGCCACCGAGCCAGCACCGGAACCCGCGCCCGAGGCGCCCGAAATTGCGCAAGAGGATACGGCAGAGGCTGCGCAGCCTGATGCCATGGCGGTTCCGGTTGAGACACCGGAGACCTCTGCTGTTCTGGCGCCGGATATCGGCAGCGCGCCGCAGGCAATCACGCTGCCGGTAATCGGTGCGGCACCGGTTCTGCCAGAGGCTGGCGGTGACAGCGGTGAGAGTACTTCTGACAGCGAAACAGTTCAGGACTCTGCGGTTGGAGGGCAAGGAGCTTTGGCACCAAGTATCGGCACACCGGTTGTTCCGCTGACCGACCGGGACAAGCCGCAGGACGCCGGATTTGCCACGGCGGGGGTATCGGACCAGACGCCGTTTACCGCCTATGCCGAACCTTTTGACAATCCGGAAGACCGGCCGCTGATGTCGATTGTGCTGATCGACGACGAGGGGGCTGTCGGGGCCGAAGCGCTGGCGGAATTCCCCTATCCGTTGAGCTTTGCCATTGATCCGGAAGACCCGCAGGCTGCATCAAAGATGGCCGCGCGCAGGGCGGCGGGGTTCGAAGTGCTGATGCTGGCGGATCTGCCGAGATCTGCATCGCCGCAGGACGCAGAGACGGCGCTGGAGGTCTGGCGCGGCAAGCTGCCGGAGGCCATGGCGATCCTCGAAGGTATCGGGACCGGGGTGCAGGGCAACCGGGCGCTGGCGGATCAGGTTGCAGCAGTTGCGGCCTCGGCCGGCTACGGGCTGGTGACCCAGGACAGCGGGTTGAACACGGTCCAGAAACTGGCGCTGCGCGATGGTGTGCCGGCCGGTGTTGTGTTCCGCGATTTTGACGGCGCCGGTCAAAACCCGCGGTCGATCCGGCGGTTTCTGGATCAGGCAGCGTTCCGGGCCGGGCAGGAAGGCGCGGTGATCATGCTTGGACGGTTGCGCCCTGATACGATTTCAGCGCTGCTGATCTGGGGCCTGCAGGACCGGGCCGCCCGGATTGCGCTGGCGCCGGTCTCGGCCAGTTTGGAAGCAAACCTGCCGGCCAAGTAAAAACGGCGCCCAAGGCGGGCGCCGTGCCTTCGGCGAGGGTATTTTGAACCAGAAAGAAGCCGCAGAGCAGTCCTGCGCTGCAAGTCCTAGCGGTTGCCGTTGCCGGTGAAACGGGCAGCGTCCGCTGCCGCGCGGCGGATGGCATTGGATTTATGGACGGTTTCCATGTATTCCGCTTCCGGGTCGCTGTCATAGACCACCCCGCCGCCGGCCTGAATATAGAGGCTCTGATCCTTGACGATGGCGGTGCGCAGGGCAATGCACATGTCCATGTCGCCGCCTGCCGAGAAATAGCCGACACCGCCGCCATAGATACCGCGTTTTTCCGGCTCCAGCTCGTCGATGATCTCCATCGCCCGGACTTTGGGGGCGCCGGAGACGGTGCCTGCGGGCATCCCGGCAAAGAAAGCGTCGAGCGCGTCCTTGTCCTCGGCCAGTTCGCCGACGACGTTGGAGACGATGTGCATCACGTGGCTGTAGCGTTCGATGATGAACTTCTCCGTCGGGCGCACGGTGCCGATTTTTGCGACCCGGCCGGTGTCATTGCGGCCCAGATCCAGCAGCATCAGATGCTCGGCCAGTTCTTTCTTGTCGGCCAGCAGGTCCATTTCCAGCGCCTTGTCTTCTTCGGGTGTGGCGCCGCGGGGGCGGGTGCCTGCGATCGGGCGGATGGTGACCTCCTGCCCGAAAACGCGGACCAGGATTTCCGGGGAAGCGCCCACCACCTGGAAGCCGCCGAAGTTGAAGTAGAACATGAAGGGCGACGGGTTGGTGCGGCGCAAGCTGCGGTAAAGCGCGAAAGGCGGCTGGCGGAAGGCTTGCGTCCAGCGCTGTGCCGGCACCACCTGGAAGATGTCACCTGCGCGGATGTAGTCCTTGGCTTTTTCCACCGCGGCCATGTAGCCGTCCTTGGTGAAGTTCGACACGGGCGGTGCAACTTCATCCGCGTCACCCAGATCGCGGCTTTCGGCGGGCATGGCGCGTTCCAGATCGCGCACCGCGTCCATCACCCGTTCGGCGGCTTGGGCATAGGCGGCCTTGGCGGTCTGGCCATCGCTGGACCAGACGGGGGAGACCACGGTGACCTCGCCCTTGACCCCGTCCAGCACGGCAATCACCGAGGGGCGCAGCATCAGCGCGTCGGGCAGGCCGAGCGGATCAGGGTTCACATCAGGCAGGTGTTCAACCAGGCGGATCATGTCATAGCCCAAGTAGCCGAACAGCCCGGCTGCGGCCTGCGGCAGATCATCAGGCAGGTCGATCCTGCTTTCGGCAATCAGCGCCCGCAGGTTGTCCATCGGGTTGCCGTCCTGCGGGGTGAAATCATCCGCATCAAACCGGGCTGAGCGGTTCAGGCTGGACTGATCGCCGTGGCAGCGCCAGACCAGATCAGGTTTCATACCGATGATCGAATAGCGCCCGCGCACCTCACCGCCGGTGACAGACTCCAGCATGAAGGCGTCCTTTTGGGCGCCGGTCAGCTTGAGCATCAGCGATACAGGCGTGTCGAGATCGGCGGCAAGGCGGGTGTAAACGACCTGGTTCTCGCCGGCCTCGTAAGCCTTGGCGAATGTGTCGAAATCGGGGGTCAGAGCCATTGGTGCTTGCCTTGATTACTGAAAGTTCGCCTGCGCTGCATTCAGCGCCTGCTGGTCGACACGGGGTTCGGCGCGGGCCTGGACGTCCTGCACATAGGCCTGGAACAGCTCCTGGGCCAGGGCCTGGTTCAGCTGCGCCTGCAAGGCCTGGGTGAGCAGGTTCATGTCATCGCTGGCTTCCGGCGGCAGAATACCGTCAAGGCGGACGGCCACAGCCGACTCCGCATCCTGCAGCAGGCGGAAGTTTCCGACCTCCATTTCGAAGACCTGGGTGACCAGGTCTGCGGGTACTGTGTCGATGTAGGCTGTGCGGGTCAGGCCGGTCTCGGTTTTGACTTCAGCCCCTTCGGCAAAGCCGCCGGCTCTCTCTGCCTGGGCCAGAAGCGCCTCACCCTGCTCACGCAGCGCGGTGGCGAGGCGGTCGGCCTGCCATGCGGCGAGGACCTTATCCTTGGCATCGGCAAAGGGTTCCGGACGTTCCGGCAGGACCTCGTCCAGGCGCAGGGCGAACAGGCTGCCATCGTCCAGGAAGTCCACAGCCGGGAAGTCCTCGGCGGTGACGGCGGCGGCGGCGGTGCGGAAGCCTTCATAAGCTGCGATGCCATCGCTGGTATTGTCTGTCCAATGGATCTGAACCAGCTCCAGCCCGCTTTCGGTTGCGAGTTCTTCAAGCGTAGCGCCACCGGCCAGAAGGTCGTCGATGTCTTCGGCCTGGGCCTCTACCAGACGGCGGGTGCGGTCGGACGCCAGTTCCTCGCGCAGGTCCGGCATTGCCTGTTCAAAGGTCGTGATCTGGGCCTCAAGGCGGCCGTTCACACGGTACAGTGCCGGGCCAAGATCAGAGGGCAGGGGGCCTGCCACATCGCCGATCTGGGCGGCAAACACATCGGTGCCTGCGGCGCCGAGCGCGCCCATGGTCACATCGCCCATGTCAATGTCCTGCAGGGTCAGGCCGCGGGCATCAACCAGGCTTTCGAATGTCGCACCGCCGGTTTCCAACTGTGCTTTGGCGCTGGCAGCAGCATCGTCATCGGCAAACACCAGGCGTTCCACCAGACGGCGCTCGGGCACCTGGTACTGGCTGGAGCGGTCATTGAACAGCTGGCGCAGGGCGGCCTCGTCGATCTCCACTTCGTCCAGCAGCATCGAGGGGCGCAGCGCGGCGTAGGTGATCACCTTGGTTTCCGGCAGCATGAACTGGTCCTGTGCCGCCTCGTAGAAGGCTTGCAACTCGGCATCCGCAGGAACCTGGGCGGTCAGGGCGATGTCAGCGGCGTTGATCTGCACATAGGAAAAGCTGCGGCGCGCGCCGATGAAACCGGTCAGGGTTTCGGTCAGGATCGCCGGCATTTCAGTGCCGGACAGAACCGCGTTCTGGACAATGGTGCGGGCGGCTTCGCGGCGCAGGTCCTCTTCGAATTCTTTTTCGGACAGGCCTGCGTTGCGAAGGGCAAAACTATAGGCCTCGCGGTCAAAAGCGCCGTTCACGCCTTGGAAGGCATCGATGGCGCCCAGCTCTTCGATCAGGTTTTCGTCACCGATCGACAAGCCTAGGCCCTTCGCCTCGTGATCGAGCGCTGCCAGCGAGATGAGGCGGCCAAGGACCACCCGGTCAAGACCAAAGGCGCTGAGCTGCGCCATGGAAACGGCCTGGCCGGTTTGCGCCTGCAGGCCGCGCTGCTCGCGCTGTAATTCCCGCACATAGGTGCCGATGCTGACTTCCTCGTCGCCGACACTGGCAACCGAGGAGGCGGAGCTGGTGAAATTCACCGCGCCAAATCCGGCAAGGCCGACGATCAGCATCCCCATCAGGATCCAGACAAAGGTTTTGGATAGCTTTTTCATGCCTGCGGCCATGATGCCCTCTTTATTGTTCTGCCGTGCAAGGGGTCGCCTTGCAGCGGGAAATGCCGCTGACTGAATACGCGGCTGCCCGCAGAGGGGCAAGATGGTTGCGGATCAAACTGCTGCGTGATCAGGGATTAAAGGCGGCCAGCCGGTCAAACAGCGTCTGGATGCCTGTCCGGTCCGCATTAGCAAAGGCAATGCGGAACTGGCGCGCGCCATCCGGATCATCTGCGGGCATGAACATGGAGCCCGGCAGCATCAGAACCGAAGCCTCTGACACCAGCCGTTTGGCGATGTCTTCCGACGGAAGGTCGAACGGATGCGCGACATAGGCAAAATAGGCGCCGCATCCGAGCAGCTTCCAGCCCTTGGCGGCCAGAACAGGAAACCCGTCTTCGATTGCTGCGCGGCGGTTGAGGATTTCCTGCCGCTCTCCGGCCAGCCAGCCCTGCAGGTTTTCAATTCCCCAAAGGGCGCCGGCCTGGCCCAGCTGCGAGGGGCAGATGGTGACGGTGTCCAGAAACTTCTCCATTTCGAACATCTTGTCCGGCGAAGCAGCAACAGCACCGACCCGGTGGCCGGTCAGCCGGTAAGCCTTGGAGAAGGAATAGAGGTGGATCAGGGTCCGGTCCCAGCCGTCCAGCTGGAAAAGCCCATGCGGCGCGCCTTCGCGGCTGTCAAAATCGCGGTAGGTTTCGTCCACGATCAGGGCAATGCCCCTGGCTTGGGCCAGATCAAAGAAAGCCTGCACCAGCCCGGAAGGGTATTCGACGCCGCAAGGGTTATTAGGGGTGACCAGCACGATGGCGCGGGTGCGGGGGGTGATCAGCGCCTCAGCGGCAGCAAGGTCCGGCAGCATACCGGCCCCAACGTGCAGAGGCATGGCAGTGACGCCTGCCATGTCCAGCCACATCTTGTGGTTAAAGTACCAGGGCACGGGGATGATCACCTCATCCCCCTCGCCGCACAGCGCGGCAATCGCAGCGGCAAAGGCCTGGTTGCAGCCGGAGGTGATACCAACTTGCTCTGCCCGCACGTCTGCTTGGTAGTGGCCGGAGATCTGCCGCGCCAGCGCCCGGCGCAACGGGTCATTGCCCAGGACGGGACCGTATAAATGCGCCTCAACATCATTGAGCGCTGCATCTGCGAGTGCCTGGCGCAGTCCTTGGGGCGGCGCTTCTGCCGGCGCGGCCTGGCTGACATTCAGCAGCGGGTGTTCTGGCGGGAATTCAACCCCGGCCACCCAGCGGCGCGATTCGACGATGGGCGAGACAAATGTGGCTTGGGTGCGGGGAAGGGGCATGTGAGGCTCCGGGCGGCAGCAGATAATGTCAGGTGCGCCGGACCGGGCGCCGGCACATGTCTGGCACGGCGCAATGGACAGCTCAAGCGGTAACGGCGGGTGCCGGCATGGCCAAAGAAAAAGGCGCGCTGTAACGCGCGCCTTTGGGGTCTTTCTGTCCGGACAGGATCAATCCTTGCCGCGGTAGGGCTCCACATATTGCAGCGCCATGTCCCAGGGGAAGAAAATCCAGGTGTCCTGGCTGACTTCGGTGATGAAGGTGTCCACCATCGGCCGGCCCTTGGGCTTGGCATAGACGGTGGCAAAATGCGCCTTGGGGTACAGCTGGCGCACCAGATCCAGGGTTTTGCCGCTGTCGACCAGATCGTCGATGATCAGGATTCCTTCGCCATCCCCCATCAGATCTGCATCGGGTGCTTTCAGCACCTCAGCTTCACCCTGGGACTGGTGATGGTAGGACCGCACCGAGATGGTATCGACGGTGCGGATGTCCAGCTCGCGGCTGACAATCATAGCCGGCGCCATGCCGCCGCGGGTGATTGCCACGACTGCGCGCCATGCGCCATCATCAGGGCCTTGCCCGTCCAGCCGCCAAGCCAAGGCGCGGCTGTCGCGGTGGATCTGGTCCCAGCTGATGTGAAAGCCTTTTTCGTGCGGCAGACGATCGGTCATGTTACTTGCTCCCCGCAAAGTCGCGTCAGCTTGCAGAAACCCAGGATGCCCCTGGGTTTCTTTCTGTATTCAGTTACTTGGAGATATCCGGTGCATCCACCGCCTTCATGCCCACCACGTGATAGCCGGCATCGACATGCAGGTTCTCGCCGGTCACGCCGGAGCTGAGGTCGGACAGAAGATAAAGTGCGGATTTGCCGACGTCGTCAGTGGTCACGTTGCGGCGCAGCGGCGAATTGTATTCGTTCCACTTCATAATGTAGCGGAAATCGCCGATGCCAGAGGCGGCCAGGGTCTTGATCGGGCCGGCCGAGATCGCGTTGACGCGGATGCCGTCCTTGCCCAGATCCTCGGCCAGGTATTTGACCGAAGCTTCCAGTGCGGCCTTGGCCACACCCATCACATTATAGTGCGGCATCACCTGCTCGGCACCGTAATAGGTCAGGGTCAGCAGCGAGCCGCCCTCGCTCATCATCTTCTCAGCGCGGTTTGCCACCGCGGTGAACGAGAAGACCGAGATGTCCATGGTCATCTGGAAATTGCTGCGGCTGGTGTCGACATAGCGGCCGCGCAGCTCGTTCTTGTCGGAAAAGCCGATGGCGTGGACAACAAAGTCCAGCTTGCCCCATTTGGCTTCCAGACCGGCGAATAAGGCGTCAATGGACGCTTCGTCCGAGACGTCGCACGGCAGCACGATATCGCTGCCCAGCTGCGCCGCCAGCGGGGCGACCCGCTTTTTCAGTGCGTCGCCCTGATATGAAAAGGCAAGCTCGGCGCCGGCATCGGCGCAGGCCTTGGCAATCCCCCAAGCGATGGATTTGTCATTGGCCAGGCCCATGATGAGGCCGCGCTTGCCGGCCATCAGGTGATTAGACATGCAGGTTCTCCGCCTGTGATCTGTGAATTAGAGGGTGTTTAGTATGCCGCGCGGGCCGCTTCAAGGGTGCACGCCCTTGTCGCGGGGCAGGAAGCTGCATAGGTTGCAGCGAAATCCGCAAAGAGGTGCCCGATGACCGACCGTACAGGTATATTTGCAGGTGACGATCCGTTTGCCATCGCCCGGTCCTGGCTGGGAGAGGCGGAACAGGCCGAACCCAACGATCCCAACGCCATTGCCCTGGCCACGGTGGATGAGACCGGATTGCCGAACAGCCGCATGGTTCTGCTCAAGGAAATCGAAGACGGCGCCTTTGTATTCTACACCAATTACGAGAGCGCCAAGGCGCAGGAGCTGGATCAGGCCGGCAAGGCCGCCTTTGTGGTGCATTGGAAATCGCTGCGCCGCCAGATCCGGGTGCGCGGCACCATCACCCGCGAAGACGGGCCGCAGGCGGATGAATACTACAAGTCCCGCTCGCTCAAGAGCCGGCTGGGGGCCTGGGCCTCAAAGCAGTCACAGCCGCTGGACAGCCGCGGCACGCTGATGGCCGAGGTGGCAAAGGTCACAGCCATGAAGGGTCCGAACCCGGACCGTCCGCCGTTCTGGGGCGGTTTCCGCCTGGTTCCGGTTGAGATAGAATTTTGGGCAGATGGCGCATTCCGGCTGCATGACCGGTTTCGCTGGCGCCGCAAGAACGCAGCTGCAGAATGGGAAATCCTGCGGCTCAATCCTTGAGCGGAAGCGGCAATGGCTTACCTTGGGTCAAGAGTAATTTCATGACAATTTCTAGACTTTTTAGCTTGAAATCCAAGGTCAGAATCGCGCATCAGGGCACCATCAAAATAAAAAAAACGCGGTAGGGAAAAGTACGTGGCAGAAGATCTGAGCAGCTTGCAGCAAATCCAGGGGCTGGTGAAGTGGTTCGATCCGGCCAAAGGATACGGATTTGTCGTATCTGACGAGGGCGGCGCGGATATTCTGCTCCACGTGAATGTACTGCGTAATTTCGGCCAAAGCTCTGTCGCGGACGGCGCCAGGATCGAGATTGTAACCCATCAGACCGACCGCGGTGTCCAGGCCGTTGAAGTGATCTCCATTCAGCCGCCCGAACGTGATGACACCCCGGTGCTGAGCGATTTTGCCGAACTGGACATGACCAGCCTGCAGAACGAACCGCTGGAGCCTGCCCGGGTCAAATGGTTCGACAAGGGCAAAGGGTTCGGTTTTGCCAATGTCTTTGGCCGCGGCGAGGATGTTTTCCTGCATGTCGAAGTGCTGCGGCAGTCCGGGCTGGCGGATCTGCAGCCGGGGGAAGCTTTGGCAATGCGGGTGATCGACGGCAAACGCGGCCGCATGGCGGTTGAAGTGCTGGCCTGGGAGGCTGCAATGCTCCCCGGCGACGAGGACTGAGGTCTTGATGCGGCGCCTGCTTCAGTGGAGCTTGGGCGCCTGCATGACATTTGCCGCCGGCACCGCGCTGGCGTCCGACTGCCAGCTTGCACAGGCCGATCTTCGCGGCGACTGGGGGCAGGCGGGATTTACCGTTGAAATTGCCGGTACAGAGGCGGAGCGTGCCCAAGGGCTGATGTTCCGCGAAGACCTGCCGCGCGGGGCAGGGATGCTGTTTGTCTATGACAGCCCGCAGCCTGCGGCGTTCTGGATGAAGAATACTCTGATCCCGCTCGATATCATTTTTCTGAATGAACACGGGTTGGTGACCTCGGTTCACGAGAACGCCGTGCCTGGCGATCTGACCCCGATTCCCGGGGGTGACGCTGTCTTTGCGGTGCTGGAAATCAACGGCGGGCTTGCCCGCAAATACGGTATCGCGGCAGGCTCGCAGATGCGCCACGAAGTTTTTTCCCGCAACGGTGCAGTTTGGCCCTGTTAGGGGTTTTCAAATCAGTTTGGCAGAGATAGGAAGGCGCACGGTCCGGGGCGTGGCGCAGTCTGGTAGCGCACCTGTTTTGGGTACAGGGGGTCGTGAGTTCGAATCTCGCCGCCCCGACCATACTTCTTCAATAAATTGCAGCGAATCTTTGCCGGGTAAAAACCGCGGCAAAGATTCGTTTCCCGTATTTGGTGAACTGAACCTACGCAGTTCAATCGGGGGTGTTAGGACTTTCTTAATGCACTGTTAAGACACCCTTAACCAATTGCCGCTGAGCCGCATCAGAAGGTTAATCGGAGACCGGCTGTCCTAAGGTCCGTGGCAGGAAGCCACAAGAAAATCGCTTCTAACCTGTGCGCCCCGTTGTCAGCCAGTGCAGCTGCATGGTTTTACACACCCATCACCTTTGCCCGGTACGGCCGCTGTCCTTCTGCAAGGCAGCAAGTCACTCACCCGTCAAAGGAAATCCGAACAGGCAGCAGCGCAGTCCGAAGACATTGAACGGGACAGGGCCTGTGGATGAATCAACGCCCCGCCGCAGACCCTGCAATCCGCGGAAACCGTCAACAGCAAAGATAGTTGCCAAAGTGTAAATTTGCCGTTGACCCTTAGTGTCCGAATACGCCAAATTGTGGACACCGGTTGCGATGGCACTAGATCTGGTGGGTGACAGAGCCGAAGCAACAACGCTGAAAACAGCAGACAGTCCTGTGAGAATGGCCGGCGAGGGCCGCAAGCGCGCTATATGCGGCGCGCGCCGGGTGTTTGTGTATTCCGTGACCGGATCTGACTGGCGCTTGGGGGCGCCGCGGCAAATAGACGACGAATGCTTGAAAAGGGGCTGAGCATGAAGATCGAACGGAAGTTCACCAAACCCGGACAGGATGCTTATGCTGATCTGGCCTTTATCTCGGCCACATCGGAGATCCGCAATCCGGACGGGACCATTGTTTTCCGGCTCGACAACATCGAAATTCCCGCATCCTGGAGCCAGGTCGCCAGTGATGTCATTGCGCAGAAGTATTTCCGCAAGGCCGGCGTGCCGTCGCGGCTGAAAAAAGTCCGCGAAAAAGGCGTTCCTGATTTCCTGTGGCGCTCGGTCCCTGCAGACGGCGCAGTGCTGGGCGGGGAAACCTCCTCCAAGCAGGTGTTCGACCGTCTGGCCGGCGCCTGGGCCTATTGGGGTTGGAAGGGCGGCTATTTCTCCTCCGAGGACGACGCCCGCGCCTATTACGACGAGATGCGTTTCATGCTGGCAACCCAGCGCTCCGCCCCCAATTCCCCCCAGTGGTTCAACACCGGCCTGCATTGGGCCTATGGCATCGACGGCCCGGCCCAGGGCCATCACTATGTCGACTACAAGACCGGCAAGCTGACCAAGTCCGACAGCGCCTATGAGCACCCCCAGCCGCACGCCTGTTTCATCCAGTCGGTTTCGGATGATCTGGTCAAGGACGGCGGTATCATGGACCTGTGGGTGCGCGAGGCGCGCCTGTTCAAATACGGTTCCGGCACCGGCACCAATTTCAGCCATCTGCGCGCCGAAGGCGAGCCGCTGTCCGGCGGCGGCAAGTCTTCGGGCCTGATGGGCTTCCTGAAAATCGGCGACCGCGCGGCCGGCGCTATCAAATCAGGCGGCACAACCCGTCGGGCAGCAAAAATGGTGATCGTCGATGCCGATCACCCGGACATCGAGCAGTTCATCGAATGGAAGGTGCTGGAAGAACAGAAAGTCGCTTCCATCGTCGCCGGTTCAAAGATGCACGAGAAGATGCTGAACGGTATTTTCGAGGCCATCCGCAGCTGGGACGGCGGTGAAGCGGATGCTTATGACCCGGCGGTCAACACCGGGCTGAAATCGGCCATCCGCGAGGCCAAGAAAGTGGCAATCCCGGAAACCTACATCAAGCGGGTGCTGGATTACGCCAAGCAGGGCCATACCTCGATCGAGTTCCCGACCTATGACACCGACTGGGATTCTGAGGCCTACAGCTCCGTCTCCGGGCAGAACTCCAACAACTCGATCCGGGTCACCAACGCCTTCCTGCACGCGGTTGAAAAAGACGCTGACTGGCAGCTGATCAACCGCACCGACGGCAAGGTCGCCAAAACCGTTAAGGCCCGCGAGTTGTGGGAGAAGGTCGGCCATGCGGCCTGGGCCTGCGCTGATCCGGGCATCCAGTTCCACGACACCGTGAACGAGTGGCACACCTGCCCGGAAGACGGTGAAATCCGCGGCTCAAACCCGTGTTCGGAATACATGTTCCTGGACGACACCGCCTGCAATCTGGCGTCGCTGAACCTGCTGAGCTTCCTGAAAGACGGGCTGTTCCAGGCCGATGACTTCATGCACTCCTGCCGCCTGTGGACGCTGACGCTGGAAATCTCGGTGATGATGGCGCAGTTCCCGTCCAAGGAAATCGCGCAGCGCTCTTACGATTTCCGCACCCTCGGCCTGGGCTATGCCAATATCGGCGGCCTTTTGATGAACATGGGCTACAGCTATGACTCGGATGAGGGCAGGGCGCTTTGCGGTGCCTTGACCGCGCTGATGACCGGCGTGTCCTATGCCACCTCGGCCGAGATCGCCGCGGAACTGGGGCCGTTCCCGGGTTATGCAAAAAACTCAGACCACATGCTGCGTGTGATCCGCAATCACCGCAACGCTGCAATGGGCAACGCGGACGGCTACGAGGCGCTGTCGGTCACGCCGGTGCCACTGGACATTTCCAACTGCCCGGACGCGCTGCTGGCTGATCTGGCCGCCAGCGCCTGGGACGAGGCGCTGGCACTGGGTGAAAAGCACGGTTACCGCAACGCCCAGACCACGGTGATTGCGCCCACGGGCACGATTGGCCTGGTGATGGACTGCGACACGACGGGCATCGAGCCCGACTTTGCCCTGGTGAAGTTCAAAAAGCTGGCCGGCGGCGGCTACTTCAAAATCATCAACCGTTCGGTTCCTTCTGCACTGGAGGGCCTGGGCTACAGCTCTGCCCAGATTGAAGAAATCGCATCCTACGCAGTTGGCCATGGCTCTATCGGCAACGCGCCGGGCATCAACCACACCTCGCTGGCCGGCCACGGCTTTGGCCCCAATGAGCTGGCCAAGGTGGATGCCGCACTGGAATCGGCCTTTGACATCCGGTTCGTGTTCAATCAGTGGACCCTGGGCGAGGATTTCTGCACCGGCGTTCTGGGCATTCCGGCACCCAAGCTGAATGATCCGACCTTCGACCTGCTGCGCCACCTTGGCTTTACCAAGGCGGACATTGACGCGGCCAACGACCATGTTTGCGGCACCATGACCCTGGAAGGCGCGCCGCATCTGCAAAAAGAACACTATGCGATCTTTGATTGCGCCAACCCTTGCGGTAAAAAAGGCAAGCGTTTCCTGAACGTTGACAGCCACATCACCATGATGGCAGCGGCCCAAAGCTTTATCTCGGGTGCGATCTCCAAAACCATTAACATGCCCAATGATGCCACCATCGAGGACTGTCAGAAGGCCTATGAGCTGAGCTGGAGCCTGGGGGTTAAAGCCAATGCGCTTTACCGTGACGGCTCCAAGCTGAGCCAGCCGCTGGCGGCTGCACTGGTTGAGGATGATGACGAGGCCGCTGAGGTTCTGGAGAGCGGCGCGCAGCACGAGAAGGCCGCGGTACTTGCCGAAAAGATCGTCGAGAAAGTCGTCATAAAGGAGGTGCTGAAATCGCACCGCACCAAGATGCCGCAGCGGCGCAAGGGATATACCCAAAAGGCGGTTGTCGGCGGCCACAAAGTCTATCTGCGGACCGGCGAATACGAGGACGGCAATCTTGGTGAAATCTTCATCGACATGCACAAGGAAGGCGCAGGCTTCCGGGCGATGATGAACAATTTCGCCATCGCGGTATCGGTCGGCCTGCAATACGGCGTGCCGCTGGAAGAATTTGTGGATGCCTTCACCTTCACCAAGTTTGAGCCCGCCGGCATGGTCCAGGGCAATGACTCGATCAAGAACGCCACCTCGATCCTTGATTACGTGTTCCGCGAACTGGCCGTCAGCTATCTGGACCGTACCGATCTGGCACATGTGAAGCCCGAGGGCGCAAGCTTTGACGACCTGGGCCGTGGCGAAGAAGAAGGCGTGTCGAACCTGAGCGAGCTGAGTGAAAACGCAGCCTCGCGATCGCTGGAGGTGCTGAAGCAGATCTCCTCGACCGGTTACCTGCGCAAACGGCTGCCGCAGGAACTGGTGGTGCTGCAAGGCGGTCAGACCGAAGTGTCGGCACTGGGAACTGGAACTGATCCGGTTGCCGCGTTGCAATCGCTGGTGCCAGAGACCGGTGATGCACCTGTGCAGCCTGGCGGCGGGATGGATGCGCGCGTCAAGGCAAAAATGCAAGGCTATGAAGGCGAAGCCTGCGGCGAATGCGGCAACTACACGCTGGTCCGCAACGGCACCTGCATGAAGTGCAACACCTGCGGCGGAACCTCCGGCTGCAGCTGAAGAACACCGCTTGCGTCTCTGATTTTCCCTCGGTGGCGCAGACGGATATTGGAAGCAGTGATACTGCTTCCAGCGCTATCAGGAATGGGTGCGCCCGTTCTGAACACCGAGAAGGCCCAGGTAAGAAAACTTTCGGGCAGTCAATGAAGGAGCCTGACCGGTGATAACTGGCTTCCTCTGGTTTCAGAGGAAGCCATTTTCTTGACGTGGGCGGGCTGCTTGCTGCTTTGCGGCTACAATACATAGTTCTCATAATGAGAATTATGTTAAGTTATCGGGCTTTGAAGACCTATTGTGGCGGAACTTAAAAGACTAATTTTTTCAACTACTTGCCGGACGCAGTAATCCTTCTTGGGCGACGCTGGCGATCAGTTGGCCGTCTTCCGTGAAAATAGATCCACGATTGAAGCCGCGGCCGCTGCCGGTAAACGGTGCATCCATTGTGTAAAGATGCCAGTTCTCGAATTGAACCGGTGCATGAAACCACATTGCATGGTCCAGGCTTGCGGTCATGGCGCCGGGTCTGTGAAACGTAAGCCCATGCGGCCGCATCGATGACCCAAGCAAGCCAAAGTCCGAGGCATAGGCCATCAGGATATGCTGCAGCTCAGGACCGGCGCCTTTGGCTGCCTCCATTCTGATCCACATATGATTGATATCAGATGTGTTTTCCGGTTCCAACGGATCACGCGGCGCAACTTCGCGGATCTCGAATGGCCGCGGTCTCGTGAATTCATCGCGTTTGGCCGGATCTACCCGGAATGCATTCCGCAGGAGGATTTTGTCACGCGGCTCCAGCGCGGCCGGCGATGGAACATCCGGCATTTGGTGCTGATGCTCCCAGCCGGATTCCGGTGCATGAAAGGATGACGCCAGGTTCAGGATCTGCTTGCCGTTCTGCATCGCCACCACTCGCCGGGTGGTGAAACTGCGGCCGTCCCGCGCCGGGTCAACCTCGTATATGACTGGTCTGGACGGATCACCCGGACGAATGAAATACGCGTGAAGAGAATGACATAAGCGTCCGGAAACAGTTGCATATGCTGCCGTCAGCGCCTGTGCGATCACTTGGCCGCCATAGATGCGGGTCGGTGTTTCGCCGCCGGAACCGGATCCGCGGTAAAGATTTGTATCAAGCTCTTCCAGATCCAGCAGATCAAGGAGGGCTTTGGCGGTATCCGGCATTTGCAGCGCTTTCATTGGTCTTTTCTGATGCAGAACGCTTATCTTACCTGGAACTGCGGCAGTTGGAAGTCACTCGGCAATGGCGCCATGGATCAGCGCCTTGAGTTCCGGCCGTGCCGGGTATGAACTGGAAGGCGCCAGCTGGGTCAAAAACACCACCGACATATCAAGCTGCCGGTCCAGCCAAAAGAACGTTGACGCAATGCCGCCCCAACTGAAGTCGCCAACCGATCCGGGGCACCGCGCCCGTGCCGGGCTCAGAACAACAGCGCCGCCCAGGCCAAAACCCATGCCCTCCATCGGCTGTTCGGCAAAGCTTTGCGGTCCCATTGAGGCAATGTCGCCTGTAAGGTGGTTTTGCATCATGAAATCAGCAGTTTGCGGGCTGATGATAAGGCCGTTTCGACTGCGGCCGCGGCGCCGGAGCATTTCGGTGAATTTCATGTAATCATCAATTGTGCCGATCAATCCACCGCCGCCGGAATGCATTTCAGCCTGCCAGAACGGAGAGTGCGGGTAACTGTCTGTCAGGCGCAGGCTGTTGGGTCCGGTCTCTGCGGAATTCAGCGCCATGGCGTCTCCGGCCAGCGGCGTATAGAGAGAGGCTAACCGGCTCCCTGCCCCGCTCGGCGGCTGGAAACCGGTCTCAGTCATTTCCAACGGTTCAAAGATTTCTTCTTGCAAGAATTGGCCCAGAGATTTGCCTGAAACAACCTCGGCAACGCGGCCCAGCACATCTGTCGCAACGGAGTATTCCCAACGGGTTCCGGGGTGGAAGGCCAACGGCAGCCCAGATAGCCGGGTCACCATCGGGGCAAGTGATCCGTGGTCGGGCTTGAACAGCAGATCCTCCTTGGCCATGGCTTCCGGCAGAACACCTGGGTTGAACGGGTAACTCAGCCCGCTGGTGTGGGTCAGCAGCTGGTGCAGTGTGGGAACAGCGCAAGGTTCTGTCTGGCCGATCTGGGTGGCCCCGGGCACTAGCGCCTGCATGTCATTGAATTCCGGTAGGAAATCACTGACGGGGGCATCCAGATGGAACAGCCCTTGTTCCAGAAGAGACATCACAGCCACAGACGTCACCGGCTTGGTCATCGAATAGAGGCGCACCAGCGTGTCACGGGTGAATGGCAGGTTCTCCTCGATGTTTCGAAGGCCCGACGCGTGGAAGAACTGTTCCTCGCCGCGGCGGCGGATCAAAAGGGCGCTTCCCGGGTATTTCCCTTCATCCACATAGCGTTGCTGCCAGCCCCTGATGCGTTCCAGCCGGTCTGATCTCATCGCTGTACCCTCTTGCTGCTCTGCCTCTTCATCCGGACTGTATACTGCCATTCTGCAGGACACGAGCCGGCAGACGTTGCATTCCAGGTATCGGGGCGCAGGTGCCGGAATACAGACAGAGTGAAATACAAAGGCCCGATGACTGTGCCGGCTGGAAATAGAAACGCTCAAATTGGAAATGGGCTGGAAAAGAGTGCCGGGCAAACGCTTGTGTCAGCGGGTTCAGTAAATTCCAAAATTCGAATTTTTCTAACTTATGCGCGTTTGCGTGTTCGCATTTGCAATAAATTTGTCTTAGAGGTTCAAAGGGAAGGACGAAAAGGAAACAGATCCGATGACGAGCATTCTGGTATTGAACGGCCCCAACCTCAACCTGCTTGGCACCCGCCAGCCGGAGGTCTATGGCTCGGTCACCCTGGCGATGGCCGAGCAGGCTTGCGCCGATCATGCTCAGACACTCGGGGTTGCGGTCAGCTGCTTCCAGTCGAACCATGAAGGGGCGTTGATTGATGCTATTCATGCGGCCAAGGGCCAGCATGATGGGATTATCCTGAACGCCGGCGCTTATACGCACACGTCTATTGCCCTGATGGATGCGTTGATTTCCGTGGAGATTCCGGCCGTTGAAGTGCATCTCTCCAATATTCATGCACGCGAGCCGTTCCGGCACAGCTCCTACATCGCCAAGGCGGCGCTGGGGCAGATTTGCGGTTTTGGCGCGCAGGGGTATCTGTTGGCGATGGATGCTTTGAAGGCACATTTGGAAATGGCTGCAACAGCATGAAGGTAAAGAATTACCTGAGTTTCATTTGCGGCGCTCAAAGCCTGGAAGAGCTGTGGCACGAGCATGTCCGGCAAATGTCCAGGTTCGGGTTCGACCGGCTGATTTACGGATACACCCGTTACAAAACGGAAACGTCGCTGGGGGATCCGGAGGATTTTGTTATCCTGTCCAATCACGACAGCGAATATTTGAACGGTTTCCTGCATAAGGGGCTGTATTTCCATGCGCCGATGCTTCGCTGGGCCTTGGATAATGAAGGCGCCGGCAGCTGGCGTATTGTGCAGGACATGATTGCCGGCGGGACACTTGGGCCCGAAGCCCAAAGAGTGCATGAATTCAATCAGAAGCTCGACATGAATGCCGGTTACACCGTCAGTTTCCACTCTGCTTCTCCCCGCTACAAGGGCGCGATATCGCTGGCTGCAAAGCGGGGCATGTCTCAGGATGCGGTGGACGCGCTGTGGCAGAAGTCGGGCGATGACATCGTGCTTATGAACAATGTCGCCCATTTGAAAATCCTCACCCTGCCCTACACGGCACCAAACCGCAGCCTTACCAAACGGCAGCGGGAGGTTCTGCAATGGGTTGGCGATGGCAAAACCACGCAGGACATTGCACTTCTGATGGAACTTACACCCGCGACGATTGAAAAACACCTGCGCCTTGCCAGGGAATCGCTTTCTGTCGAGACAACCGCCCAGGCTGTTTTGAAGGCGGCATTGCACAATCAGATGTATATCATGGATGCCTAGGCAGCCGCTTGACCGCGGATGACCGCCGCCGCCGCAGCGGCAATTTCAGATTTCGCCCCGCTGTCTTTGATCGCTTACAAGCGGCGGAAATTTAACCGGTTTTTCAATCCGGCCCGGCCTGAACTAAGCCGTAAGAGGTATGGAATTCTATACTACCGTTATAGGTTGATATTCTGCATGTTGCCTCTGTTCCGTGAGTGGTGGCTTTAGCCAAGGAACTAATGGGTAACGACCCTTGTGATTTCAAGGCTCTCCTACCTGGTCAGGAACAGACGCGTATTGTTCTGCGTCTGTTCCGGATACAGAGGGGCCTCGCCCATCCCCATCAGTGGGGTCCCTCACATCCTTCTGGTGGTCTCGTTAAAATATGCAAAGACCCGTTCAGCCGCTGGGCCGCGCATTCCCTATGCGGGGAGCGATGCGCACAAAAAAACCGGCAGGGACATCCCTGCCGGTTTTTGAATTCAAGCGTGAAAACTGAACAGCCCGAATTAGCTCAAATCAGCCCTGTGCGGCTTTGGCGACTTCGGCTGCAAAGTCTTCTTTTTCGACTTCGATGCCTTCACCGACTTCAACGCGGGCAAAACCGGTGATGGTTGCGCCTGCTTCTTTGGCTGCGGCTTCAACGGTCAGGTCCGGGTTCACAACGAACTGCTGGTTCAGCAGGGTCGATTCCGCGACGAATTTCTTCATCCGGCCAACGATCATCTTTTCAATCACCTGCTCCGGCTTGCCGGATTCGCGGGCGATGTCCATCTGGACCTGCTTTTCCTTTTCAACCACAGAGGCGTCCATGTCTGCTTCGGACAGCGCGGCGGGGTTGGCAGCTGCAATGTGCATTGCGATCTGCTTGCCGATCGCGGCGTCGCCGCCGTTCATGGCAACCAGAACACCGATTTTGCCCATGCCTGCGGTAGCGGCGTTGTGCACATAGGACACAACGGTTTCGCCTTCCAGCGCGGCCATGCGGCGGACCGACATGTTTTCGCCAATGGTGGCGATCTTGTCGGTGATGGTGTCAGCAACGGTTTTGCCGCCCATGTCGGCAGCCTTCAGCGCTTCGACGTCCGAAACACCCAGCGCAGCCTTGGCGATACCGCCGACCATTGCCTGGAATTCAGCGTTCTTGCCGACAAAGTCGGTTTCCGAGTTCACTTCGACGGCAACACCCTTGTTGCCTTCGACGATCACGGCAACCAGGCCTTCTGCGGCGGTACGGCCGGATTTCTTGGCAGCCTTGGCCAGGCCTTTGGTGCGCAGCCAGTCAACCGCGGCTTCCATGTCGCCGTTGTTTTCGACCAGGGCTTTCTTCGCGTCCATCATGCCTGCGCCGGTGGATTCGCGCAGTTCTTTCACCATAGCAGCAGTGATTGCCATCTTAGGCTCTCCTCAATTCAAAAACAGATTTGGGGCAGGTGATACCCTGCCCCGCATGTCAGTTCCGTGACGGGACGGATCAGGCGTCAGCAGCAGCGGCTTCTTCAGCCACGGCTTCTTCGACCGGCGCTTCTTCGAGCGCGCCCAGGTCAACGCCTGCGGCACCCAGCTGAGCGGACATGCCGTCGAGTGCTGCGCGTGCAACCAGGTCGCAGTACAGCGAGATGGCGCGCGATGCGTCGTCGTTGCCCGGAATGATGAAGTCCACGCCATCGGGGGAGCAGTTGGTGTCGACAATAGCCACAACCGGAATACCCAGTTTCTTGGCTTCGGCGATGGCCAACGCTTCTTTTTTCACGTCGATGACGAACAGCAGGTCCGGCACGCCGCCCATATCACGGATGCCGCCCAGAGACGCTTCGAGCTTCTCCTGGTCGCGTTCCATGCCCAGACGCTCTTTCTTGGTCAGGCCTTCGGCGCCGCCCGCCATTTTCTCGTCGATTTCTTTCAGGCGGTTGATCGACTGGGAAACGGTTTTCCAGTTGGTCAGAGTGCCGCCGAGCCAGCGGTGGTTCATGAAGTACTGAGCCGACTTTTCAGCCGCTTCGGCGATCGGGCCGGCTGCCTGGCGCTTGGTGCCGACGAACAGGACGCGGCCGCCTTTGGCAACGGTGTCACGGACAACCTGCAGCGCCTGGTCCAGCATCGGAACAGTCTGGGTCAGGTCCATGATGTGGATGCCGTTGCGCGAACCGTAGATGAACGGTGCCATGCGCGGGTTCCAGCGCTGAGTCTGGTGGCCGAAGTGAACGCCAGCTTCAAGCAGCTGACGCATGGTGAACTCAGGAAGAGCCATGCTAATATATCCTTTCCGGTTTCTATCCTCGGCGGGGGTTCAGAGCGGATGCTCCAACCGGGGGTCCGTCAGGGATGTCTCCCCTGATCAGGCCAAACCCCGCCTGCGGGTTCGTAGGCGCGCTCATAGAGCAGAAATTGTCAGCTGACAATAGCGGATCCGGAAGAAACCGGTTCCCGCCTGATTTTTCAACCATTCAAAGCGCGCAGGTGGCCATCCTTCACCAATTTCCCGGCAGTGGCGGCCAGGGCTTTGCGGTCCGGGAAGGCGGCAACCTTTAACGGCTGGTGGTAGATCAGCTCCACCTGGCCTTGCCGCGGGGTTGCCAGGATCTTAAGAAGATGCGGCCCGAAATCCATATCTCCCCACCAGCCATAGAACCGCACCGGGGCGCCATCGGGCGCGCGGTAGCGGACCGAAACAGGCTGGATATGCAGATCTTTGCGCAGTTTTTCAGAAAAAAACGCAGCAAAGAGCGTTGTTTTAAAGGGCAAAACCCGCAAACCATCGGTAGAGGTGCCTTCGGGGAAAAACAGCAGCTTATGGCCGGCCAGCAGGCGCTGTTCAAACATGTCGGCCTGTTCCCTGGCTTTTTTGGGATTGCGTTCGATAAAGACGGTGCCGGTGGCCCGCGCCAGCCAGCCGATCCCCGGCCATTTGGCAACCTCCGCCTTGGAAACAAAGTAGATCCGCTTGCGCGCATTGAGGGCAAAAATGTCCAGCCAGGAGGCGTGATTGGCCACCACGGCCCCTTTTTGACGCATCAGCGTTCCGCGGGTTATGAAGCGGATCCCCAGAATGCGAAAGGCATTGCGGCAGACAAACTGGGTGATGAACGGCGTGACCGGCCGCTGCAAGCCGAATACTGGCCGCTCGATCAGCCGCAGGGCCAGCAATACCAGCAGCCCGCCAAATACCAGCACCGCCAGCGGCAGCCCGCGCAGCAGCACCAGCAACCAGCCCAAGGCGCTGATCCGGACCGGATCCGGCGCCTCTTCGCTTTGCCAGCTGACGCTCATTTCCGGCCCTTGCCTCCGGAATAAATCCTGCGCTGGCGGTCGTTCATTTGCGCGGTGTCCAGGATCAGGCACACATCGGTGGTGTTGAACGACTGATCGACATAGGCGCCGTCGCCGACGTATCCGCCCAGCCGCAGATATGCTTTGATCAGCGCGGGGGTTTCCACCATCGCACGTTTGCGGTTGAGATCATCTGCGGCCACCAAGTTCATGGATTGAAACGACTTTGACCGCACACGCAGCCCGGGCGGCGCCAGATGATTGTGGTGCAGCATGGCCAGCGGATTGGCCAGCGCAGCAGGGTCGGTGCCGTGAAAACTTGCTACCCCGAAAAGAACCTCGATACCGTGGGTCTCCACATAGTCTGCCAGCCCTGACCAAAGGTGGAACATTGCCATGCCGCCGCGGTAATCCGCATGCAGGCAAGAGCGTCCCAGCTCCAGCAGCTTGCGGCCGGAGGACCTCAGCACGGTCAGGTCATATTCATCCTCGGAATAAAACTGCCCGGCTTCTGCAGCCTGATCATCGCGCAGCAAGCGGTAGACTCCGGCCACCGTGCCCGTGGTGTCATCTATTACCAGCATGTGGTCAAAAAACGGATCGAACCTGTCCCGCTCCAGCCCCGCATCATGGTCCACCAACGCGCCGCCGCCGCCAAGCTCGCGCACAAATACGTCGTACCGCAGCGCCTGTGCGGCGCGCAGCTCCGCGTCTGTTTCTGCAATCTTGACGGAAAATTCCGGAGGACAGTCTTGCATTCGGTCACCTTTGCGTCGATCAGGCTTGAGCGCATCCCTGTATTAAGGCAAAGAACGCGCAGCTTTTCAGGCGAATTAGATGGAGTTCGTTAACCCTTCATAAACCGTTATGGATCAAAGACGGGAATAAGGGAGACGCGCGCTCCGTCAATCACAAGCTTGCCTTGGTCGGGGAAATTAACGGTGATCTTGCCGCCCGCGTTCGATTGCACCTGCCCGACACCCCATTCAGGGTGATCCGGGTGCCGGACGAACATGCCGGGGGCTAAAATTGCGTTGAGGTCATTCATTGGCGGGTGGCCCAGTTCGGAGGAAGTATAAGTTATGGGTGTAGATAACGCCAATCTGGCTGCTTTGGTAGGGTCCCGGATCTGCCATGATCTGATCAGCCCTGTCGGTGCCATAAACAACGGTCTGGAACTGCTTGGAATGGCTGGCAGCATGTCCGGCCCCGAGCTGGAGCTGATCTCTGACAGCGTCGCAAATGCCAATGCCCGCATCCGTTTCTTCCGCATCGCCTTTGGCGCTGCCGGCGACCAGCAAATGGGCCGGGCCGAGTTGATTTCGGTGCTGGAGGACATCAGCAAGGGCGGCCGGATCAAGTACCAATGGTCGCCTCTGGAGGGGTGCACCCGCAGCGAGGCGCGCCTGTCCCTGCTGGCGGCACTGTGCCTGGAATCCGCCCTTCCCTATGGCGGCACAGTTAAGATTTTCTGCGCCGGCGGCAAATGGACGGTAATGGGCGAAGGCCGCAAGCTGAACGTGGATGATGAGCTGTGGGCGCGGGTCAGCGGCGGCAATTCAAATGCAGAGATCACGCCGGCGCTGGTGCAATTTGCGCTGCTCCCTGAGGCCGCAAAGGAAGCAGACCGCACCGTCCGGCTGGAGCAGAGCCTGGAAAAGATCACGCTGCAGTTCTGATCCGCAGCAATTTCCGCAAAGAAACGCCGGGCGGTTGGCCCGGCGTTTTGCGTTTTCTGCCGGTTACGCCCGGGTGGTGCCGTCGCCGCGCACCAGGTATTTGAAGCTTGTCAGCTGGGTTGCCCCAACGGGGCCGCGCGCGTGCATCTTGCCGGTGGCAATCCCGATTTCCGCGCCCATGCCAAACTCTCCGCCGTCGGCAAACTGGGTCGAGGCATTGTGCATCAGGATTGCGCTGTCGAGTTCGGAAAAGAACTTCTGAACTGCAGCCTCATCCTCGGTGATGATGCAATCGGTGTGCTGAGAGTGATACGTGCGGATGTGCTGAATTGCTTCATCAAGGCCCGCTACCTGCTTGGCGGCAATGATGGAATCCAGGTATTCCTTGCCCCAGTCCTCGGAGCTGGCAGCAGTCATACCACTTGGACCGGGAAGGCCGGCGTCAGCGCGGATTTCCACGCCGGCGGATGCCAGGGCTTCCAACACTGCTTTACCCAGCGTTCCTGCGATGTCCTGATGGACCAGCAGGCATTCCGCGGCGCCGCAGATCCCGGTGCGGCGGGTCTTGGCGTTCAGCACCACGTCCAGCGCTTTTTGCGGATCGGCGGCTTTGTCGAGGTAAATATGCACGATGCCTTCAAGATGGGCAAAAACGGGCACCCGGGCCTCTCGCTGAACCAGACCCACCAGGCCCTTGCCGCCACGGGGCACAATGACGTCGACATAGTCTGTCATGGTCAGCAGCTGCTGCACCGCAGCCCGGTCGCGGGTCGGCACCAGCTGCACAGCATCTTCGGGCAGGCCCGCGGATTTCAGCCCCTCGGCCAAGCAGGCATGGATTGCCTGACTGGAATGAAAGCTTTCCGAACCGCCGCGCAGAATGACCGCGTTACCTGATTTCAGGCAGAGCGCGCCGGCGTCCGCCGTCACATTCGGGCGGCTTTCATAGATTACCCCGATCACCCCCAGCGGCGTGCGGACGCGCTGGATCTTGAGGCCAGTGGGCTGTTCCCACTCTTCCATCACTTCGCCCACCGGATCGCGCTGTTCTGCCACCGCGCGCAGACCATCGACGATGCCTTGAATACGGGGCTCGTCCAGCATCAGCCGATCCATCATCGCGTCGGACAGGCCTTTGGTCCGGCCGAACTCCAAATCCTTGACGTTCTCGGCGATGATCTCAGCCCGGCGGCTCCAAACCGCTTGGGCCGCACTGATCAAGGCGGCATGTTTGCGCTCAGCACTGGCCGTGGCCAGGATCTGCGCCGCTTGCTTTGCACGTTTGCCAAGCTCCGCCATCACAGCGGGAATGTTCTCATTGTCTTTCATGTGTCTCGCGCCCTTGCCGGTCCTTTTATGGCACATCGGGTGCCTGCCGACTGGAATAGATTATCAGATGGTCTGCTCAAAGCGCCATATCATCGCGGTGGATCAATGCGGCGCGGCCGGGATAGCCCAGCGTGGCCTCGATTTCCTGCGATTGGCGCCCTTGGATGGCGCGGGCTTCGTCCGCTGTATAGCGTGACAGCCCCTGCCCCAGTTTGCGCCCGTCTGGGCTAAGGATGGCCAGCGGATCGCCGCGGCCAAAGTCACCCTCCACATGACGCACACCTGCGGGCAGCAGGCTGTTACCCGACATCAGCGCGCGGGCCGCGCCTTCGTCGATGGTCAGAATACCGCGGGTCTTCATCGCGCTGATCCAGCGCTTTCGTGCGGCCTGCGGGTCGCCTTGCCCGGTGAACCAAGTGCACGACGCGCCATCTTCAAGTGTTTTCAAAGGGTTCAATGGCGAACCTTCAGTGATTACCATGGCGCATCCGGCTGCAGTGGCCATCTTTGCCGCCAGCAGTTTGGTGATCATCCCGCCTTTGGACAGGCCGGAAACACCATCGCCGGCCATCGCCTCAATCTCCGGTGTGATCTTGTCAATCCGGTCATAACGTTCCGCCTTGGGATCCAGCGCGGGGTTGGCGCTGTAGAAACCGTCAACATCGGACAGCAGGATCAAGGCATCGGCACCAACTGTCACCGCCACCTGTGCCGCCAGCCGGTCATTGTCGCCATAACGGATTTCGTCTGTGGCGATGGTGTCGTTCTCGTTGACGATCGGCACCGCACCCATCCCCAAAAGCGTTTCCAAAGTGGCGCGTGAATTCAGGTAGCGGCGGCGGTTTTCGCTGTCTTCCAGCGTTACCAGCACCTGCGCCGTGGTAATCCGGTGCGGCGCCAGCGCCTCCTCATAGGCGCGGGCCAGACGGATCTGGCCAACTGCCGCTGCGGCCTGGGATTGCTCCAACGGCAGGTCTGCGCGCGGCAGGCCCAGCACACCCCGGCCCAAAGCGATGGAGCCGGAGGAAACCAGAACCACGTCGGTGCCGCCGGCCTTCAGCCAGGCGACGTCATTGGCCAAAGAATGCAGCCAGCCTGCGCGCAGCTCGCCGGTGCCGCGGTCAACCAGCAGTGCCGAGCCGATCTTGACGACAATCCGTTTTGCCGACTTCAGGGCTGCCAAGGCGCTTCCTCCTCGGCGGGTTTCATGCGGACGCGGTCATCGTCGATTTCTGCCCGTACCGCACGGAGCACCTCGTTCAGCCCTTCGCGGCTGACGCCGGACATCATCATGACCGGGCCGCCAACAGCCTGTTCCAAGGCGGCACGTTTTTCGTCGCGCTCCTCCGGGTCGATCGCATCCACCTTGTTCAGCGCAGTGATCCGGGTCTTGGTGGCCAGAACACCGCCATAGGCCTCAAGCTCGCCGATGATGGTTTGGTAATCCTCAACCACGGTGTCAGAGGTGCCGTCCACCAGATGCAGCAGCACCGCGCAGCGTTCCACATGGCCCAGGAAGCGGTCGCCGATCCCCTTGCCTTCATGTGCGCCTTCGATCAGGCCGGGGATGTCGGCAACCACAAATTCGGTATTGTCGATGCCGACCACGCCGAGGTTCGGATGCAATGTGGTAAAGGGGTAATCGGCAATCTTGGGGCGCGCGTTGGAGGTTGCCGACAGGAAGGTCGATTTGCCTGCGTTGGGCAGGCCAAGCAGGCCTGCGTCAGCAATCAGCTTGAGGCGCAGCCAGATGGTGCGCTCTACGCATTCCTGGCCCGGATTAGCCCGGCGCGGCGCCTGGTTGGTGGCCGATTTGAAGTGCAGGTTGCCAAAGCCGCCATTGCCGCCCTTGGCCAGCAGCACGCGCTGGCCGACTTCGGTGAGATCCGCCAGAACGGTTTCCTGGTCTTCGTCCAGAATCTCTGTCCCCACGGGGACACGCAAAATAATGTCGTCGCCATCCTTGCCGGTGCGCTGCCGGCCCATGCCCGACTGGCCGTTTTTGGCAAAGAAATGCTGCTGATAGCGGAAATCGATCAGGGTGTTCAGCCCGTCCGTCACTTCGGCCCAAACCGAACCGCCTTTGCCGCCATCGCCCCCGTCCGGCCCGCCGTATTCAATATACTTTTCGCGCCGGAAGCTGACACAGCCGTTCCCGCCGGCGCCCGAGCGGATATAGACCTTTGTCAGATCGAGGAATTTCATGACAGCTCCTTAATGCGGCGGGATCCTGTGCCCGCCCGCGCAGTACAAGTGTCCCGCCAAAGCCCTAAGGCCTTGGCGGGAGTGTTTCGTTTGCCTTACCGCAAAGCGCGCGCCGCGCCAATCACAGTTTTCGGCTGTAAGTCCAGGTCGGGACAGAGGCATCGCGCGCCACCGAATAGCTTTCGGCGTCCCCGAGATATTCAAAGCCGCAATGGATCAGCACCCGGGCCGAGGCCGGGTTGTCCTGAAACACCGAGGCAAACATCGCCGCGTTGCTTTGCGGATTTGCATCCACCAATGCCTTTACCGCGGCAGAGGCAAGCCCGGTATTCCAAAACGGCGGCGCAGTCCAATAGGACACTTCCGACTGGTTGCGGTCCATCCGCTTGAGGCCGATCACGCCTTTCAGCTCTGCGTCGCCTTCGGCGGTGCCATCGATCACCCAGACATCCTCGTCCCGTTCTTCGGCCATGGCACGCGCGACAAAGGCTTCGGCAGCGCCGGGCGGCAGCGGATGCGGGACCGAGCGGGTCATGCGGGCAACGCGTGCATCGCTGACGTAATGTTCGATCAGCCCGGCATCGGATTTTCGCAGCGGCCGCAAAATAAACCGTTCTGTTTCGATGGCCTGCTGACACACGATATGTTCCAAGTTCATGGACGTGCTCCTCCTCTGCCTGTGTACTTCTGGCGGCAATTGTCATTGTTGTTGCGGCGATGCTTTTCAGATGTGTTCGCCCTGCCCCTGGAGCAAGCCCCAAGGTCTTCAATTCGCGCAAAACTTCTTGTTGGTCCGGCGTGAACACCGAACTGCAGCGGTACAAAATCGAGGGGGCTGGAAACAGCAGGAAAACTCATCATGAACTCGCAGACGCAACAAAAGAAAAGGGGGACCGGTCTTATAACCGATCCCCCTAAAGATTTCTTTACCCTTCGGGTCGGTTTACTCAGCGGCCTCCGCCACTGGGAGAACCGATACAAAGGTGCGGTTTTTCAGGCCTTTGCGGAAGGTGACAGCACCTTCGGCGGTGGCAAACAAAGTGTGATCCTTGCCAATGCCTACGTTTTCGCCCGGCCAGAACTTGGTGCCGCGCTGACGCACTATGATGTTGCCTGCGATGGCCGCCTGGCCACCGAAAAGTTTCACGCCAAGACGGCGGCCCGCGGAGTCGCGGCCGTTACGTGAGGAACCGCCAGCTTTTTTATGTGCCATTCTCTCTCTCCTTAGCCTTTAGCCAGATCTTTGGCTTGCTCAACCCATTCGGGCTTCACTTTGACCGCTTCGATACCAGCAATGTCGTCTTCGGACAAGGCTGCGATCTGGGCAAAGGTGGTCAGGCCTGCTTCGTTCAGCTTTTTGACGGCAGCAGGGCCAACGCCGGTCAGCTGGGTCAGGTCGTCCGAACCGGCTGCAGGTGCAGCTTTGGCAGCGGCTTTCGGAGCAGCTTTGGTTGCGCCCGATGCCAGGATCTCGGTGATCCGGACCAGGGTCAGCTTCTGACGGTGGCCTTTGGTGCGCTTGGAGGAGTGCTTCCGGCGGCGCTTGACGAAGTTGATCAGCTTTTCGCCTTTGATCTGGTCGATCACTTCTGCCTTTACGGCAGCGCCATCTACCAGCGGAGCGCCCACAACAGGTGCGTCGCCGCCAAGCATCAGAATTTCGTCGAACTGGATGGTGTCGCCAGCGTCTGCAGCAAGTTTCTCAATGCGGAGGATATCGCCCGCTTGAACCTTGTACTGCTTGCCGCCGGTCTTGAGGACCGCAAACATGTGCGTCTTTCCTTTTATACCCGCGTCCTACGGCCCCCTTGCGGGTGTTTCGGCAAATGCCGCCTCGAACAGCGCGCCCGTGTCATGGGCGTATTACAAATGAATCCCGGCGCACGGAGTCCGGGCCGGGATGCGGGCTTATGGTTCGGAAATTCAAAGCTGTCAACCGTTTTCCACACCCTGCGCCATAAGCCTGTGCGGGATCAGATATCCTGCCCGGGTGTCAGTTCGGCCATCCGGTGCGCCAGTTCTTCAAAGCGGTTGGCTGTGATCTCATACTGCACAGCGTTAAGCAACTCATAAACCCGCTGCATGGGCGCCTCCTCCAGGGCCATGACATAGGCCTCGACCTCGGCATCGCTGAACTCCTGGTAAGTATAGGCCGAGGCGGCCAGGCTGGAGGCCTGCAGGCTGAGGCGCAGCTCGCCCTCCTGCGCCTTCATCAGGGCCCGCAAGCCGTCGGCGTCCAGCTCCAGTTTGATCACCCCGGCAGAGGCGGCGGCCATAAGGAAGCGGAATTGGATCTGCTGCAGCGCCTTTACGCCTGCCCCTGCGGCATCAATTGCGGTTCCCATCCGCTGGTACATGGCGACACGTGCGCTGCCGTCCTTGACCATTTCCGAGATGATGCGGTTGCCTGCCAATTGCTTTACCGCGTCATCTTCGACCTTATGCGAGGCGTTTTCCGCCCGCACCAGGCGCTGCCCCAATTCGCTGGCATAAAAGGCCGCCGCATGATCCAGGGCTTCGTCGTCCAGCGTGCTTTCGAGGATCTCCAGCGCCAGGCCGCGCATTTCAGCGGTATCAAAGACGTCCCCCGACAATTCGGTCCATTGACTGCCAAAGGCGCCTGCATCCACCCCCAGCATCTCCGGTGCGCTTGAGGCGGACAAGGCAATGCTGTCGAGCGCGACGTCAAAGCCGGTCACTTCCAGAAACGCCTCAACCCTCTCACGGTCTGCGGCCAGGCCGGTCTGCGGCACTCCAACGGCAGCCAAACACAGCAAAGTCAGGAAACGTAAAAGCACAGCGGGGGTTTTGAGCGGCATCTTCATAAAGCAAATTTAGGCAAAAACATTTGGCTGGCAACGGCAAACCGGCTTTTTTTGCCGCAGCCGCATTTCCTGCTTGCACGCACCCGGAATCAACCTTAAACGCTGCCCCACCAGACCCCCGCGGAGAGGTGCCGGAGTGGTCGAACGGGGCGGTCTCGAAAACCGTTGAGCCTTCACGGGTTCCCAGGGTTCGAATCCCTGTCTCTCCGCCACTATTCCCCTGATATCCAAAGACAATCAGTGAGACCCTGGGCAATAGTGCGGTTTGCATCTGTAACGGTAGATCCCGCCAAAGGTGTCATACTATGACCCCTTTGAAGTCTTCCGGCCATGCCAACTGCGCAACTTAGAAGCGCCAGATTGGACAGCTTTGGCCTTTTTGCACAGGCAGTCAGCAAACAAAAAGGCGCTCTGCTACAGAATTGCTACCCGCTGAACAGGCCGCTTGCCCGGTGCTGATTGCAAAAGGCACCGGGTCAGGGACTTTCTTCAATATCCAATCGCGTTAGCGCAGCCCGGCGGCAGCCTTCTGCATGGCGGTGATCAGGGCATCCCGTTTGGCTGAAAGCTCGGCTGGGGATTGACCCTGTGCTTCGTCCTGCACGCCCTTGATCAGGGTTTGCGCCACGTCTTCGTTCAGATGCACCTGCCCCAGATCGTCCCACCAACCGTTGAACGTATCCGCGAAGTGATCGCAGAATGCTGCCAGGCCGCCCTCTCCGGCACCCAGGTTGAACAGCATGGTCGGCCCCATCGCCGCCCATCTCAGGCCCGGTCCGGCCCACATAGCCTTGTCGACGTCTTCAACCGAGGCGACGCCCTGCATCACAAGGCTGATCGCCTCGCGCCAGACTGCGGCTTGCAGGCGGTTGGCAACATGACCTGCGATTTCCTTGTTAACGCGGATGGTTATTTTGCCGATGCTTTCATAGAAACGTTCAGCTGCCTCCACGATCCCATCCGCAGTCCTGTCATTGCCCATCACTTCGACCAGAGGGATAAGGTGCGGCGGATTGAAGGGGTGGCCCAGGATTACCCGTGACGGGTTTTTCCAGCCGCCCTGCATCTGTCCCAAAGTCAGGCCCGAGGCCGAGCTGGCCAGTATTGCATCCTTGTCCATTTCCTCTTCGATCTCGGCAAACAGGGCATGCTTAACAGGCAGCCGTTCCGGAACGCTTTCCTGAATGAACGCGGCGCCCTGGACGGCTTCCGGTGCTGAGGCGTGGAAAGTGACCGCATCGGGATCGCCGTTTGCCGTCAATCCCAGTTCAGTCATCGCCGGCCAGGCTGTCTCAATGTAGCTGCGCACCTGTTTTTCGGCGGTTGGCGCGGGATCATATACGGCCACGGACCGTCCTGATGCCAGAAACAACGCGGTCCAGCTGGCGCCGATGACGCCGCCGCCAAGAGATGCGGTATGTGCAAATTCCATCAAAACAATCCCGGATTAAGTGGTGACGCAGCAGTCATGCCGCCGTCGACAGTAAAACATGCGCCGGTCACATAGGCAGACCGGTCCGACGCCAGCAATGCAACCATGTTGGCAATGTCGGCCGGTTCCCCGAACCGCCCGACCGGATGGGGCGCCAGCGCATCGGTCATGGCCTTGCCCGGATCGTTTGCCAAGGCAAAGCCATCTTTGGCCAATTCGGTGATGGTCCAGCCGGGGCGGATAGCATTGCAGCGTACCTTTGGTCCATGGTCAACGGCGATTGAGCAGGTCAGCCCATGCACGAAAGCCTTGGACGCATTGTAAAGAGCCATAGACGGGTCCGCGGCCATGCCCGGGATCGAGCCGATAATGATGATATTGCCGCCATGTACCGCCATATCCAAGAGGGCCGCACGGCACAAGTTGAACACGCCTTTGCCATTGACGTTCATCACCAGGTTCCAATCGTCGTCGTCGCTGTCGGCCACGGTTTTTTCGACCTGAACAGCTGCATTGTTGACCAGCAGATCGACCCGCCCGAAAGCATTGTTTGCAGCTTTGATAAGGTATTGGGCCACAGCCACCAAACCGCATGGGTTTTGACCGTCGCGTTGGAGATATCATAGGCGCTGTTGGGCGTGGTGCCCGCATCGGCCAAGTGACTGGAATAGATGCCATGGGTTGCCACCTTGTAGGTGTCCATGTCGACCAGATCGCAAAAGTCCTTATGCGCTGTCGGGCAATGGCAGCATTCCAGAAAACTGTCGACCGCGTTCTTCCAGTTGGACTTAATGTCATAAGTCAGCCGATGGGCAAAAGTGAGATCGGCAATATCCGGCGCCCCGAACGGCCGGACACTTTGCAGAAACACATATCTTTCTGCAGCGTTTGCCAGCGCATCTGTGTGTGTGCCCTGAATAATGTGCGTTGCAAAACCGGCAACTGCCACGCCCCCGCATACATAGGCTGTTGAAAAAACGAAAAAGGCCGGACACTTCTGCCCGGCCTTTTGTTCAGTCTGCCTGCGCGGATCAGGCGCGGCGGCGGCGGCCGCCGGCGCGGCCGCCACGGCCACGGCCTTCTTCGCCTTCTTTGGCAGGCTCTTTGTTGAACTTGATCCAGTCGCCGCCATGCGGGTCGTTGTTGGTCAGGAAGTTGGCAGCGCGAATGGCCTCCATTTCCTTGCCTGCGCGCGGCTTGGTGGAGCCGAGACCGAACATCTGCACAAAGGCTTCGTCTTCCATGCCCTCGGGCAGGATGATGCCGGCGGCTTCAACTTCCGCCCTTTTCTCGGCGATCTTCTTCTGGGTGATGGGCAGCGCCACCGGGTTCATAATCGCCGAGGTCATGCCAGCGCCCATAGCCATCGGCAGGAAGGCGTTGTTGATGCCGTGACGGTTCGGCAGGCCAAAGGAGATGTTGGACGCGCCGCAGGTGGTGTTCACGCCCAGCTCTTCGCGCAGACGGCGGACCAGGGCAAACACCTGCAGGCCGGCAGTCGCCATTGCACCAACCGGCATCACCAGAGGGTCAACCACGATGTCATGGGCGGGGATGCCGAAATCGGCAGCGCGCTCAACGATCTTCTTGGCGACGGCGAAACGCACATCGGGGTCTTCCGAGATGCCGGTGTCGTCATTGGAGATCGCCACAACCGGCACGTTGTACTTTTTGACCAGCGGCAGGATCTGCTCCAGGCGCTCTTCTTCGCCGGTGACCGAGTTCAGCAGCGGACGGCCTTCGCAGATTTCCAGACCGGCTTCCAGCGCACCCGGAACCGAGGAGTCGATGCAAAGCGGCACATCGACCAGCCCCTGTACCAGCTCGACGATCTTCTTCATCAGCGGTGGCTCGGTCTCGTTCGGGTTCGGGTTCGAGTTGTAGACAACGCCCGCGTTGATATCGAGCACGGTTGCACCGGCCAGAACCTGCGCCACGGCGTCTTTTTCAACGGTGGAGAAATCGTCGGCTTCCAGTTCGGCCGCCAGTTTCTTGCGGCCGGTCGGGTTGATGCGCTCACCGATGACACAGAACGGCTCGTCAAAGCCCAGGACCGCGGTTTTTGTTTTTGATTCTACGACTGTACGGGTCATTTTTGATCCTTAGGGTCTTAGGAGTTAACCGGCTTGGCGGAATCGCCGCCGTTGTTGATCGCCCAGGTGGCATTAGTCTTGATGCCGCCCAGCGGGAAGAAGTGGACCTTCTCGATTGCGAAATCGGGGTTGGCTGCCTTATGCGCTGCCAGACCGGCCAGAACCTCGCCCGGTTCATGCGGCAGCAGCAGCTTGGAGACGTCTTTGGCGCGTTTCTGCAGCACTTTGAGCGACGGGCCGACGCCGCAGGCGATTGCAAATTTGATCATGGTCTGCAGTTTGGCCGGGCCGGCGATGCCGATATGGACCGGCAGGTTCATGCCGCGTTCGCTCAGCTCGTTCACCCAGTCGATCACCGGCTGCGCCTCAAAGCAGAACTGGGTTGCCAGCGCCATATCGGCGTCGGTGCGCTTGGAGAATTCCTGTTTCCAATCCAGCGCCGCATAGGTGTTGGCACGGCCGCCCTTGGGGTCGATGTCCAGGTTCGGCTCGGGATGGCCAGCAACGTGCAGGTTGGTAAAGCCCGCATCATCGAACAGCCCGGTTTCCAAGAGCTGCATCGAGCTGTCGAAATCGCCATGCGGCTTGGCAACGCCACCGGCCAGGATCAGGCCCTGCTTGACGCCGGCTTCGCCCTGGTAGCGGTTGATCCAGTCACCCAGGGTGGCCTTGTCCTTGATGATACGTGCCGGGAAATGCGGCATCACATCATAGCCTTCACCTGCAATGCGCTTGGCAGTGTCGACCATATCCTCAATCGGGGTGCCTTCGATATGTGCGACATAGACACGGGTGCCGGCGGGCAGCAGATCGCGGAAATCATCGACCTTGGCGGCAGTGCGCGGCATCACTTCGATGGAATAGCCTTTCAGGAAGGCTTCCATTTCGGGGGTGGCAGACTGGCCAGCGCCAGAATCGCGTTTCTTAAAGTTCAGCAAAGCCATCACGGCCTCCCATAGTGGTGTCAGGCTCACGCCCATCCGTCGTTTGCAATCAGGGTCTTCAGGCGGTCCTGATCGTATTCCGTTTCCAGTCGGGTTGCCTCAGCTTCGGCAACATCGGCCGCTTCGCCTTCGGCGGCATAAGGCGCGGCCTTGCGCCACTCGGCAAGATAGGCATCCGCGTCTTTGGCGTTCACCTTCATAGCCGCGCGGTCGATGGCCTGCTCGAACCGTTCTTCGAGCTGGCGTTTGGCGCCGCGGCGGCCTTTGCCAACGATGACCTGCGCAGGGATATCGCGCCAGTATACGATCGTAACGTCGGGCATGCCTAATTTCCTCCTAGCCTGGATAGACCACGTTCTAGAGCGGCGGCCGCCCGCACGTTGGTCGATTTTCGACAACACGATGGGATTGAGCGACGTTTTGCTGCCGGGACACTAGCTTTGTGCCGTTTCGAATGCCACAGGGGTTTGCCGCCAAAATATTCATGTGGATTATGAGATTTCCTCGAAGCTGCGGAAATTGCTTCGCTTCTGCCAGCAGGCGCTTGCGCCGCTGCACCGGCGCCCCTATTGTTGTCGTTAACACGATAATCGGAGGGCGTGAATCATGGCGCCCAGGCGCTCGAAAGGTGCGGGCGCGTTTCCCAAGGCGGTCGAAACCCCTGCACCGGCCCGGCCCGATCCTGATGCGCTTTATGCGGCGCTGGATCTGGGTACAAATAGCTGCCGCATGCTGATCGCCCAGCCCAAGGGCAGCGGCATTCATGTGGTTGACAGTTTCTCCAAGTCGGTGCAGCTCGGCGCCGGGCTGGAGCGGACCGGACGGTTGTCGCGGTCTTCGATGGCGCGCACCATCCAGGCGCTGCGGATCTGCCAGCAGAAACTGAAACGCAACAGGGTCCGGCGGATGCGGCTGGTGGCAACCGAGGCCTGCCGCCGGGCAAAGAACGCGCGCGAGTTCATCCGCCAGGTGAAGCGGGAAACCGGTCTGACGCTGGAAATCATCCAGCCGGAAGAGGAAGCACGTCTGGCGGTGATTTCCTGCGCGCCGCTGGTTTCCACCAAAACGGATCAGTTGCTGGTGGTCGATATCGGCGGCGGCTCGACTGAACTGGTGTGGATCGACATCTCATCAGTCCCGCGGCGCGACCGCCCCTCTGCGATCATGCGGCTGCATAACGGGTTCCATACCACCGAAAGCCCGTTTCCCGCGGCCAAGGTGGTGGATTGGATTTCCGTGCCGCTGGGGGTTGCCACATTGCGGGACCAGTTCAACGATGTCGAAGACGATGCCGCACGTTTTGCGCTGATGAGCTGGTTTTTTGAGGAAAACCTGGCTGATTTTGCGCCTTATAAGGATGAGCAGACCCGGATCGGCTTTCAGATTGTCGGCACCTCGGGCACTGTCACGACGGTTGCAGCGTCGCATTTGGGGCTGAAGCGGTATGACCGGACCAAGGTGGACGGGCTGCGGATGACCAGCGATCAGATTGACAAGGTGATCCGGGGGTATCTAGAACTCGGGCCTCTGGGCCGCCGCCGCGATCCCCGCATCGGCGAGGACCGCCAGGCGCTGATCATGTCCGGGTCTGCAATCCTGCAGGCATTGCTGCGCTGCTGGCCGACCGACCGGCTGTCGGTTGCGGACCGCGGCCTGCGCGAAGGGCTGCTTTATGCACAGATGAGCGCGGATGGCGTTCTGGAGGACGGTCCCTACTAGGCGGGGCCGGAAAAAATTGGATATTTCCGGGCCGGAATTTTTGCAGAATTCCGCGCACCGGCGCAAATGGTGACGATGATGGCAAAGACGCCGACAGGTAAGAACACATCCGGACGCGGTCAGCGCGATCTGAAGGTCAAGGTGAAATCCGCGCGCGGGCGCAAGCTCAGCTCGACGCTTTGGCTGCAGCGGCAATTGAATGACCCCTATGTCAAACGGGCGCAGGCCGAAGGCTATCGCGGGCGCGCAGCCTATAAGATCATGGAAGTGGACGACAAATACCGCTTTCTGGTGCCTGGTGCCCGGATCGTCGATCTGGGCTGTGCGCCCGGCGGCTGGGCGCAGGTGGCGGTGAAGCGCATCAATGCTTTGGGCGAAAAACAGGGCAAGTCGGTGGGCCGCATTATCGGCGTGGACCTGCAGGAAGTTGAATCGCTGGCTGGTGCCGAGTTCCATCAGCTCGATTTCATGGAGGACGGCGCCGACGACAAGGTCAAGGAATGGCTGGGCGGCAAGGCTGACGTGGTGATGTCGGATATGGCCGCCGCCAGTTCCGGCCACAAGCAGACGGACCATATGCGGATCATCTCGCTGTGTGAAACCGCCGCTTATTTTGCCTTTGACGTTCTGGAGGAAGGCGGCACCTTTGTGGCCAAGGTTCTGGCAGGTGGCGCCGAAGGCGAGTTGCAGAAGCTGTTGAAGCAGAAGTTCACCAAAGTGGCCAACATGAAGCCGCCCTCCTCGCGGTCGGACAGCTCCGAGAAATTTGTGGTGGCAACCGGGTTCCGGGGCTGAGGTCCCGTCAGACCCGGCGGCTGTGCGGTGCGGTCAGCGACCGCGTCGCCAGATCGCGCAGCAGGATAGCGTCATCACCCTCACCATCGGCCAGCCGGGACACCCGCAGTTTACGGCTGACATGGCCGGCCATTTCACGCTGGCGCATCAGTTCAAACAGGCGCATGTGGCGCAGTTTGTTTTGCAGTTTTGTCATGATGGCCCCTTCTGGATCCGCTTCTTCCTGAAGATCTAAACGGTGATTGGGCCGCTAGATGGGCTCAAATGGGGCAGGATTGCCTTATTGTTGAAGAAACGGAAACAGTTGCAGAAAACCCGCAGTTTTCATGACCGGCCCATCCCGTTGGCGATCTCGATCAGCGCACCGTTGAATTCGGCCCCCAGGATCAGGATAGCTGAATTCAGATAGAGGAAGATCATTGCGGCCATGGCGCCCGCAAGCCCTGCGTATGTGGCCGAGTATTGCGCGAAAGAGCCGACGTAAAACGCAAAGCCGCTGCCGCAGGCCAGCCACAGCAGAAGGGTTAGAATTGCGCCCGGCAGGATCCGCCGCAAGCGATGCACGCGGCCAGGCAGCAGCACATGAAACGCCAGCACCGCGCCAGTGGGAAGAGCCAGCGCCAGAACGCCCCTCAACCCCTTTTCCCAGCCTTTTGGAATGCTCTCGAAGGGCAGCAATTGGGCGATGTGCCTGACATAGAGCGGCAGTATCACCTCAAACACGGTGACGGCCAGAATACCCGCCCCGCCCAGAACGACCAGCCCGATGCACAGCGCTCTCGACCGCCAAAACGGTCTTGTATCCGTATCATGATAAGCCTGAACCATGGCCGTGCGGACGGCATCGACGCCATTCGACGCAAAATAAAGCGCAAACAGGCCGCCCAGGGTGACAAGCTGGGTATTTGATGTCTGCAGCACCGCTTTCAGTTCGGTCAGGATCGGCCGTGCCACCGCATCCGGCCAAACGCTGAACACCTGTTCCGTCATGGTTTCCATAGCGACGTCCTGCGACAGCAAACCGGCAACGGTCCCCGCCAGCGCCACTGTAAACAGAACAAACGGAAACAGCGCCAGCATCATCGACATGGCGATATGGCTGCTCATCACCCAGCCGTTTTTCCGGTTGAAGCGGCGGGCGGCGTCTAGCAAGGCTGCAGGCCAGCAGCGTAATGGCGGCAGGATTGGCATAGGCGTAAGGTTCCACAACCATTAGGGAATTGCCAGCGGCAAAGAACAAACGCCCTGATTTCCTCTTGCCGCAGCCCGGCCCGGTGTAGCAGGCACCGCTTTTCAGTACTAATTTGAAATCAAGCCGCTATCTTAGGATCTTCAGATGTTTTGGATTGTTCTTAGCACCACGGCTATTGCCGCAACCTGGGCCGCTGCCGGGTTTGCAGCCCTTCGCGCAGCCCGCACCGCGCGCACACCGCAAGGGGCCATTGGCTGGACCGTCTTCCTGCTGGCTGCGCCGATAGCCGCCCTGCCCGCCTACATGGTTTTTGGCCACCATCGGTTCAAAGGGTACTGGAAGGCACGCCGCGCCGCGGAACAGGCTGTTGTTGCTAAACGGATCTATACCAGCGTCCAATCCGAGGCGGCGCGGAAGCTGCCGGTAAACACAGCGCCCTTTGAAGCCATTGCAGGCTTGAACGTCTGCCACGGGAACGGATTGGAGTTGCTGATCAATGGCAAGAATACATTCAACGCCATCTTGGAAGAGATTGATAAGGCGCAGGAATATGTCCTTGTGCAATACTACATTCTGCGTGCGGACGCAGTAGGCAGGCAGCTTCAAGCCAAGCTGATACTTGCCGCAGAACGCGGCGTAACCATTTGGTTCATGACAGACAGTATTGGCAGCCGGAAGCTGCCTCGCAGCTATGCCCGCGCGCTGGAGCAGGCCGGTGTGAACATGATTGATCCCGCAGTTCAACGGCCGCCTTGGCACCGGCTGCGCATCAATTTCCGCAACCACCGTAAAACCGTTATTGTGGATGGGCGGACCGGCTTTACCGGCGGGCTGAATGCCGGCGAGGAATACATGGGGCTGGACCCTGTTATGGGGCCATGGCGGGATACCCATGCGCGGCTCACCGGACCGGTTGTTCAGCAGCTGCAGCTTTCCTTTGCGGAGGATTGGCACTGGCACACGCAAGAGCCGGTCCTGGACCTGTTGAATTGGGACGCTGAACACTCAGCGCAAGACCGGCCCGCCCTGATCGTCTCGACCGGCCCCGGCGATAGCATCGGCAACGGGTCCATGCTGTTTTTCTCCGCAATCACTGCAGCGCGGGAAAAAGTTTGGCTGGCCTCCCCGTATCTGGTTCCGGATCAGGAGGTGCTAGCAGCCTTGAAACATGCCGCGTTGCGCGGGCTGGATGTCCGGATCCTTTTGCCGGAATCCATTGACCACCACCTGCCTTGGCTTGCAGGCTTTGCATTTTTTGATGAGCTGCGGGAAGCTAGCGTTCATATCCTGCGCTACCGGGGCGGTTTCATGCATCAGAAATGTTTTGTTATCGATGACAGGATTTCCGGTGTGGGCACGGCGAACCTCGACTACCGGTCCTTCCGGCTGAATTTTGAAACCATGGCCTTGTTTTTCGACCCGCGGTCCGCGCGCGAAATCTCTGAAATGCTGGCCAGGGATTTCCAGCGCTCTACGGCGCTTACACAGCCGCTGGACCGGCAGGCATTGCGCATTCGATTGCTGGCACCGGTGGCGCGGCTGCTGGCACCTGTGCTTTAATCCCTTGCCCTATGTGTTTCTCCGTTAAAGGAAAACAACCGCCCCATTGCGCTGACAAGAAAGGCCGTGCTGATCCCAAACCCGAATAATCCAGTGACTGCAGCAAAGGCGGCAAAAATCCGCAACGCCGGCCCCAGTACAACGTCGCCGTAGCCAAGCGTGGTATAGGTCGCCAGAGAGAAATAAACAGATGTGTTCCAGTCGCCGATCGCACCGACCAGAACAAAAGCGGCGGACCAGATCCAGATCTGAGCCGTATGGCTGCCCAGAATTATGAAAATCGCCACCACCAGCATTATGCCGATCTGCCAAGGCCTGAAAGGTTTGGGAAAGCCCGCTGACAGCTTGTTCAACACGGCGGAACACAAAACCAAAACAGAGATTTCGAGGATCAGGCAGACACTCAGGTAGACTGAGCCCCACAGCAACTGGTTCCATAGCGTCATCTTGGCTCTCCCGTCGGTGCGAAGCTGTTCTGGGACTTTTCAGCACCTTAGAATGGTACTCCGCAACGCTTAACCATAAGAAAGCCGGATGGGCCAGCCTTTGTGCCGCACTGGACTTCTTCCTGGCAGAGGTATTGAGTGCCGTTGCAGGCATTGAAGACCAAAGCGCAGGAGGGTGCCGCGGAATGGTTTTGAAGATCCGCAATGTAACCAAAACCTATCCGGGACAGACGCCGGAAAACGCTGTTTTGCGCGGGGTGTCTTTGGATTTGGCGGCTGGCAGCAGCCTGGCGCTGACGGGCGACAGCGGCTCCGGTAAAAGCACATTGCTGCATTTGGCCGGGGCATTGGATCGTTTTGACAGCGGCGAAATTGAAATTGCTGGCATCCCTCTTTCTAACCTTAAAGACCGGCAGCGCGCGGCGTTGCGAAGAAGAGATGTTTCTCTTGTTTTCCAGCAGTTTAATTTAATACCTTCACTCAGCATTTGGCAGAACATCGCGCTGCACGCGCGGTTGGGAAACCGGTGGGATCCTGATTGGGGGCAAGTGCTGGCGGACCGTCTTGGCCTCGCCGGTTTTCTCGATCGCTACCCGGAGCAGCTCTCAGGCGGGCAGCAACAGCGGGTTGCCATTGGCCGTGCCCTGGCCTTGCGGCCTAAATTGCTGCTTGCGGACGAGCCGACCGGGAACCTGGATGAAACCGCCAGCGCGGCGGTGATGGACCTGATGCTGGAGCTGGTCCGGGAAAGCGGCGCGGCCCTGTTTCTGGTCACCCATTCCGCCGCCATTGCCAGGATGCTGGACCAACGCCTGCATTTACAGCTTGGCCAGGCCGCATGATCCGCACCGCGCTGAGTGCCATCCTGTCGCACTGGCGGCGGCATCCCCTGCAACTGGCAACGCTGATGGCCGGGCTGGCCCTGGCAACGGGGCTTTGGTCTGCAGTTCAGGCAATCAACGGCGAAGCCCGCGCCAGTTACGCACGCGCCGCCGAGCAGCTTGGTACAACAGCTGCGGACCGGCTGGCGCCGGAAGACGGTGCAATCGCGCTGCAGCAATTCGTCAGCTTGCGCCGGTCGGGATGGCAGCTGACGCCTGTTCTGGAAGGAACTGTCAGGTTTAAGCGGCAAGGCTTTGATATCATGGGCATTGATCTGCTAAGCCATCCGCTGGTTCCGGCTCTGGCTGAGGCGGCGGAGCAGGACAGCGCACCTGCATTGGATGCGCTTTTGCCGCCGGGCCGGTTTTTTGCACACCCGGAAACCGCGCAGGTGCTTTCTGCCGCGCAAAGTGAGCACCCGGTCACCCAAACGGACAGGCTGCCGCGCGGCGTGCTGATTGCAGACATCAGTTTGGCCAGCCGGCTGCTGCGCCAGCCGGACAGCCTCAGCTACCTGATCATTCTGCCGGATCAAATTCACGGCCTGACACCCCTGCAGCAGCTTGCCCCGGGCCTGACCCGCATTCCTGCCCGGAATGCAGCGGCAGATACAGCACGGCTTACCGACAGTTTCCACCTCAACCTGACAGCCTTTGGTTTGTTGTCCTTTGCTGTCGGGCTGTTCATTGTTCAAGGGACCATCGGACTCAGCCTGGAGCAGCGCCGCAGCATGATCCGGACCTTGCGCGGTCTGGGTGTTCCGATGCGGGTACTGGTTGCCCTGTTCGCAGCAGAGCTTGCGGTTGTCGCGCTGATTTCCGGGATTGCGGGGCTGGCCGGAGGCTATCTGGTGGCGGCGGCACTGCTGCCGGATGTTCAGGCCACGCTGTCCGGGCTCTACGGCGCCTCGGTGGACGGCGTCCTCAGCTTGCGTCTTGAGTGGGTTTTGTCCGGGCTGGCAATGGCCTGCGGCGGTACGTTCCTGGCCGGGGCTCAGGCGCTTTACGCCTTATGGCGGATGCCCCTGCTGGCCGCACCCGCAACCCAGGCCCGCGGGCAGCAGGCAAGCAAGTCGCACCTGGCGGCGGCGATCGCAGGTGCCGTCTGTTTGCTTGCAGGCCTTATGGTCATCCTAATCTTTCAAGGACTTATTGCAGGGTTTGTCTTTCTGTCCGGGCTTATGCTGGGGGCTGCACTGATGCTGTCGCTGCTGATCTCAGCCGGCCTGCGGATCGGGGCGCGGCTGAGCACACGTCCATTTGCCGAATGGCTTTGGGCCGACACCCGGGCGCAATTGCCGGGGATGTCGCTTGCCCTGATGGCGCTGCTTTTGGCGTTGGCGACGAATATCGGCGTCGGAACAATGGTTTCCAGCTTCAGGCTCACCTTTGTCGGCTGGCTGGACCAACGCCTGTCGGCTGAAGTTTACGTGACCACGACAAGCGATGAACAGGGAGAGAGGCTAACGCAATGGCTGGAAGACCGCGGCATAACCGTGCTGCCGATCCGGCGCAGTGACATCCGCTACAAAGGGGCGCCGCTGCGGATATACGGCATTGCGGACGATGAGACGTACCGGCAGAATTGGCCGCTGCTGGAGGCGCTGCCGGAGGTCTGGGACCGTGTCGCCGCTGGAGAAGCCCTGTTGGTCAATGAACAATTTGCCCGCCGTCATGACCTTAGCCCCGGGCGTTCTTTGGCATTGGCCCCGGATTGGGAGCTGACAATTGCCGGAATCTACTCCGACTATGGCAATCCGAATGGTCAGGTGATCACCTCGCTGGCTGCACTGCAGGCCCGCGCAGCGGATATTCCAAACCGGCAATTCGGGCTGCGGCTGCCTGCTGAAGATGTGCCGGAAATCATCAGCTCCATTCGTGAAGCATTTGAAATACCGCGGGAAAACATCGTTGACCAGGCGGGCATCAAGGCCCGTTCTCTGGGCGTCTTTGACCGGACCTTTACCATCACTTCCGCGTTGAACCTGCTGACGCTGGGAGTGGCCGGATTTGCCATGCTGACCAGCCTTCTTACCCTATGGAGCCAGCGATTGCCGCAGCTTGCCCCGGTTTGGGCAATGGGTCTTAGCCGCCGCCAGCTGGCCGGTGCCGAAATCCTGCGCAGCCTGCTGCTGGCCGCGATCACCGCGGTTCTGGCCCTGCCGCTGGGGCTTGTTTTGGCCTGGGCGCTGCTTTCCGTCATAAATGTTGAAGCCTTTGGCTGGAAGCTGCCGATGCATTTGTTTCCAGCGGACTGGCTGCGGCTTATCCTGCTGGCCTTGCTGGCTGCGGTGGTGGCAGCCGCCCTGCCCGCGCGCCGTCTCAGCCGTCTGGATCCTGCGGAACTGCTCAAGGTGTTTGCCAATGAACGTTAGATCCATATTCCCGTTCCTCCTGGCTGGCTGCGCCACTGCAGCCCTGCCGCAGGGTTATGCCGGGCTTGGTACTGAGGCCGAAGGGTTTGCGGTGCCAGAGCTTGGCCGCCAGCTGTCTTTTCCTCAGGATCACGGCGCCCATCCGGATTTCCGCATTGAGTGGTGGTACTTAACCGCCAATCTGACAGACGCCGGCGGCCAGGACTACGGCATTCAGTGGACGCTGTTCCGCTCCGCCCTGGCACCGGGAGAGGCTGAGGGCTGGCAAAGCCCGCAAATCTGGTTGGCCCATGCGGCCGTGACAGCGCCGGACCAGCACCTGTTCGCTGAACGTATTGCCCGCGGCGGTGTGGGCCAGGCTGGGGTATCGGCTGACCCATTTGACGCCTGGATCGGGGATTGGCAGATGCGTTCCACGGGAGAGGCATTTGAAAAGATGGAGATAAAGGCGTCAGATCATGAGTTTTCCTATGACTTGCGGCTCACCGCTGAAGGTCCGCTGGTGCTGCATGGAGAGGACGGGTATTCCGAGAAATCCGAGAGCGGCCAAGCGAGCTATTACTATTCCCAACCGTTCTACAAGGTGTCCGGAACGTTGGACCTGCCCGGCGGGCCGGTTGACGTCACTGGCCATGGCTGGCTGGACCGGGAATGGTCAAGCCAGCCGCTGGCAGAGGATCAAAGCGGCTGGGACTGGTTCTCGCTCAGCTTTGACAGCGGAGACAAGCTGATGGGGTTTGCACTGCGCGGCACAAGCGGTGATTTCACGTCAGGCACCTGGATAACGGCGGATGGCAAAGCCGAGCCGTTGGCGCCTGGTGCTTTTCAGGCTGAGGCGCTGGCTGTCAGCGATGTGCAGGGCCGGAATATCCCGACGCGCTGGCGTGCAAGCCTGCCGGAAAAGGGTGTTTCCGTTGAGGTTCAGGCACTTAATCCACAAAGCTGGATGGGAACCTCATTTTCATACTGGGAAGGGCCGGTGTCGGTCAGCGGCAGCCATTCCGGCAAAGGCTATCTGGAGATGACCGGCTATGAATAAGGGCGCCCGAAGGCGCCCCTGTTTATCTTCAGCGAACCACAAAGACCGAGCAATCCGAATGCCGGATCACCCGGGCCGCATTCGGCCCAAGCAGATAGTCCTTGAGATCCGGCTTGTGCGCGCCGATCACGATCAGCCCGCTGCCCGCCGTTTCGGCCACCTTCAGGATCTCCTGATACGCTTTGCCGGTGGCCACCAGATGACGCACCTTGGCATTGCCTTCCTCTCCCAGCACCTTGGTGCAAAGATCGCGCAGCCGCTGGGTGGTGTCCTTGACGGCTTTTTGGTGATGGTGCTCCTCAAAGAAGCCCGACACCCAGCTTTCGCCAAAGTCCGGCAGCACGTTGACGACATCCAATTGGGCGCCGTCCAGATCCGCCAGCCGGGCGGCCTGGGTCAGCACTTTTTCGTCGGACGCCGGATCACTCAGTTCCAGGGCGCATAGAACAGGTTTGTTCATGCCGGGACTCCTTTCTGTTCACGCGCACGGCCGCGCTGCATCATTGCAACGAGGGCAACCAGCAGCAGTGCCGGGATAAAGATCAGCTCTTTAGGCAGTTGGCTGGCCGGCGCCTGGATCGTTGCAATCTGCACCGGTTCATCGGCGTAGAAATCAAAACTTTCCAGATTGGGCGCTGCCGGCGTGCCGAACATCGGTTCATCCAGCTTTACAACGCTGTCTTCCTCCAGCAGCAGAAGGCCGTAGGCATCCACCGCTTGCTGGCCACCGGTGCCGTCGGCGGTCAGGATCATAGTGGTGCTTTTGATCTCGGACGTATCAAAATCAGGGCCTTCAACCGTGATCCGGAATTCCGCGCCGGCCTCAGCCTCATCCAAGGCCTGAACCAGCTGGGCCGGCGGCACCTGTTCATAGGGCGGCATCACCCGGTCCATGAAGAAGTCCGGCCGGAACAATGCAAAGGCCGCAAAGATCAGCAGGATGCTTTCATAGATCCGGCTGCGGCTGACAAAATAGCCCATGGTGCCGGCGGTAAAGACCAGAATGGCGATGGTGGCTGATATTGCCACGAGTATGCCTTGCATCCATGTCACATCGATCAGCAGAAGGTCGGTGTTGAAGATGAATACAAACGGCAGCGCCACGGTCCGCAACGAGTAGAAGAAGGCAATGAAGCCGGTGCGGATTGCATCGCCGCCCGACACCGCCGCTGCGGCAAAGCTGGCCAGCCCCACAGGCGGTGTCACATCCGCCATGATGCCGAAGTAGAACACAAACAGATGCACAGCGATCAACGGCACAATCAGGCCGGACTGGGCGCCGAGTTCCACCACCACACCGGCCATCAGCGAACTGACGACGATGTAGTTCGCCGTTGTCGGCAGCCCCATGCCCAGAACCAGCGACAAGATACCAACCATCACCAGCATAAGGATCAGGTTGCCGCCCGAGACAAACTCCACCAGTTCGGACATCACCTGCCCGACACCGGTCAGTGTCACGGTGCCCACGATCACCCCCGCAGTGGCCGTGGCCAGCGCGATGCCGATCATATTGCGTGCGCCGTCGATCAGCCCGTTCCACAGGTCGTAGACGCCTTCCATAAAGGAATTGGCCATATTGCTTTGGCCGCGGAAGATGGCCTTGAGCGGTTTCTGGGTCAGCAGGATCACAAACAGCAGCGCGGTTGCCCAGAATGCCGACAGGCCTGGGGACTTCTGTTCGATCATTAGGAAGTAGACCAGAACGATGATCGGCAGCAGGTAATGCAGGCCCGCCTTATAGATCTCGCCCACCACTGGCAGTTCGACCTCTTTGGCGTTCGGGTCGTCCGGCACCAGATCGTCAACGCCGGAAGCCAGCCACAACAGGGCCGCATAGGCTGCGAACACAAGGGCTGACAGGGTCAGCCCGGAGGCGCCCGGCATGGCTGAAGTGATCCATTTGACCGGGTATTGAACGCTATAGCAAAGGGCCGCAAATCCGGCAAAGAACAGCGCCATGCCGCCAATGGTTCGGCCCATGGAGACAACTCGGTTGCCGAGCGTCGGCATGTTCCGCTTCACCGCTTCCAGATGCACGATATAGACCAGCGCGATGTAGGAAATCGCGGCCGGCAGGAAGGCATGAGTGATCACCTCGACATAAGAGATGCCCACATATTCCACCATCAGAAAGGCCGCGGCGCCCATCACCGGCGGCATGATCTGGCCATTCACTGACGAGGCAACCTCGACCGAGCCGGCCTGTTCGCTGGTAAAGCCCACCCGCTTCATCAGCGGGATGGTGAAGGTGCCGGTGGTGACAACGTTGGCGATGGAGGAGCCGGAGATCAGACCGGTTGCCGCAGAACCGACAACGGCCGCCTTGGCCGGGCCGCCGCGCAGGTGGCCAAGCGCGCCAAAGGCCATCTTGATGAAGTAATTGCCGGCCCCTGCCTTATCCAGCAGCGCACCGAAAAGCACAAACAGGAATACAAACTTGGTGGAGACACCCAAGGCAATGCCGAACACGCCCTCAGACGTGATCCACATATGGCTCATCGCCTTCTTCAGGCTGGCGCCCTTCCAGCGGATAACTTCGGGCACCCATTCAGAGGAGCCAAAGAACACATAGGCCAGAAAGATAGTTGCGATGATCGCCATTGCCGGGCCAAGCGCGCGGCGGGCGGCCTCAAACAGCAGGATAAGGCCCGCCAGCGCAAACCATTTATCCATGTCATCGGCAAGCCCGCCGGAATCGACGATTTTCTGATAGAAAATATAGCCGTACATGGCAATTACGGTGCCAGCCAGCGCAAAGACCCAGTCCTGTACAGGGATGTAATCCCGCGGACTGGATTTCAATGCGGGATAGGCCGCGAAGGCCAGGAAAATGGCAAAGGCCAGATGGATTTGCCGGGAATTGTTCACCACACTGCCGGGCAGCAGCAGGTTGGAAACGGGTGAAGCCAGAATGACTTGGAACACCGACCAAATAACTGCGACGATAGCCAGGAACAGTCCCACATTTCCTACCGGATTGCGGGCGCCTGCGTCTGAGGACGCGACAAGTTCCTGAAGCTCTTCTTCGCTGAGCGGCCGATTTCCCTGAGCATCGGATGCCATGGATAATCTCCCCTGTGGCCGCCGTTTGTCCGGGGCCTGAAATTTAAAGCCTGGGCAGCGGCCTCAGGCAAAACGGGGCGCCAAATGCGCCCCGTTCCTTTTGTTGGGTGGATTACTCGATCCAGCCTTTTTCTTTGTAATACTTGGCCGCACCGGGATGCAGCGGTGCCGACAGACCGTCTGCGATCATCTCTTCCGGCTTCAGGTTGGCAAATGCCGGGTGCAGCTTCTGGAAGGCTTCGAAATTCTCAAACACCGAGCTGACAACGGCATAGACCGCATCGTCGGACACGTCCGCCGAGGTGACAAAGGTTGCGCCCACGCCAAAGGTCTGAGTGTCGTTGTCCGAACCGCGGTACATGCCGCCGGGAATGGTGGCGGTGCGGTAGAAGGAATTGTCGCCGACCAGCTTGTCAACGGCTTCGCCGTCCACGGTGACCAATACCGAGTCACAGGCGGTGGAGGCTTCCTGGATCGAACCCGACGGGTGGCCAACGGTATAGATCATCGCGTCGATCTGGTTGTCGCAGAGCGCTGCAGACTGTTCCGCTGCCTTCAGTTCGGTTGCCAGGGCGAAATCTTCCATGCCCCAGCCCTTGGCGCCCATCAGCACTTCCATAGTACCGCGCTGGCCCGAGCCCGGGTTGCCGATGTTAACGCGCTTGCCCTTGAGATCGTCAAAGGTGGAAATGCCGGAATCGGCGCGGGCCACAACGGTGAACGGTTCCGGGTGGACTGAGAATACGGCGCGCAGACCTTCGAACGGGCCTGCTTCCTCGAATTTGGAGGTGCCATTGTAAGCGTGGTACTGCCAGTCAGACTGGGCCACGCCGAACTGCAGCTCGCCTTCGCGGATGGTGTTGATGTTGTAGACCGAACCGCCGGTGGATTCGACGGCGCATTTGAAGCCATGCTCCTTGCGGCCCTTGTTCACCAGACGGCAGATGGCGCCGCCGGTCGGGTAATAAACACCGGTCACGCCGCCGGTGCCAATGGTGATGTATTCCTGAGCAAATGCTGCGGGTGCCGCAAAGGACGCCGCCACCAATGCACCGATAGCCAGCTGGGTGTGTTTCATGATCAAGTCTCTCCCACTTGTCTTATGATTTGCAGCCTGGCGCGGAAGGCAGTGAACCCGCGGTTACGGGACCTGCACGGCCACAGAATTCGGCCCGCCAGACCGGGCATGTGCGGATTATTTCGCACGTGCAGAAGGGTTTCACCGGCACCCCGCCAAGTCAAGGGTGCTATCTATTGACGCACCCGGTAAACCCGCATTTTTCTCCTAATTGACGAAGGTTAGGTAATTTTCCCCGTCAAGCTCCGGGTGCATTCCGCCACCTCTGCACAAAGTTTTTTCTTGCAAGGAAAATGACCGGTGCAGCGATTCTTCTTGCTGGCAGCCAGGCTGCTGCGCCGCGTAACCTTGGCAGCTATTCCAGGCGGATTTTTGCAGCTTTGCGACGGTTTGAAAAACATTCTGGTGACAAATCATCCGGATGACGCTAATACGCACCACATAAAAATTGATCCGCGGTACTAAAAAATAACAAAGCGGACAGCATTAACGGGGAGCTTGCGGCAATGCTGCTGAGCCAAGTGATTACTGACAACCCGTCTTTGACGGATTTCTGGGCTTTGGAACGCTGCGTTTCTGCTGAAGCCAGAAAGATACCCAGCGAGGCAAATGCGCCTTTGACCTGTGATGTGGAGCCGGAATTCCGCTGTACGCCACGGAAATGGGACCTGATCCTGTCAGCGGCCCATGACCGCGGATTGCGGGCGCGCCGCGCCTGATGCCCGGCTGATTGCGGCCTGCCCTGCCGGACCTGCGGTTCTGATGGAAGAGAAAACCCCGCCAGATGCACTGGCGGGGCGGGCTGTTCTACTCTGCCGGTCGGGCTGCCGGTGTGCCTTTGATGCGTTCCCGCATCCCCTGCATCATCGCATACAGCACCGGTACCACGATGACGCCAACCACGGTTGCCGCCAGCATGCCGCCAAAGACGGCAATACCGATGGCCCGCTGGCTGGCTGCGCCGGCACCCGAAGCAACCAGCAATGGCACCACCCCCAGCAGGAAGGACAGCGCTGTCATCATCACGGCGCGGAAACGCTGTTTGGCCGCCTCCTGCGCCGCGTCGCGGATGGTGAGCCCGGCGGCGCGCTGCTCCATCGCGAACTCGACAATCAGAATGGCGTTTTTCGACGCCAGGCCGATCAGCATGATCATCCCGATCTGCGTGTAGAGGTTGATGTCATTGCCGGCGATTGCCACTGCCGCAACCGCTCCGAACAGGGCCACGATCACCGACAGCAGAATTGCCACCGGCATCGTCCAGCTTTCGTATTGCGCGACCAGGAACAGATAACCGAACAATACAGCCATCGCCAGGATCACGGTGACCAGACCTGCCGAGTCCAGCTGCTGCTGCGCCGTGCCCGTCCACTCAAAGGCATAACCCGGCGGCAGCGCCGTCGCGGCTTCCTCCTGCATCACCCGGATCGCATCGCCGGTGGACAGACCCGCCGCCGGCACAGCTGTGACAGTGGCCGAGCGGAAGATATTGTGCCGTTTCAGCAGCACCGGCCCCAGCACGTTTTCCACATCAATCAGGGTCGACAGCGGCACCATCTCACCTGACTGCGTCCGAACATACAGGCCGCCGATATCCTCAATCTTGTCGCGGTAGGTGCCTTCCGCTTGCAGCATCACCTTGTAGACACGCCCGAACAGGTTGAAGTCGTTGACATAGTAGGACCCCAGATGCGCCTGCATGGTCTGGAACACCTCGGAAATCGGCACATTCAGCGTCTTGGCTTTCTCGCGGTCCAGATCGACAAACACCTGCGGCACGTTGGCCCGGAAGGTTGTATAGGACTGGGCGATCTCCGGACGCTGGTTGGCAGAATAGACCAGCGAGCCGACCGATTGTGCCAGATCCTGCGGGGTGCCGCCTGCGGTCTGCTGGATGGCCATTTCCACACCTGCGGACATGCCCAGGCCCGAGATCGGCGGCGGGTTGAAGGCGACGATGCTGGCTGCGGCTTCTCCGTTAGCAATGCCGTAGATCTGGCCAAGGATGGCGTTGGGATGCAGCGCCTCGGTTTGCCGTTCATCCCAGGGGTGAAGGGAGGCGATGATCATCGCACCATTGGCCCCGGCCCCGTTCAGCAGGCTGAAACCATTGACCAGAACCGTGCCCTGGACACCGGGGATCTGCCGGATCTGCTCGTCAATCCGGCCGGTCACCGTCTCTGTCCGACCCAGCGCCGCCGCGTCAGGCAGCTGGACGTCCACAAACAGATAGCCGTTATCTTCGGCCGGCAGGAAGCCTTTGGATGTAGAGTTGAAAATTGTGCCGGTGCCAAAGGCAACCGCCGCGATGATGGCCAGCCCGATCACCGGCAGGCGCAGCAGGCGGGTGACGATGCTCAGATATCCGCTGCGGACGCCGCCGATCATGTTCTCGAACAGTGCCAGCAAGCCTTTTGGCGGGCCGGAGCGCGCCTTGAGCACAATAGAACAAAGCGCCGGCGACAGGGTCAGCGCGTTGACCGAAGAGATCACAACCGCAACCGAAATTGTCACCGCAAACTGCGAGTACAGCTTACCGGTGATCCCAGGCATGAAGGTAACCGGCACAAACACCGCCAGCAGCACCAGGGTTGTGGCAATCACCGGACCGGTGATCTGCCCCATTGCCTTGCGCGTGGCCTCGGCCGGGGGCAGCCCCTCCTCGGCAATGATCCGTTCGACATTCTCCACCACCACGATGGCGTCATCCACCACAATGCCGATCGCCAGCACCAGTGCGAACAGCGATATGGTGTTGAGCGACATGCCAAGCACCAGCAGGAAGGCAAATGTCCCGATAAGGGACACCGGAATGGCCACCGCGGGGATAATTGTTGCCCGGAAAGAGCCGAGGAAGATGAACACCACCGTGATCACCAGTGCAAAGGTCATCATCAGGGTGGAAATCACGTCATTCAGCGACTGTTCGACAAAATCTGTGGTGTTGAACGGCACCGAATAGGCAACGTCGTCCGGGAAATCCTCCGACAGCCGGTCCATCTCTGCCAGCACAGCCTCGGATACTGCCAGCGCATTGGCGCCGGGAGACTGGTAGACAGCCAGGATCGTCGCCGGCACGCCGTCGAAATAGCCTGAGGAACTGTAGTTGGAGGCCCCAAGTTCAACCTTGGAAATGTCCCTGAGCCGGACAGTGCCGCCGTTGTCGCCGGTGCGGATGACGATGTCCTCAAACTCAGCAACCTCGGTCAGGCGGCCCTTGGACTTGATGGTATACTGGAACACCTGATCACCCGGAACCGGCGGCGCGCCCACCTGCCCGGCGGAGACTTCGATGTTCTGTTCGCGCACCGCGTTGATCACGTCACCGGGTGAAATCCCGAGGCCGGCCATCTTGTTCGGATCCAGCCAGACCCGCATGGCGTACTCAAAGTTGGTCAGGATTTCCGCCTTACCTACGCCTTCGACGCGGGCCAGGGCATCCTTGATGTTGATGGCGGCATAGTTTGACAGAAACACATTGTCATACGAGCTGTCAGGCGATGTCAGAGCCGCAACCAGCAGCATGTTGGAGGAACTTTTCTGCGTCACCACACCGTTTGCCGTGACCTCGGACGGCAGCGCTGCGGTTGCCTGCGCCACCCGGTTCTGCACGTTGACGGACGCGATATCGGCATCAGTGCCAACTTCAAAGGTCACTGAAAGAGAATAGCTGCCGTCGTCAGCCGAAGTGGAGGACATATAGAGCATCCCGTCCACCCCGTTGACCTGCGCCTCGATCGGCGCGGCGACGCTTTTTTCCACGGTTTCAGCATTGGCGCCGGGGTAGCTGGCGGTGACATTCACCACCGGCGGAGTGATTTCCGGGAACTGCGCCACGGGCAGCGCGAAGTAGCCGATCACCCCCATGACCGTCAGAACCAGCGAGATGACGATTGCGAATTTCGGCCGCTCGATGAAGATAGAGGAAAACATCGGTTATTCTCCTGCCTGCCCGGCCAGCACCGGGTCCACTTCCACGCCCGGGCGGATTTTCTGCAGGCCTTCGACAACAACGGTTTCCCCATTTGTCAGCCCGTCCAGCACGATGATCCCGGTGCCCTGCACATCGCCAGTGACGATATAGCGCTGGGCCACTTGGTTCTGATCGTCCACTACCAGAACAAACGGCCCCTGCTGATCGCGCTGGATTGCAGCCTGGCTGATAATGATGCGGTCGACTGCCTCCTGAGACTGCAGGCCGACGGTCAGAAAGGCGCCGTCCAGGATCAGCCGGTGATCATTTTGAAACTGCGCCCGCACGGTGACTGCGCCGGTGGCTGGATCAACCCGGTTGCCGGCAAAGGCGATCCGGCCTTTTTCCTCCAGCTCGGCGCCATTGGGCAGAACGACAAACACTTCCGGTGCGGAATCGGCATCGGCCCGTTCTATACCTTCGGCCTGAAGCTCCTGCAAAATCTCGACGAACTGCTTTTCGTTCAAAGAAAAGGAAACATAAACCGGTGCTTCGCGCACGATATTGACCAAAGCCGCGCCACTGGGGTTGACCACATCGCCGATGCTGACCTCGACCCGGCCGACCCGGCCCGAGAACGGCGCGTGGATTTCGGTATAGCTCAGATCCAATTCGGCCTGCCGGATCGCAGCTGCGGCAGCGCGCACCTGGGCTTCGGCCACCAGCTCATTGGCGCGGGAGGTATCCCGGTCGGCCTCAGGCACCGAACCGCGTTCGAACAGCTCCTGTTTGCGGGCCAGATCCAACGAGGCGAGCTCTAAATTGGCCTCAGCCTGGGCCAGTTCGGCGCGGCGGCTTTCCAGCACCGCCTCATAAGCGCTGCGTTCGATGCGGAACAGCACGTCGCCCTTTTCAACCTCGGCACCGTCTTTGACCAGCACCTCCTCCAAGTAGCCGTTGACCCGGGCCATGATGTTGGCCTTGTCGATCGCTTCACCCCGGCCGATGAAAGTTGAGGTATCTTTGATCGGTTTAACCGCTGCCTGCGACACCGAAACCTTTGGTGCAGCACCCTGCTGCGCAAACGCCGCATCTGCACTTACAAGGCCAACCGCTGCAATAACGGCAAGCCCGGTCCGGCCGGTCAGGCCCCCGTTCCAGAAATACTTCATTCTTGAGCCTTTCAATTTGACAGAAATAATCAGGGCGGCCGGTTTTCCGGTGCACCGCTTCGTTGTAAAACTTAACCCTATTGAACACTGCGCGAGCTGCTGTCTGCAAGGAGCACGCGTGCTGACCGGACAAATTCACTCCGAAACTCCGCGATTATCCAGCGGGCCTTTCCAACGAAACCTTGCGCGCAAGGCGCAATTCAGGGAAACCGGAAACAACTTGCCGGCCGATCCGGCGCCGGCAGCTGCGCCGCTACGAAAAAGGGGAAACTCCGATGAAAGTGAATGGCACCCATTACCGCTCCCTTTGGTGGGACCACAATCACGATGCGCTGCAGATCATTGACCAGCGCTGGCTGCCGCATGACTTCCGTGTCCAGCAGGTGAACACGCTGCAGGAGTTTGCCGATGCAATTGTTGAGATGCGGGTGCGCGGCGCACCGCTGATCGGTGCGACGGCAGCTTATGGCATGGCTCTGGCGATGCGGCTGGATCCGTCGGATGCGGCGATGGATCAGGCCTGGAGCTTTCTCAACGCGACCCGCCCCACCGCCATCAACCTGCGCTGGGCGCTGGACCGCTGCCGCAACCACCTGCGGCCGCTGGCAGCAGGGGAGCGCGCCGCCGCCGCGCTGGCTCTGGCACATGAGATCGCGGACGAAGATGTCGGGATCAACCGCAGCATAGGCGCGCACGGGTTGGAGCTGATCAAGCAAATCGCGGCGAACAAGCCTGCGGGCGAGCCGGTCCGCCTGCTGACCCATTGCAACGCCGGCTGGATCGCCACCGTCGATTGGGGCACCGCCACCAGCCCGATGTACCAGGCGCATGACGCGGGCATCCCGATACATGTCTGGGTGGACGAAACGCGCCCGCGCAACCAGGGTGCCCTGACCTCTTGGGAGCTGGGCAGCCACGGCATCAGCCACAGCTACATCACCGACAATGCCGGCGGCCATCTGATGCAGCACGGCCAGGTGGATCTGGTGATCACCGGCACAGACCGCACCACCCGCCGCGGCGATGTCTGCAACAAGGTCGGCACCTATCTGAAAGCGCTGGCGGCCAAGGACAACGGAGTGCCTTTCTACGTCGCCCTGCCCTCGCCGACCATCGACTGGACCGTTTCGGACGGCGTTGCCGAAATTCCGATCGAAGACCGCAGCGAACGTGAAATCACCCATGTTCAAGGCAAGACCGAGGATGGCGCCATTGGCGTGGTTCAGGTCACCCCGGATGGCACGCCTGGCGGCAATCCGGCCTTTGACGTGACCCCGAACCGGCTGGTCACTGGTCTGATCACCGAACGCGGGATCTGCGAAGCCTCCGAAGACGGCCTTGCCGGGCTGTTTCCCGAAATGGCCGCCGCCAGATCCGCTTGAGACTGGAGGATTTTGCGTGAAGCCTCCGTATCAGGACAGCCCCGGACTGCGGCAGACAGTGATCGACGCCTGCCTGGAGATGAATGCCATGGGCATCAATCAAGGCACTTCCGGCAATATCTCGGTGCGCGCGGGCGATATGATGCTGATCACGCCCTCCGGTGTGCCCTATGAAAAGATGACGCCCAAGGATCTGGTGAAGATGCCACTGGACGGCAGCCAGTTACCGGACGGCCAGTTGAAGCCTTCTACTGAATGGCCTTTTCACCTGGCCATTCTGCAGGCCAAGCCCGCTATCAACGCGGTGGTTCACGCGCATCCCGTCTATTGCAGTGCCTTGGCAATGAACCGCCAGGCTATCCCGGCCTGCCACTACATGGTCGCGGCCTTTGGCGGCAATGATGTGCCGGTGGCAGATTATGCGCTGTTCGGCAGCCGGCAGCTGTCGGACAATATTACCCGGTCATTGCAAAACCGCAGTGCTTGCCTGATGGCAAATCATGGTGCTGTCGCCACCGGCGAAAGCCTGCCGCGCGCACTCTGGCGCATGGGGGAATTGGAGGCGTTGGCAAAAGGTTATGCGACTAGTCTCACAATTGGCAGGCCACACATCCTGACTGAAACCGATATGCAGGAAGTCACCGCCGCCTTTGCGGACTACGGCCTGAAAGACAGCCGCTGACGTTGCATCAGTGCAAAGCAAGACCAATACGTGACTGCGGAATCCGCCGGTGGACGTGGACAAAAAAGAACAAAGGCCTGCAGCAAGAATGCGCTGCAGGCCTTTGTTTTCATTGGTACCCAAGGCCGGACTCGAACCGGCACGCTGTCACCAGCGGGGGATTTTGAATCCCCTGCGTCTACCATTCCGCCACTTGGGCAACGTCCTGTTCCTAGCCAAGCCAGACGCCAAGGTCCAGAGGCAAAAAGGCACTTTGCAGCCAAAAAATCGGCGCGTGGCGAATTCACCCGGCAGCAAAGGTTGACGGAATGCGGCCCGCATGCCACCTCATCTTGCAAAACCCGTTGAGGATGCAGAGCCCAGAATGCTGAAACCGCTGTACAACCGGACGATGGCCCTGGCCGATCATCCCAAGGCGCTTTGGTGTTTGGCCATTGTTGCCTTTGTCGAAAGCTCCGTGTTCCCGATTCCGCCGGATGTGCTGATGATTCCGATGATCCTGGCCCGCCCGTCGCGCGCCTGGCTGGTTGCGCTAGTGGCCCTGGCGGCCTCGGTTGCAGGCGGTGTGCTTGGCTATGCGATTGGTGCGTTCTTTTACGAGGGCATCGGCCAGCCGGTGCTGGAGGCGATGGGCAAAGGCGATGCCATGGCGGAATTCAACACCCGGTTTAACGATTTCGGGTTCTGGGCTGTGCTGGGCGCCGGCGTCACACCGTTCCCCTATAAAGTGATAACCATTATGTCGGGCTGGACCGGCATGCCCATCGGCACCTTCATTGCCACCTCTATCCTCGCACGCGCATTGCGTTTTTTCATCGTCGCCGGACTTCTCTGGAAGTTCGGAACCCCAGTCCGCGACTTTATTGAGCGCCGCTTGGGTCTGGTTTTCACGGCCTTCATCCTTGTCCTGTTTGGCGGCTTCCTGCTGGTAAGGTTTATCTGATAATGCATCGTTTTTTGATTATCCTTGCGGCCGGCGGCTCTGCTGCGCTGCTGTTGGGTGCGCTGGGGTTCCAATACATTGGCGAAATGCCGCCCTGTAAACTGTGCTATTGGCAGCGCTATCCGCATGCCGCCGCCGCTGGGATCGGCGTTTTGGCGCTGATCATTCCGGGCGCGCTGCTGCCTTATCTGGGTGCGCTGGCGGCCCTGACCACAGCAGGCATAGGCGCCTTTCACACCGGGGTTGAACGAGGCTGGTGGGAAGGTCCGTCCACCTGCACGTCCGGCCCGGTTGGAGGCCTGTCTCCGGATCAGCTGCTGGACCAGATCATGGCCGCTCCGCTGGTGCGTTGCGACGAGGTGCCTTGGGAAATGCTGTCACTGTCCATGGCCAGCTGGAACGCCATTGCATCTTTTGGTCTGGCACTGCTTTGGGTCGCAGCCGCCAACCATGCCCGCAAGCAGGGTTAACCTTATGGAAAGTCGAGGTGCGGCAGATAACCCATTGATTATCCTGCAGCCTCCGCAGACATCAGCTGTCCTTTTTGGTGGCTAGCAGCAGATTTGTCTCGCTGCTTACAATCCCTTCAAAGGTGCGGATCTTGGCCAAAGCCGTGTCCAGCGTTTCCAGGGTCTCGGTGCCAAGCTCCACAATCAAATCCCAGCGCCCGTTGGTGGTGTGAATGGCCCGCACCTCCGGCAGCCCCTGCAGCTGCCGGGTGATCCGGCTGGTGCCGCGGCCTTCGATTCCGATCAGCATCAGCCCGCGGACCGGATCCCGCAGCACGTCCTCCTTCAGCACCACGGTAAACCCCAGAATGTCCCCCCGTGCCTGCAACCGCTCGATCCGTGCCCGCACTGTGGTGCGTGACAGGTTCAGTTCGAGCGCCAGGTCCGACAGCGACGCCCGTGCGTTATGCCGCAATGCTGACACCAGCCGCTCATCCGTTTTGTCCATTACTCACCCCAAATCGGCCAATCACTGCCCTTTATGGGCAAAATGCATGCTGGAATCCATCACATTCCGGAGGTTTCTAGTAAGAAAGCAAATTTCTTGAGAGGCCAAAACGGTGACTTCGCAACATTGCATCCTTATTGGCGCGCCGGTGGACAGTGGAAAACGCCGGGCCGGCTGCCTGATGGGCCCTGACGCCTACCGGACTGCCGGGCTTGCCCCCGCACTGGAGAACCTTGGACATACGGTTGAGGACTTGGGAAACCTAAGCCCGGAATCCCATGCACCGGATGGCAATGACGGGCTGGTCTTTGCCCGGAATGAAACCATCGGCTGGACTGCGCGCCTTGCCCAGGCGGCTGAAGACGCCCTTGAGTGCGGTGTTCCCATATTCCTTGGCGGGGATCATTCTCTCTCGCTCGGCTCTGTCGCAGGGGCTGCGAATTTTGCTGCCAAGGCCGGCCGGCCGCTGTTTGTTCTGTGGCTGGACGCGCATACAGATTTCCACACACCGGAAACATCGGACAGCGGCAACCTGCATGGAACACCTGTTGGTTATTTCACTGGACGCAGTGGGTTCGAGGGTTTTCCTGATGTCGCCAACCCTGTACCGCAGGAGAATGTCTGCATGATCGGCCTGCGGTCTGTCGACACCCAGGAACGGCTTGCCCTGGAAGGCAGCTCCATCCGCACCCATGACATGCGCCACATTGATGAAAACGGCATTGCAGGCCCGTTGAACCGGTTCCTGGAGCACGTCGCCCAGGCCAATGGCATGCTGCATGTCTCGCTGGACGTGGATTTTCTGGACCCATCCGTAGCGCCTGCCGTCGGCACCACCGTTCCCGGCGGCGCAACCGTGCGCGAGGCGCATCTGGTCTGCGAAATCCTGCATGACTCTGGGCTGATGACCTCGCTGGACCTGGTTGAGCTGAACCCCTTCCTGGACGAACGCGGCCGCACAGCGCATTTGATGGTGGATCTCTGCGCTTCGGCTCTGGGCCGGCGCGTGTTTGACCGCCCGACACGGAGCTATCAGTGACCAGCCTGCAAGCCCCCTCTGCAGTGGTCATGATACGGCCGCATCATTTCCGTTCAAACCCGGAAACACAGGGCGACAACGCCTTCCAAACGCTGGCAAACACTTCGGCTGAAACGGCATCTGCCCAGGCACTGGCAGAGTTCGACGGCGCCGTGGAAACTCTGCGCGGCGCAGGTGTGTCCGTGCACGTGTTTGATGACACCACTACCGGAACCCCGGACAGTGTTTTTCCGAACAACTGGTTTTCCACCCATGCCGGCGGGCATATCGCAGTCTACCCGATGTTCGCTGAAAACCGGCGCAAGGAACGGCGCTGGGACGTGATCGAACTGCTGAAGCGGGACTACCGGGTTCAGGATGTGATCGATTACTCCGGTCTGGAACAGGACGGGCTGTCGTTGGAAGGCACCGGAGCCATGGTGCTCGATCACATCGGCCGCATTGCCTACACGGTGAAATCCAATCGCGCCGACCCGATCCTTCTGGAACGGTTTTGCACCCATTTCAACTTTGAACCCATGGTGTTCGAGGCCAAAGATAAAGCAGGCCGCGACGTTTATCACACCAATGTTTTGATGGGGATCGGCACCGAATACGCGTTGATTTGCCTCGATATGATCGTTGATCCAGCGCGCCGTTCCGAAGTTGCCGCGCGGCTGGAGGAAACCGGCCGCCGAGTGATTGATCTCACTCAGGAGCAGATTGCCAATTTCGCCGGAAACGCGCTGGAACTTACTGGCAAGAAACGCATTCTTGCACTTTCAGCCAAGGCGCTGGACGCATTGCGTCCGGACCAGATCGCAGAAATCGAAAGGAGCGCAGAGCCGCTCCCCCTGACCATTCCGACCATCGAAACCGCAGGCGGGTCGGTGCGCTGCATGCTGGCAGGCATCCACCTCAGCCCCCGTGAAAGGACTTCCGCATGACACAGCCTTCGGAAAAAGCATTGGTGCCTTTTGTCAGCGTCGACAACATGATGCGCCTCGTTCATCACATCGGCGTCGAGCAGATTCTGCGCGATCTGGCAGGTTATGTCGAAGACGATTTCAAACGCTGGGAGCTGTTCGACAAAACTCCGCGTGTTGCCAGCCATTCGGATGTCGGCGTGATTGAGCTGATGCCAACTTCGGACGGCGAGGCCTATGGGTTCAAATATGTGAACGGCCACCCCAAGAATACCTCCGAAGGCCTGCAGACTGTCACCGCCTTTGGGCTGCTGGCAGACGTCTACACCGGCTATCCGGTGCTGCTGACCGAGATGACCATGCTGACCGCCTTGCGCACCGCGGCGACCTCAGCAATGGCTGCCAAGTATCTGGCACCAAAAGGGTCAACCACGATGGCGATGATCGGTAACGGCGCCCAGTCGGAGTTCCAGACCCTGGCGATGAAAGCGATAATCGGCCTGAAATCCGTGCGTCTTTATGACAAAGACACCGCGGCAACCGCAAAATGCGCCCGGAATTTGGAAGGTCTGGGGGTTGAGGTTGTATCCTGCAAAACGCCGGAAGAGGCAATTGAAGGGGCCCAGATCCTTACCACCTGCACCGCGGACAAGCAAAACGCCACCATCCTGACCGACAACATGGTCGGCAGCGGCGTGCATATCAACGCGATAGGCGGCGACTGTCCGGGCAAGACGGAATTGGCAGCCGGTATCCTCAGCCGCTCTGACGTCTTTGTCGAATACCCGCCGCAAACCCGGATCGAAGGCGAAATTCAGCAAATGCCGGAAGACTTTGCTGTGACCGAGCTGTGGGAGGTGATTTCAGGCCAGAAACAGGGCCGCACCGGCGACCGCCAGATCACCTTGTTCGACAGCGTTGGCTTCGCGATCGAGGATTTTTCGGCTCTGCGTTACATTCGCGACCGCATCAAAGGCACGGACTATTTCATCGACCTGGACATGCTCGCAGATCCGGACGACCCGCGCGATTTGTTTGGTATGCTCCAACGCGCCAAACGCTGACCCAATGCAAAGGCGGCCCGCTCAACTGAGGCCGCCGGCACCTCCGGCCTTTTCGCCTGTTCACCGCACTTTTGGCCCTGCAGGCGACGCTCAAGGGGATCTGAGCAACGGCGCCTAACGTAGGCTGGGACAAAGGCGGAAAGGCCGGACACCTTAACTTTCAATAGGTTAATAGGTTTTCTTCAGGCGTCCAATTCAGTATCCCAGTAAAGGAAATCCATCCAGCTATCGTGAAGATGGTTCGGCGGGAATTTGCGTCCGGTATTGCGCAGTTCCTCTGCGCCTGGACGGCGCGGCGGTTTGCGCAAGGACATGCCAGCCCGATGCAGCGATTTCGAACCCTTCTTCAGGTTGCAGGGGCTGCAGGCCGCCACCACGTTTTCCCAGCTGGTCACCCCGCCGGCCGCACGCGGCACCACATGGTCAAAGGTCAGGTCGCCCTTGCTGCCACAGTACTGGCAGTGGAATTCATCCCTCAAAAATAAATTAAAGCGCGTGAAGGCCACGCGCTTTTGAGGTTTCACATAATCTTTCAGAACCACCACAGAGGGTATTCGTATCTCGGTGCTGGGACTGTGCACCACCTCGTCATACTCAGCCACAATCGCCACGCGGTCGAGCCAGGCCGCCTTGACCGCGTCCTGCCAGGACCACAAGGACAACGGATAATAGGATAATGGCCGGTAGTCTGCATTCAGCACCAGCGCCGGGTGCTGTTTCAGCGCCCCTGGAGATCTGACAAACTCTGCTCTGAAATCGCCATCCATTGTGAACGTCTTCCTCGCACTGATCTTCCGTTATCCGGAACCAGAGCGGGGAAACCGCCCCAGCTTTCATTTGACTATATCTCGTGGTTAGCGCCTGACAAGCCCTGATGATCCACAATATCTCGGGATCTATCTAAGCTGATTCCGTGACAATGCGGTGAAAGTTATCCACAAGCCTGTTTTGTGTTCTCTCTTGCTCTGCCTGATTGGCCCGCCTATTGCCATGCCATGACCCGCCTGATCCGCTTCAACAAACCTTATGATGTGCTGCCCCAGTTCACTGATCGCGGCAGTCAGGGCAGCCCCCGTGCCACGCTGAGCGAGTTCATTGACTGCCCAGGTGTTTATGCTGCAGGCCGTCTTGACCGCGACAGCGAAGGGCTGATGCTGCTGACAGACAACGGCCGGCTGCAGTCCTGGATCACCGACCCGAAACATAAAATGACCAAGACCTATTGGGTCCAGGTCGAGGGCAAACCTGACGCTGAGGCGCTCAAGTTACTTGCAGAAGGCATTGAATTAAAAGACGGAAAGACTCTGCCAGCCAAAGCCCGGCTAATGGATGAGCCGCCGGGCCTTTGGGCCCGCACGCCGCCTGTCCGGATGCGCAAGACCGTCGCCGACAGCTGGCTGGAACTGACAATCCGCGAGGGCCGCAACCGGCAGGTAAGGCGGATGACAGCCGCGGCCGGATACCCGACGCTGCGCCTGATCCGCTATAGCATCGGCGCTTGGACGCTCGAGGGGCTGGCTCAGGGAGCGTGGGACGATCTTGAAGCCCCAAAGGTGCCAGGGCCGCCCAAACCTTCGCAAAAACCGCCCCGCAGGCCCAAGGCATCTGCGAACCGGAACCCGGCAAGTGACAGGCCGCGGCGGCGCTGATATCCTGTCAGCATGCCACCGCAAGCCCCTGCCCCCAAAGCCATTCTGGAAACTGCGCTATATGCCGATGATCTGGACGCGGCGGAAGAATTCTACGGCCGGATCCTGGGACTTGAGCGGATTCAACGGGTCGGTGACAGGCACGTCTTCTTTCGCTGCGGAACTTCGGTATTGCTGATTTTCAATGCTCAGGAAACCATAAAGCCGCCCGGCAATCCGCGTTTACCAGTGCCGCCGCATGGCAGCAGCGGCCCGGGGCACATATGTTTTGCCCAGCCGCGGGCAGACCTGCTTTTGATGCGCGGTCGTTTGGTGGCATCAGGGATTGAAATTGAGGCTGAGTTCGACTGGCCCAGCGGAGCGCACTCCCTCTACTTCCGCGACCCGGCAGGAAACTCGATTGAAATCGCCGAACCGCAGCTTTGGGCTTATTGAATCGGCTGCAGCGCGCCGGAAAATTTGAATTTTCCGGCCAAAATTCTTGCCAAGAATTTTGCGGGCCCGCCGGGTCCGGACCCGGTGCGCCTCATCTTTGATGGAGCAGCACCAGGGCGGGAAGTCTTTGATCCGGCGTTACAACCCCAGCTTATCGCGCATAAAGGCCAAGGCTACGCTCAAGCCATCCGGTGCGATGCCATGGCCCGTGCCCTTTTGAATATGGGCAAAGACATCCTGAAAACCGGCCTCCTGCAATGCTTCCGCCGCTTCCGGCAAGGATTGCACCGGCACCACGTCGTCTTGATCTCCGTGCACCAGAAGGATCGGCATCTTGGACACGGCTTCGTCCTTGAGCAGTTCAGGCGCCAGCAGACGGCCGGAAAAGGCTACAATGCCGGCCACCGCGTCTTCGCGCCGTGGAGCAATCTGCAGGCTCATCATTGTGCCCTGGCTGAACCCGAACAGCACCACCTGTTCCGGCAGCACGTCCTCGTCCACCATCAGCGCATTCAGGAAGGCATTCAGATCTTCTTCGGCCGCCTGCATGCCGCGCATGCTTTCCTCTTCCGAAGAGCCGTCGATCCAGGGAATCGGAAACCACTGATAGCCCATCGGAGCGCCGGCACAGGCTTCAGGCGCGTCAGGCGCGACAAACAGCGTATCCGGCAAATGTTCAGCCAAAGGGTCCGCAAGCCCCAGCAGGTCGGCGCCATTGGCGCCATAACCATGCAGGAACACCACAATCGAGCGGATATCGCCGGAGAGCGGCTCTTTGCGGCCGGCATTCAGTACACGAGTCATCGGATCCCTTCCCTGTCCTTCGCCACCCGGTAATAGGCCCAGAGAATGCGCGCCGCAACCGATCGCCAGGGCGACCAGTCTTCGGCCATTTGCCGCAGTTCCCGGTCCTTGGGGCGGGCCGGCAGATCAAACAGCACCCGTGCCGCCTCCTGAAGGGCCAAATCGCCAGGGGCAAAGACATCGGCCCGGCCCAGCGAAAACATTGCATAAATCTCAGCCGTCCAAACACCGATCCCCGGGACCTCGACCAGACGTGTAATCACTTCCGCATCCGGAACGTCCCGCAAGGCTTTGAAATCAATGCGTGCCTCAGCCAGTGCACGGGCATAGCGGATCTTCTGGCGGCTGAGGCCTGCTGCGCGCAGATCCTCATCCGTGGCCCACAGTATCTTACGCGGCCCGGTGAGCCTGGCGGCCTTCATCCGGGCCCAGATCGCCTTGGCGGAGGCCACACTCACCTGCTGGCTGACAATTGCGCTCAACAGCTCGGCAAACCCGTCCGGCTTGCGGCGCAGCGGCAATGGTCCGGTCAATTTCAAAGCATCGGCAAACCGGCTGTCCTGCGCGGCCAGCCATTCGGCGCCCTCACTCACGCAGGCGTCGCATTGGATAATCCGTCCCGCTCCCGGCAGGAATGTCTGTCCATCTGACGCCACGTTACCCCCTGATTGGCGGCGGTTGAAAGAAACCGTGATCGCAGGGCCTGACCCGCTGGCTTGCTCCTGCACATATTCACAGCTACGCATCCCACATGACCATAAGCATGACCACCCCCAGCGACACAGTCGCCAAGAAAAACGTCGCCATCCTGGTGCTGGCCCAGGCGATCCTCGGCGCCCAAATGCCGATGATTTTCATTGTTGGCGGCCTGGCCGGCCAATCGCTGGCCTCGAACCCCTGTTTTGCAACGCTGCCGATTTCGCTGATTGTCGGCGGCTCGATGCTGGCCGCCACGCCCATCTCGGCCATTATGCAGCGCTGGGGCCGGCGGGCCGGGTTCTTTACCGGCGCGGCCTTTGGATCTGTTGGCGGGCTGGTCGGCGCTTACGGGTTGTACCTTGGCTCCTTTCCCATCTTCCTGCTCGGCAGCTTGCTGACCGGCGTTTATATGAGCGCGCACGGTTTCTACCGATTTGCTGCCGCCGATACGGCGTCCGAAGCGTTCCGCCCCAAGGCGATTTCCTATGTTATGGCCGGCGGCCTTGCTGCTGCTATCATCGGACCTCAGATTGTCAAGTTTACCAGCCAAGCCTTTGTTATTCCTTTTCTCGGTACCTATCTGGCGGTGATCGCAGTCAACGTCTTCGGGGCTGCACTGTTCTTGTTTCTGGACATTCCAAAGCCGCCCGCACCTAGCGAGGACAGCCCCAAGGGCCGCAGCCGTCTGGAATTGCTGAAGACCCCGGTGATTGCGGTTGCCGTGATCTGCGCCATGGTCTCCTACGCCTTGATGAACCTGGTGATGACCTCCACACCGCTGGCGGTGGTCGGCTGCGGTTTTACCGAAGGCAACGCTGCCGACGTGGTCACCTCTCACGTTCTGGCGATGTATGTGCCGTCCTTCTTTACCGGCCACCTGATCGCCCGCTTCGGTGTGGAAAAGATTGTGGCCGCAGGCCTGGTTATCCTTGCCGGTGCCGGTGCTGTTGCCCTGCAAGGCGTTGAAATCGAGAACTTCTTCATTGCGCTGGTGCTTTTGGGCGTGGGCTGGAACTTCGGTTTTATCGGCGCCACAACCATGCTGGCCGGCGCACATGAAAGCCATGAGCGCGGCCGGATGCAGGGGCTGAATGACCTTCTGGTCTTTGGCGGGGTCACCATGGCGTCGCTGGCTTCGGGCGGGCTGATGAACTGCTCGGGCGGCAACCCCGCCGACGGCTGGAGCGCCGTGAACATGGCGATGGCGCCCTTCCTGGTGCTGGCAGGCGGCGCGCTGATGTGGCTGGTGATGCGCCCCAAAGAGGCCTGACATATCCTCCTGCAATAACAAGAAAGGCGCCCGATCAGGCGCCTTTCTCTTTGATTTCTATCTACCAGCGGCCAAGGACAGCCCGCCGCATCAGGCCTGTTCTTCGCCGGAATTCGCTTTGCCCCAATGCACCCTGCGCCACCCGCTCTGGCTGTTTCTCCGCCTGTTTCAGAATGGCCTCGGCCTGCCATCCCGCCAGCAACGCCCTGCCTGCCTGTTTCGAAACCGCGCTTCGATCCACGCGGGCTTTAGTCAGCTGCTGCAACCCTTTGCGCGCCAAAGCCTGCACGCCTTCTAAGGTCCCATCCAGCAGCGGAATCCGCTTCTGCGCTTCCAGTTCCGGAATGGCGCGCAACCAATTCGCAATGCCCGCGCCATAGGCAAAACCCCGTACAACGGCTTCATCCGCCTGACCTAGTGACGCTGCCGCCATCCACATCAGCGAACCGCTGGTGCGATCAATGTAGCTATCAAATTCAGCTTCATCAGCAAAGGGATCCTTGTATATATCCCAACGCCGCGCCTCCGCCATGCCGTCGATGCAGGCAGCCAGTTCCGGCTTCAGCAGCCGCCCCAATGGCGTGGCCGCATAGTGGCGGCGGACAGAACCCCCCTCGGCAATCTCGGCGCCTGCATCGCGCCACCATTGCACCCGCATTTCGGCAATCATACTCTCCTGGCTGGCCCAGGGTGCCCGCGCCAGTTCGATATTGAAAGCATAGAGCGCAAACAGCAACGGCCGCGCCTGAACCGGCGCAGCCATCGTAGCCAAAAACCGGTCCGGGTCGCTTTGCTGGACCAGCTCGGCGCAGGCCGTCAGATCAGCATCAAACGTCATCCGCCTGCCCGGCCCCGCCGTCATGGATCAGCTTCCAGCGGATCGCGTCCAGCAGCGCCTCAAACGACGCATCGATGATGTTCGGGCTGACGCCAACTGTCGACCAGCGATGGCCCTGGCTGTCTTCGCTGTCGATGATAACCCGCGTTACAGCCTCGGTGCCGCCCTGGGTGATCCGCACCTTGAAATCGACCAGCCGCATATCTTCCAGCTGTGCAGAATAGCGCCCCAGGTCCTTGCTCAGCGCCCGCGCCAGCGCGTTGACCGGACCACGATCGCTGCCGGTATCATCAAGGGATTCACTGACAGACAGCCGCTTTTCGCCATCTACTTTCACCACCACAACCGCCTCTGACAGGCTGACCATCCGGTTGTATTTGTTCTTGCGCCGCTCAACGGTGACCTTATAGCGTTTGACTTCAAAGAATTCCGGCAGCTGCCCCAGCTCCTTGCGCGCCAGCAACTCAAACGACGCCTGCGCGGTGTCATAGGAATACCCCTCTGCCTCACGCGTCTTGATCCGTTCCAAAATCAGCGCCAGTGCCGGATTGCCTTTGTCCACACTCAGACCCGCATCAGTCAAACGCTTGCGCAGGTTCGACTGACCGGCCTGGTTCGACATCGGTATAACCCGTGCGTTTCCAACCTTGCCCGGCTCTATGTGTTCATAGGTAGAAGGATCCTTGAGGATCGCGCTGGCGTGCAGACCCGCCTTATGGGCAAAGGCCGAGGCCCCCACATAAGCCGCCTGCCGCACCGGAACCCGGTTCAGGATATCGTCCAGCATCCGGCTGATCCGGGTCAGGCTTTCCAGAGCTTCATGGGTGACGCCTGTCTCAAACCGGCTGGCATAGGGTTCCTTCAACAGCAGTGTCGGGATCAGCGCAGTCAGATTGGCGTTGCCGCAGCGCTCGCCCAAGCCGTTCAGTGTGCCTTGCACCTGCCGTGCTCCTGATTCCACAGCCGCAAGCGAGCAAGCGACGGCATTTTCCGTGTCATTATGGGTATGTATGCCCAGTTTTTCACCTGGAATTCCGGCGGCAACAACTTCTGAGACAATCCGTTTCACTTCGGATGGCAGGGCCCCGCCATTGGTGTCGCACAGCACCACCCAGCGCGCCCCGGCCTCCAGTGCTGCCCGGCAAGCATTTAGCGCAAAACCGGGGTTATCCTTATATCCATCAAAGAAGTGTTCGGCATCAAACAACGCCTCGCGCCCCTGTGCTACGATATGGGCGATCGAGGCACGGATGTTTTCCAAGTTCTCGTCCAGGGTGATCCCCAGCGCCTGGGTCACATGGTAGTCATGGCTCTTGCCCACCAGACACACCGCTGGCGTTCCGGCATTCATCACCGCCGCCAGAACATCGTCGTTTTCCGCTGACCGTCCTGTCCGCTTGGTCATTCCAAACGCAGTCATCGTGGCGCGTGTATCAGGCGCCTCGTTGAAAAACGCACTGTCGGTCGGGTTCGCCCCCGGCCAGCCGCCTTCGATGTAGTCAACACCAAGTCCGTCAAGCGCATGGGATATTTGAATTTTTTCTGCGGTTGAGAATTGCACCCCCTGGGTCTGCTGCCCGTCCCGCAAGGTGGTGTCGTAGAGGTAGAGGCGTTCTTTTGCCATCAAAGCGCCTCCAGTTTCGCAGGGTCAAATCCGGGCCCCGGCACCAGTTCGACACCCGCCTTGCTCATCCGCACTTCCAGACCCGCTTCTATCAAGGCCGCCTTCAGACGATCAACTTCGGAAAAATCCTTCGTTTCCATGGCGTTCTGGCGCGCTTTGAATAGGCTCTCTTCATAACCGGAGAGATCCACGGATGGTCCGGCAGCCCACGCACCCATCTCCTCAGTCAGCAGCCCCAGCAAATTGGCAGATGCCAGCAGACCGGCTGCGTCACCAGCTGCCGCCAGCTTGTGCAGCTCCGCAATGACACCAGCGGTATTCAGGTCATCCGCCAAAGCCGCCAGAACCGCGGCAGCAGCGCTGGACGCGGGTTCGATGCCCGCGGTCAGCGCCCGCCACTTGCGCAGCGTCGCCTCGGCCTCTTTTGCCTTTTTGTCAGTCCAATCCATCGGTTTTCGGTAATGGGTCTGCAAAAACACAAGCCGGATCACCTCGCCCGGATAGCCCTGATCCAGCAGGTCACGCACGGTGAAGAAGTTGCCCAGGCTCTTGGACATCTTCTTACCCTCGACCTGCAGCATCTCGTTGTGCAGCCAGTACCGTGCAAAGCTATCGTCGCCATTGGCGCAGCAGCTTTGCGCAATTTCATTCTCGTGGTGCGGGAACATCAGATCATTGCCGCCGCCGTGAATGTCAAAGGTCCCGCCCAGAAGCTCATATGACATCGCCGAGCATTCAATGTGCCAGCCAGGCCGTCCGCGGCCCCAGGGGCTGTCCCAGCCTGGCAAGTCATCAGTGGAAGGTTTCCACAGCACAAAATCCATCGGGTTCTTTTTGTAGGGCGCCACTTCCACCCGCGCGCCGGCAATCATGTCGTCCACCGACCGGCCCGACAGTTTGCCGTACGACTCTTTCCAGCTGTCGACAGCAAACAGCACATGTCCTTCAGCCGCGTAGGCGTGGCCCTTGGCGATCAGATTCCCGATCATCGCCACCATCTGCGGGATGTATTCGGTTGCGCGCGGCATGTGGTCAGGCTGTAGCGCGCCAAGTTCACCCATGTCATCCAGGAACCACTGGGTGGTCTCGGCGGTGATATCGCCGATCTGGCGTCCGCTTTCGGTGGCGCGTGCATTGATCTTGTCATCCACGTCGGTGAAGTTCCGGGCGTAAGTCACTTCCGCCGTTCCATAAACCTCGCGCAGCAGACGAAATAGCACATCAAATACCACCACTGGACGCGCATTGCCCAGGTGCGCCCGGTCATAGACCGTGGGACCGCAGACATACATCCGCACATTGCTGGCGTTGATCGGCTCAAAGACCTCCTTCTTGCGGGTCTTCGTATTCTGCAGCTTGATCTCTATGTCCATGGTACCCATGCCCGGTTCCTCTCCCATGCCCAGCCAGAAACGGCCGGCATCACCCGTTGCGCGCAGCGCGGGCTTAGCAACTTGTCAGAGAAATGAAAACGACAGAAACCGGCCCGCTGATATGTCAGCAGGTAATGCAGCAGTTAATGATGGTGCAATTCTGGTTCATGCAGGTTGCTTAGCACGGGACATTCCGCCCGCCAAGCCTTTTGCCTCAAACAGCAACGGCCGCCCGGTCCGTCTTGGGCCCGGACCGGGCGGCCAAGGGCGCGGCGGAACAGGAGTGCCGCGCCCGTAATTTTGTCAGGTTTAGAACTTGAAGGACGCGCGCAGCGATACCGATGTGGCATCCGCCCCCACGCCCGAGTTGCCGAACTGGTCGAACTCATGCTCCAGCACTTCGCCGCCGATTTGCCACTGATCGGTCACCTGATAGGCAATGCCGACACCGTAGAACTCACCGGTTTCGCTGCCCAGAGAGCTGTCAGCTTCGGCCACGCCACCGGTCACATATGCCAGCACATTGCCAAAGTCATAGCCGGCCTTCACCTTGGCACGGGCAACCGAGTCAACAGTCGCACCGCCGCCCAGATCCAGGTCGGTTGCATCATATTCCAGTTCGCCGCCCAATACGAAACGGCCGAAATCATGGTTGTAGCCGCCGTGGATACCATAAGCGGTATCGTCTCCAGAGGCGCCGTTGCTGGCGTCTGCATCCAGCTGACCGACCTGGCCACCCAGGTAGAAACCGGTCCAGTCGCCGCCATCGTTGGCCACCGGAACAGGAGCCGGAGCTGGAGCGGGTTCAATCACCGGATCACTTACATTGCCGGCAAAGGCCGCACTGCCCATTACGGCGGCGATGGCTGTCATAGCTACGAAACGAGTCATTCAGACTTCTCCTTTTGCAGTCCCGGCGCAAGCTGTGCGCCGGTGTCAGCTACAAAAGGGTTCTGCACAGGAACTTCCAGAGCCGCGTTGATCACGCCTGCTGAACTGGCAGTGACCGGCCGAAAATTCCCGGACACGTGCGTCTTTCCGCCGGAATCCGCAGGCAGGAAATTGCCACGCCATTGAAAACCGGCCTCTCCGGTCCTAGTGGCGGCAACGCTGTCTAATGTTTAATAGACCGGGTCAAAACCGGAAAGCGGCACTCACCGACAAGGTCTCCCCGCGCGGGCTGGCAGTGCCGTCCCTTGGTCCGGCCTCGTGGTGAAGCAATTCTCCGGTCACCTGCAGCGCGCGGTTCAGCGAAACCCGCATACCCAGGCCAAACAGCGGTCCTTGCCGCGATCCGCTGGACGTTTCCGCCTGCACCCGGCCCAGGGTGACGAACCCTGTTGCGGGACCAAAGTCATAACCGGCGTGCAACCGCAGCTGGCGGGTCTCTTCCGCTTGCACCGCTTGTGTCAGCAGGCCTGACTGCTCCATCGTGACAGTGCCGGCCAGGATCATTCCCCCCAAATGGCGGCCATATGCAAATTGGAAGGAGCGTGCTTCACTTGTTAGCCTGCTGCCAGTTGCAGCAGCCGGCTGACCTGTGAAACCGGAGGGCAACGGCCGCCATTCTTCCGCGGCAGATGTCTGAGAAATCAGAGCCGCCGCCGCAAATACCGCGGCTAGAGAGCACCTGTGTCTGGCCTTTTTAACCATCGGCATGTGGCTGTGCCTTTTTGAAATGCGCTGGATCAGCGCTTCATCCCCAGGATATCCAGTATAGCCATTAATGCTTAATATTTGGTTCCCGAACTCACTTTGCCAACATTGAACCACTCCGTGAAGCGTTAAAAATCGAAGTTACTGCATTAAAAATGATGAAATTTTCGGAAAAAGCATGCGGCTTCTCGGTCTCTTGGCACCCTCCGTCCAAATGAAAACCATGTCGTTTTTTTCACCAAGGTCGCTATTGTGCTAGAAACGACGCAAAAGCGTGCCAATTTGCAGGGAACTGAACAGGAGTCCGCATGCAAGGTGAACGCTGCCATGTCAGCCTTATCTGCCGCACCATTGGTGCGGCACGGGGCCGTGCGGCAAGGGGCCGACCGCAGTGAGTTGACGATTTAACACTTCAACTCACTTCTTCTGAAAGGCTCACAGAATGAACGATCAAGCCTCCCCGTCCCGCGCTGCCCGTAGCGGAGGGCGCAATGCGCGCCGTGCAGCCCGCGCTGCTGCATTGCCGGAACACCTGCGCCCGGTCCGCCCCGGCATGGAATCCACTGCGCTGAAGTTGCTCAGCCAGGCTGACATGGAAAAAATCCATGAGGCCGCCCTGACCGCGCTGGAAGAAATCGGTCTTGCCGACGCGCCGCAAAGCGGCATCGACTACCTGACTGCCGCCGGCTGCGTGCTGGGTGATGACGGCCGCATCCGGTTCCCGCGCGCGCTGGTCGAAGACACCATCGCCAAGGCAAACCGCTCCGTCACCCTGTTCAGCCGGGATGGCAAGTCTGACTTGCAGTTGTCTGGCGGCCGGGTTCACTATGGCACTGCTGGCGCCGCGGTCAGCGTGGTAGACGTCCACGGCAAGGAATACCGCGATTCAACTGTGCAGGATCTGCACGACGCTGCGCGCATCTGTGATCAGCTGGACAATATCCACTTTGTCCAGCGTCCGATGGTATGCCGCGACATCCCCGACAATCTTGAGATGGACCTGAACTCCATCTACGCGACCACCGCAGGCACAACCAAACATGTCGGCGTCTCTTTTAGCGAACCGGATTTCGTGAAGCCGGGACTGGAGCTGCTGCATATGATTGCGGGCGGCGAAGACAAATGGCGCGAGCGGCCTTTTGTGTCGAACTCAAACTGCTTTGTTGTGCCTCCCATGAAGTTTGCGACCGAATCCTGTGAAGTGATGGAGGAATGCATCAAAGGCGGCATGCCGGTGCTGCTGCTGTCGGCGGGCATGGCCGGTGCAACCGCCCCATCGTCCATCGCCGGCGCCATCACTCAGGCGGTAGCGGAATGTCTCGCCGGCCTGGTTTATGTTAACGCTGTAAGTCCAGGCGCACCCGCTATTTTCGGCACTTGGCCCTTTGGTCTTGATCTGCGTACCGGCGCGATGTCCGTGGGCTCCGGCGAACAGGCGTTGCTGACTGCAGGCTGTGCTCAGATGCATAAATTTTACAATCTGCCAGGCGGCGCCGCGGCTGGCGCATCGGATTCCAAACTGCCGGATATGCAGGCCGGCTGGGAGCAGATGTGCTCTGCGGTTATGGCGGGGCTTTCCGGCCTCAACATGGCCTATGAAGCTGCCGGAATGCACGCGTCACTGCTGGGGTTTTGCCTTGAATCGCTGATCTTGGACAACGACCTTCTCGGCCAGGCGCAGAGATGCGTCCGCGGCATTGAGGTGAACGATGAAACCCTCGCTCTGGACCAGATGCGCGCCACTTGCATGGGCGGGCCTGGCCATTATCTGGGCACCGATCAAACCCTCAGCCGGATGCAGGTCGACTATGTTTATCCGGATCTGGGCGACCGGACATCTCCCAAGGAATGGGTGGAGCTTGAAAAGCCTGACCTGATCCAAAAGGCTATTGCCAAGAAGGAGAAGATCCTGTCCCAGCGCGCATCCGCACGGTTTGATGCCGCAACCGACATGGCAATCCGCGAGACGTTCAACATCTACCTTCCGGCTTAACCGGATCTTCCAGATGCGCTGACACGGGCCGGATTTTTCCGGCCCGTTTTTTTGTGACCGGCACAAAAGCAGGACGGCGGGTTCGGGAAATCTGGGCGTTTCCCTGCCCCCTCAGCTATCTCAGCCTGTAAGTTAAGAAAATTTTCACAAAGCACTTCCGTCACACCGAAAAGGATGATAACCTTTTATTAACACGTGAAAATTTTCAGGACTCCTCGCCAAAACACGGCGTTCAATCTGCAAAAACACGCCTGTATTTGAGCAAAATGACTTTGAATAACTGCAAAGGTACCTGCATTTGACCTAGCGTTTTGCGGGTTTGTTTTGCGAAACTGCAAGGTGAATGGGGCTTCAATCTCATTAGCGTTCGATTGCGCTACTGCAAGGCAGGGGCATATGATCACCTGAGAAACCCCATAGAATGCCGACAGGATTTATTAAAATTAACTAGCAGGTGAACTATTGCCGAAATTCTTTAAAGTTCTGGCCCTAAGCCCGCCTACTCAGTTAACACTTTCGGATCCAAAGCCACTGGCATGTTTCGCACTACACCCCTGCCAGCCTTTGCGGAACGCCCGGTGCGCAACCATATTGCAAAAGTGCATTTCAATAATGCATAAATGCAGCGCAGGGACATTTCCCCGCGCTGCTTGGCATGCTTAGAAGAAGGCCTGCAATCCGGTTTGAGCGCGGCCTAGGATCAAGGCATGCACATCATGGGTGCCTTCATAAGTGTTCACCGTCTCCAGGTTCACCATGTGGCGAATGACATTGAACTCCAAGCTGATGCCATTGCCGCCGTGCATATCCCGTGCCATCCGGGCGATATCCAGCGCCTTGCCGCAGTTATTGCGCTTGATGATCGAGATCATTTCCGGCGCCGCATTGGCAGCATCCATCAGTCGGCCAACCTGCAATGACGCCTGCAAACCCAAGGTGATTTCCGTCTGCATGTTCGCCAGTTTCAGTTGAAACAACTGAGTATTGGCCAGCGGACGCCCGAATTGTGTGCGATCCAGTCCATATTGCCGGGCGGCGTGCCAGCAAGCCTCAGCCGCGCCCATTGCGCCCCAGCTGATGCCATACCGCGCGCGGTTCAAACAGCCGAACGGCCCTTTGAGCCCTTGAACATGCGGCAGCAACGCATCCTCGCCGACCTCAACACCGTCCATCACGATCTCACCAGTGATGGACGCGCGCAGGCTGGCCTTATTTTTTATTTTCGGCGCGCTCAGACCATTCAAGCCCTTCTCCAGCACAAAACCGCGGATCTTGCCGCCGTGGGCTTCGGATTTTGCCCAGACAACAAAAACATCAGCGATGGGCGCGTTGGAGATCCACATTTTGGAACCGGTCAGACGGTAACCGCCTTCGGTCTTTTCAGCCCGGGTTTTCATACCGGCTGGATCAGAACCCGCGTCCGGTTCAGTAAGGCCGAAACAGCCGATCCATTCGCCGGCAGCAAGCTTTGGCAGGTATTTCCGGCGCTGTTCTTCGCTTCCGTATGCGTAAATCGGATACATCACCAAAGAACTTTGCACCGACATCATTGAGCGGTAGCCGCTGTCGACCCGCTCCACCTCGCGGGCGACCAGGCCGTATGACACATAGCCGCCGCCAAGCCCGCCGTATTCCTCCGGGATGGTCGTGCCCAATAGGCCCATCTCACCCATCTCGCGGAAAATCTCCGGATCAGTTTCCTCGTTTTCATAGGCGCTTAGCACTCGAGGTTGAAGTTTTTCCTGAGCATAGGCGCGGGCCGAGGCAGTGATCATCCGCTCGTCTTCAGTCAGCTGGTCCTCCAACCGCAACGGGTCTTCCCAATTGAAACGGCCCAGGTCCGGGGCATCTTTGGCGCGCAGGGCGGGTTTGTCAGTCATCTTGTCACCTCTGTGGTTCGCGAATTGGGCAAACCCTAACGCGAGGTGAATGGAAAAAACAGCGAGACTTTCGCAAGCAAGCATGACAAACACTCATACATGCCTGTGCCACGTAAATTCCTGCCCTCGATCTCCTCGCTGCGCGCGCTGGAGGCAGTGGACCGGCTAGGCAGCGCCTCGGCAGCTGCAGATGAATTGGCGTTGACACAAGGGGCAGTCAGCCGCCAGCTGCAGACGCTGGAACGGCAATTGGGGATGGAACTGGTGCAACGGGACCAGAAACGGCTGGCCCTGACTGCAGAGGCGCAGGATTACGCCGCCGAGATCCGCCAGGCATTGAACCAGATCGTGCAATCCACCCTGCGTTTACAGGCCGCGCCGCTGGCCGGGTCGCTCAACCTGGCAATCCTGCCGGCCTTTGGCATGCGCTGGCTGATGCCGCGGCTGCCGGAATTTGCCCGGCGGCACCCGGATGTGACCATCAACATGGCAACCCGGCTGGAACCTTTCAACTTCGCCAATGAACCCTTTGATGCAGCGATACATTTTGGGGACGCGTCCTGGCCGGGCACGCAATCGCTGCTGTTGAAGCACGAGCAGCTTTTGCCGGTCTGCGCACCGTTGTTTCTGGAAGGGCGCAGCATTGATGAGCCCAAAGACATCCTGAAGCTGCCGCTGTTGCACATTCAGACCAGGACAAGCGCCTGGACCGATTGGTTTGAGCAGAATGGTATTGAAGCTGGCGCCGGCTTGGGTGGTACAATCTATGATCAATTCGCAACCATCACCCAGGCTGCGCTGCATGGGTTGGGCGTCGCCTTGATGCCGGATTATCTGGTCGAGCAGGATCTGGCGACAGGCCGCCTGGTGGCGCTGCATCCGGAGCCGGTGGAAACCGAAGGCGCCTATTACCTGGTCTGGCCGGAGCGGAAATCCAACGCGCCCGCGCTGATGAAATTCCGCACCTGGCTGGCCGGGAAGGCCCAGCCCGAAGACCCGCTGCCGCGCTAAAATCAGGGGGACATGCATGCCCCCCTTTCCACCATCCGTGTCCCCGGGTGCCGGTTCAGCCCAGGTTTCAGCCCAGGGCGTAGCCAGCGCCGCGCACCGTACGGACCGGATCGTCGCCGCCGTGCTGGGTAAGCGCCTTGCGCAATCGGCCGATGTGGACGTCGACGGTGCGGGTGTCGACATAGATGTCACGGCCCCAGACGCGATCCAGCAGCTGTTCACGGCTCCACACCCGGCCCGGTTTTTCAATGAAGGTGGAGAGCAGGCGGAACTCGGTCGGCCCCAGCTTGAGCGGATTGCCGCCCCGGCTGACCTTGTGGGTTTCGGCGTCCAGTACGATATCATCGTATTCCAGCCGCACGCCCACAGTAGAGGGCCGCACCCGGCGCAGTTGGCTGCGCACGCGGGCCATAAGCTCTGCCACCGAATAGGGTTTCACAACGTAATCGTCGGCGCCGGTTTCCAGACCGCGTACCTTGTCCACTTCTTCGGACCTCGCGGAGAGCATTATCACCGGGATATTGCGGGTTTCCGCGCGGGTCTTAAGGCGGCGGCACACTTCAATGCCGCTGAGGTTGGGCATCATCCAATCGAGGATGATCATATCCGGCATGTCCTCTTCAACCATCAGCAAGGCTTCCTCGCCGTCCTTGGCCTTGAGCACACGAAAGCCGTCCGCTTCAAGGTTATAGGCCAGCACTTCCCGCTGGGCCATTTCGTCTTCTACAACCAGAACAGTGGGCTGATCGGCAGCCATTGGTCAGATCTCCTGCGGTGTGGTTGAGGTGGTGTCGAATTTCTTGCGGTCTTCCTCCGGCTTTTCGCCGGTGACCAGATAGATCACCTGTTCTGCAATCGCGGTCACATGGTCGCCCATGCGTTCAGTGTTTTTTGCGATAAAATGCAAGTGCATACAGGCCGAAATGTTGCGGGGGTCTTCCATCATATGGGTCAGGAATTCACGGAACAAGGCGTTGTACATCTGATCCACGTCGCGGTCGCGCTCTATCACGTCGCGGGCCAGTTCAACGTCGCGCTGGATGTAGGAATCGAGCGCGTCCTTCAACATCCGCTCGACCTCTCGGGCCATCCGGCGCAGGGCAGAGGTGCCTTCGCTGATGTTCGGCCCCTGCGCCAGGACGCCGGTACGCTTGGCCATGTTTTTTGCATAGTCGCCAATGCGTTCCAGGTTGCCGGCAATCTTCATCACCGACAAAACCAGCCGCAGATCCGAAGCCGCAGGAGCACGCAATGCGATCAGGCGGGCGGTTTCCTCGTTGATCAGCTCTTCCAGCCCGTCAATGGCCTTGTCGCCTTGCCGGACGGTCAGCGCCAGCTCCTCGTCGCGGGTCTCCAACGCTTTGGCGGCTTCACGGATGGCGTCCTCGACCAAGCCGCCCATTTTCATGATCCGGGCCTGAATAGCCTCCAAATCGCGGTCAAAGGCCGATGCAATATGCTGTTCTACCATGTTGATTTTCCTTGCAATCAGCCGATACGACCGGTGATATAGCTTTCGGTGCGGGGGTCTTCGGGATTGGTGAAGATCTGGCCGGTGATGCCGAATTCCACCAGATGGCCAAGGTGGAAAAAGGCGGTTTTCTGGCTGACGCGCGCGGCCTGCTGCATTGAATGTGTCACAATCACCACCGAGTAGCGGCTGCGCAACTCGTCTATCAGCTCTTCAACCTGGGCGGTGGCGATGGGATCCAACGCCGAGCAGGGTTCGTCCATCAGCAGCACTTCGGGTTCAGTGGCCACGGCGCGGGCGATGCACAGGCGCTGCTGCTGGCCGCCGGACAGGCCGGTACCAGGGGCATCAAGGCGGTCTTTCACCTCATCCCAGATGGCTGCCCGGCGCAGGGATTTTTCAACGATCTCATCCAGCTCCGCCTTGTTCTTGGCAAGGCCGTGAATGCGAGGCCCGTAAGCCACATTGTCATAGATAGATTTCGGAAACGGATTCGGCTTCTGGAACACCATGCCGACCTTGGCGCGCAGCTGTACCGGGTCGACGCGACGGTCATAGATGTCCTCGCCATCCAGCAGGATGTCGCCCTTCACCCGGCAGATATCAATGGTGTCGTTCATCCGGTTCAGACAGCGCAGGAAGGTCGACTTGCCGCAGCCCGAAGGTCCGATAAAGGCGGTGACCGTCTTGTCCTCGATCTGTACATTCACGTCTTTGATCGCGTGGCTGTCGCCGTAGTGGACATTGACGTCCTTGGCGGCGATTTTGATTTTCTGTGTGTCCACGGTGTTATCCATCAAGGTCATGTCGTTCATTGCACTATGCCCCCTTACCAGCGGCGTTCAAAGCGGCGGCGCAGGATCACGGCAAGCGTGTTCATGGTCACCAGGAAGATGAGAAGGATGATGATGCCGCCCCAAGCGCGTTCATAGAACGCCGGGTCGGCGCGTTTGGCCCATTCGTAGATCTGGGCAGGCATGGCGGAGTTCGGCGCCAGCAGGCCGTCGGCCAGGGTTTCCGGCGCGTTGGAGGCGATGAAGCCGACCATGCCGATGAGCAGAAGCGGCGCGGTTTCCCCCAGCGCCTGCGCCAGGCCGATGATGGTGCCGGTCAGGATGCCGGGTGCGGCCAGCGGCAGCACGTGATGGAACACCGCCTGCATTTTCGACGCCCCGACCCCCAGAGCTGCGTCGCGGATCGACGGGGGCACCGACTTCAGCGAGGCGCGGGTGGAGATGATGATGGTCGGCAGGGTCATCAGCGTCAGCACCAGACCGCCCACCAGCGGCGCCGAGGTCGGCAGGTGCATATAGTTGATGAACACCGCAAGGCCCAGAATACCGAACACGATGGACGGCACGGCTGCGAGGTTGGAGATGTTCACCTCGATCATATCGGTGAGCCAGTTCTGCGGCGCAAATTCCTCAAGGTAGATCGAGGCGGCCACACCAATCGGCAGTGCCAGCGCCAGCACCACCAGCATCATGAACAGCGAACCCAGCATCGCAACACCGATACCGGCGGCCTCGGGGCGGGCATCGGAAGCGTCGGCACCCAGGATGAAGTCGAGGTTGAAGGTTTTTTCCAGCACACCGGCGGCGGCCAAAGCGTCAACAAGATCAAGCTGTTCTGCGGAGATGTTCTTGTCATTGACGATGCTGCCGCGGGTCACCCGGCCCTTCAGGTAGCCGTCCACCCGGCTGGAGGCGAGGAAACGGAATTCAACCGTCTGGCCGATCTGTTCCGGGTTGGCGATCACGTAGTCGCGCAGCTGGGCGGCCACATCCTTGGACAGGATGCCGGCCAGCTGTTTGGGCTTGAGGCTGGTTTCAATGCCCAGCTCCGCAACCGCGGCAGTCATCGCGCCCTTGATGATCGGGGCATAACCGAAGGTAGAGACCTTCTTGATATCGGCCAGATCGCGGTTGCCCTTCTTGTCGAGCTTGGCTTCCAGCAGGTCGACTTTCAGGGTGACAAAAGTCTGCTGGAAGGCACCGGTGCCCTTCCCGGCGATGGTGGTCACCAGGATCGCCAGCATCAGCAGGCCGGCAGCGATGGCAGCAATACCATAGGCCTTGAACCGGGTTTCCGCTGCGTTGCGTTTTTTGGTGTGCGGGGTTTGCTCCAGCAGCGAGCCGCCGTGTTTGCGCGGCGCGGAGGGGAATTGGCTGAGGTCGGTCATCAGTCGTACTGCTCCCGGTATTTGCGCACGATATAGAGCGCCAGGACATTCAGGCCGAGGGTCAGGACAAACAGGGTCAGGCCCAAGGCAAAGGCAACCAGCGTTTCCGGGCTGGCAAAGTCGGTGTCGCCGGTCAGCTGGCTGACGATGCGGGTGGTGATGGTTGTCATCGATTCCAGCGGGTTGGCAGAGAACTTGGCAATCGCCCCTGCCCCCATCACCACGATCATGGTCTCGCCGATGGCGCGCGAAGCGGCCAGAAGCACGGCGCCGACGATGCCGGGCAGGGCAGCCGGTATCACCACCTGGCGCACCGTTTCCGATTTGGTGGCGCCGAGCCCCAGCGAGCCATCGCGCAGCGCCTGCGGCACCGCGTTGATGATGTCATCAGACAGCGAGGAAACAAAGGGGATCAGCATGATGCCCATCACCAGCCCGGCAGTCAGCACCGAAGTGGCGCCGGCCATCCACTCGACTCCCAAGAGACCGCCCTTGCCAAAGAGGTCCGCCAGTGCCGGACCAACCGTCAGCAGCGCAAACAGGCCGTAAACGATGGTCGGGATGCCTGCGAGGATTTCCAGCAGCGGCTTGGCAAAGGCCCGTACAGTGCCGCTGGCGTATTCCGACAGATAGATGGCTGCAAACAGGCCAACCGGCACCGCCACCAAAAGGGCGATGAAGGAGATATAGAGCGTACCCCACAATAGCGGCAGGATCGACAGCTCACTGTCGCCGCGGAAGTTGGGCGCCCAGGTGGAGCCGAAGAAGAAGTCCGTCCAACTGTGCAGGCCAAAGAAGTTTTTGGTTTCAAACAGCATCGACAAAACGATGCCGATGGTGGTCAGGATCGCCAGCGAGGCGGCGAGGATCAGCAACGCTAGAATGGCCCGCTCCACCACATTCCGGGCACGGAAATCCTTGTGGGTGCGGCTGTAGGCCCAAGCAAAACCGCCAAATGCCAGCAGCGCGACAACCACGGTCATGGCGGTCCGGCCGGTGTGCGATAGGTTGCGGTAGGTCTGGGCCGCCGTCAGGACCTCGGGCTGCACGTCCGAGCCAAGGGCCACGCCAACCTCCCCCAGCAGGGCACGCACGTTCTGTTCGCCGCTGCTGATGTCCCGCGCCTGGCGGGCGGTCAGCAGCCCCCGCTCTACTGCGCTGTCCAGCCCCTCGGCGACGCGGCGCACATCGCTCATCACCAGGCCCAGGGTGGAATTTTCCGGAACCGCTGCAGCCGGGATTGTGCCGGAGACGCGGGTCTCGATGAACATCGGCTGCGCCAGAAGCCAGATGGCCAACGCCGCGATAGCCGGAACAAAGGCGGCCATCGCAACATGGTAGCCATAATATGACGGTAGCGAATGCAGGTCCCTCACATCACCGTTTGCAGTGGCAATCGCGCGGCGGCGGCCGCCGTAAAAGCCAGCGGCAGACAGCGCGGACAGGAGGGCAACAAGCCAGAAAGTGGGCATGAAAAGCTCCGGTTTGGCGGTGGCGTATTTGCTGCGGCAGCCCTGCCGCGGAAAGAAAGCGCCGGGGTGGATGGCTCCGCCCCGGCGGGTGTCAATCGCACACAGGGCGTCTTAGGAGTTGCCGCCCATCACGGCCTCATTGGAAACCGATTCCTGGGTGTCCGCCAGTTCCGGGTCGGCAACCAGACCGTATTCGGCCAGCGGGCCGTCTTCGCCGGCAACTTCGTCAGCAACGAAGAATTCCGCGTATTCCTTCAGGCCCGGGATCACGCCGATGTGGGCTTTCTTCACGTAAAAGAACAGCGGGCGGGAGACCGGGTATTCGCCGGTTGCGATGCTTTCGGTCGAAGGCACGATGCCGGACATGGTGGCAACCTGCAGCTTGTCGGTGTTGTTCTCATAAAATGCCAGGCCAAAGACACCGATGCCGTCCTGGTTGCTTTCAATGCGGGCCAGGGTCTCGGTGTAGTCGCCGTCAATGTCGACCGATTTGCCGTCGGTGCGCAGGGCGATACAGGCTTTCTCGGCTGCTTTTTTCTTGGCTTTGTCACTGTCGCCGGTTGCGTGGGCCAGCAGGTGCTCAAACGCGCCGGTGGCTTCGCAGCCGGCCAGGATCACCTTGTCCTCAAAGACTTCGCGGGTGCCGTGCTTGGTGCCCGGAACGAAAGCCTGGATGTCCACGGCAGGGAAATCCGGGTTCACGTCGGCCCAGGTGGTGTTCGGGTTGTCGGACAGTTCGCCGTCAACCAGAACCTTGTCGGACAGCGCCAGAAACCAGTCCGTCGGGGTGAATTCAAAAGAGTGCGCGTTGATGTCCGAGGCAAAAACGATGCCGTCATAACCGATACGGACCTCAATGATGCCGGTCACGCCGTTTTCGGCGCAGGCGGCGATTTCCTTGTCCTTGATCCTGCGCGAGGCATTGGCGACGTCGATGGTGTTCTCACCCACCCCTTCACAGAAGCGCTTGAGACCAGCGGAGGAGCCGCCGGATTCCACAACCGGGGTCGGGAAATCGAAGTTTTCGCCAAAGGCTTCTGCCACGATCGAAGCATAGGGCAGAACGGTCGACGAACCGGCAACCTGCACCTGGTCGCGGGCAGCTGCTGCGGTGGCTGAAACGGCGGCGATTGCCAGGGTGGAAGCGGTCAGTTTCACAAAGGACATTTGTGTCTCCAAGAGTTTCTAAGGTCGATCACCCCGTCGATGATCCAGGCCCCTCGTAGAAGCCGCTGATGAGCCTTTTGTGACGGCAGTGTAACAGCGGCATGACAAACCGCGTTTCGGCAGCAAAAAAGTAACACGAAAGAAGAAAACCGCCGCCGGGGCGCCCGGCGGCGGCTTGAATGCCCAAGCAGTGTTTTCAGATAGACGGCCTACTTGGGCAGGATCACTGTGAAAACAGACCCCTGGCCCAGATCGCTTTCCACCCGCAGCCGTCCGCGGTGGCGGTTGATGATGTGTTTTACAATGGCCAGCCCCAGCCCGGTTCCGCCCATCTCACGCGAGCGGTGGCTGTCGGCGCGGTAGAACCGTTCTGTCAGGCGCGGCAGATGAACGGGGTCGATGCCAGGCCCGTTGTCGATCACTTGAACACGGGCTGCAGGCACGCGCACCGACGGCTCCCGTTCTGTAAAGCTAAGCTCGACGAGGACCCGGTCGCCTCCGTATTTGACCGCGTTTTCGACGAGGTTGGTGAACACCTGCTGCAGCTGATCGGGGTCGCCGGTGACCGTCGCACTGTCCTGCGGCACCTTCAAGCCCATTGATACGCCGCGCGCCTCGGCGACCGGAGCGAGGGTTTTCAGCGTCGTCGCCAGATGGGCGGCCAGATCGACGCTCTGCTTGGGGCGCACCCGTTCTTCGCTTTCGACCCGGTTCAGCGACAGGAGGTCCCCGACCAAGCGGTTCATCCGGCTGGCCTCACCCTCCATAATCGTCAGGAAACGGTCCCGGGCAGCGGAATCATCTTTGGCCGGTCCGCGCAGGGTTTCGATAAAGCCGATCAAAGCCGTCAGCGGCGTGCGCAGTTCATGGCTGACATTGGCCACAAAATCGCGGCGCATCTGGCTGGCTTGCTCACGCTCGGTAATGTCATCAAAACAAACCAGGGCCGCGCCGCCGCCAACAGCGCCAATGCCAGGGACATATCGCAGGGTGACCGTGTAAGCAGTGTCTTGGGCGCCATCGTTGGACAGGTGCCGCGCGGTCCGGGACTCCTTGTCGTTCAGGCAGGCCTCAATGGCTGTGGCGACGCTGGGCTGGCGCAGGATGGTGGCAAAGTGGCGGCCCCTGATCGCCTGCCCCAGCAGCGTCTCGGCGCCGCTGTTCACAGCGATGAAGCGTTCGGTCTGATCCACCATCACGGCAGGCAGCGGGATCGCCGCCAGAAACCCGTCAATCTGATCGGTCGTCATCTGTACCCCGCGATTACATTCCCGGCCTGTCTAGCACCGCTGTGTAAAGCTGATGTGGCAGCCGGCCCGATTACAGCGGTTTCAGCTCTGCGCGGAAGCGGCGCATGTTGTCCTGATACAGCAGCGCGCTTTGGGTGAGTTTTTCGGCCAGCTCGGCGTCCACTTCACGCACCACCTTGCCAGGGCTTCCCATCACCAGCGAGTTGTCGGGGATTTCCTTGTTCTCGGTAATCAATGCCCCTGCCCCGATCAGGCAGTTCTTGCCGATCTTCGCACCATTCAGGATGGTGGCGCCCATGCCAACCAGGGTGTTTTCACCGATAGTGCAGCCATGCAGCATCGCCTTGTGGCCGATGGTGCAGTTCTTTCCGATGGTCAGCGGGTAGCCTGCATCAATGTGCATCACCACGTTTTCCTGCACGTTGGTGCCTTCGCAGATCCGGATTTCCTCGTGGTCGGCGCGAATGGTGACGCCGAACCAGACCGAGGCGCCTGCCTCCATTACCACCTTGCCGATCAGATTGGCGTCCGGGGCGACCCAGGTGTCTGCGTGGATCTGCGGCTTATGCTCACCAAGAGCGTACAGGGTCATGACTGTTCCTCGAACTGGGTTTGCAGGTTGCGGACGTGATCCTGCAGCCTGGGCTGCTGGATGCGGCGCATACGCTCCGCCTCGACAATGGTTTTCAGCCGCGCCTCGGTCTCGTCCAGATCATCGTTGACCAGCACGTAATCGTAGTAGCCCCAATGGCTGATCTCATCCCAGCTTTTCTGCATCCGTTTACCAATCACCTCGTCGCTGTCCTGGGCACGGGTCTCCAGACGGCGGCGCAGTTCGGGGATCGACGGCGGCAGGATGAAGATCGACAGCGCGTGTTTACCCAGATCCGAGTTGCGGATCTGGATTTCGCCCTGCCAATCGACGTCAAACAGCACGTCCTGGCCGGCCTCGATGGTGTCTTTTACCGGGCCTGCGGGGGAGCCGTAGAAATTACCGAACACGTGGGCGTGTTCCAGCATGCCGCCTTCGGCCACCTTCTGGCGGAACTCATCTTCGGACATAAAGAAATACTCGCGGCCGTGCTCCTCGCCCGGGCGCGGGGCGCGGGTGGTGGCGGAGACCGAGAATTTAAGGCCCGGGTCCCAGGCCATCAGGCGGCGGGCCAAAGTGGATTTACCGGCGCCCGAAGGCGATGAGAGGATGATCAAAAGGCCGCGGCGGTCCGCCATCTGGGCACTCCTTTTCTTATTCTATGTTCTGCACCTGCTCGCGCATCTGGTCGATCACGGTTTTCAGCTCAAGCCCGACCGCCGTCAAGGCGCTGTGCTGCGCTTTTGAACACAGCGTGTTGGCCTCGCGGTTGAACTCCTGCATCAGGAAGTCGAATTTACGGCCCACCGCGCCGCCCTTGGCCAGAAGATCGCGGGCAGCGGTCACATGGGCACCAAGACGGTCGAGTTCTTCTGTCACATCCGCCTTGACCGCGATCAGGGCCAGCTCCTGGGCCACACGGTCAGGATCCGCGCCATCGGCATTGTCCATGACGCGCGCCAGGTTGGCCTTAAGCGTCTCCGCCATTTTCAACTTGCGCTCTTCGGCACGCTCCCCGGCCTGGGCCGTCAGCGCGGCGACCTGCTCCAGCTGGCTGTTAAGGATTTGGGCAAGTGCGGCACCCTCGGCCTCGCGCATTTGCACGAATTCCGCCACAAGAGTTTCCAGTTCCTTGCTGAGTACAGCAACCAGCGGCGCCGGATCATCGCCGCCTGCAGACTGCTCCAGCACCCCTTTAAAGGTCAGAACTTCGGCGGCGGAGGCCGGGCGGATTTCCACCCGGTTCTGCTTGGCAATGGATTGTGTCTCAGCCAAGGACTTGATCACCGATTGCAGAATGGCGGCATTTACTTGCATCTGACCGGCGCCGTCTTCGATGCGCGAAATTCGCAAAGTGAGCGAGACATTTCCCCGTGCCAACGCCTTGCCCAGTGTCGAACGGATAAGATTTTCAAGACCTTCCAGCCAATCCGGCACCCGCAGCCGCAGGTCCAAACCCTTGGCGTTGACCGATCGGAGCTCCCAGCTCCAGCTGTGCTGATCAGAGCTGCCCTGCGCCGAGGCAAAGGCGGTCATGCTGCGGATGGTCATCGGGCAGGCCCTCTTAGTCGCTGGTGATTGATCAGCTCTACTGTCTCGAAAGTATAGGGTGCAAGCCCAATCGCATAACCGCAGCGCGCCTATCGCGTTAACCATTGCTTAAAGAAGTAGTCCAAATTTGAATTAGATTGTGTCATCTTAACTTCAGGGTAACCAAGCCGGCCCTAAGAGTTAACGCAGCCACCGGTTGCCGCGACCAAAGGGAAGGCCGGGGTTGAAGGGGATGAAGATATGTTTTTTGGCAGCCGCAGCGGAACTGAAGTGCAGACAGGTCAAGACAAGGTTGTTTCCATGAACCGCTTCCGCAAAGGCGGTTCACAATCGCCGTTGCGCCAAGCGGAAGCCTATTGGACCGCGCTGCGGCGCGGTGATGATGTGCCCAGCCGCTCGCAGATTGATCCGCGCGGGCTGGAAAACATCCTGAGCAATACATTCATTCTGGAACGGATCGCACCTGGGATTGCCCGCTTCCGCCTTGCCGGAACGCTGGTGAACGAAATGGCAGGTATGGAAGTGCGCGGCATGCCGGTGACGGCGTTTTTTACCACCGAGGCCCGCAAACAGTTAAGCTCGGCCATGGAGCACATGTTCGAAACCCCCGCCATTATTGAGCTGGAGCTGCAAATCGAAGCGCCGCGCCAGCGCACACCGCGCGACGCCCGCATGCTGCTGCTGCCATTGCGCAGCGACCTGGGCGATATCAGCCGGGTTCTGGGGGTTCTGGTCGCGGATGAAGGGGCAGCTGCCACCTCGCAGCGTTTCTCGATCTCGTCGATCGAAATGCGCGCGGTCGGCAAAGCCCCTGGCGCTGCCGGGTTCAAAGCCAAACCGCGGGTTTCAGCCGCAGACGAGGGCCGGGACGCAAACCAGCCAAACCCGGGTTTTGCAGAAACCCAGGCGCGGTTCAAACCTGAACGTTCAATTATGGACGAAGCCAAGGCGCTGCTGGAACGCAGCCGCGCAGGTAAACTTGGCGAACCGGCAGATACAACCGCAAAGGCAGCGGACCCGAACAAAGGTAAGCGCAAGGGGGCTTCGCATCTGCGTTTGATTGTTAGCCGCGACTGACATGCGGGCGCCGGGATACGGTCCCGCCGCATAAGTATTTTCAATTCAAGTCCAAGGTCATAGCACTTGAAGCGACTGCGCCCCGAGGGAGAACCCCGGGGCGCCTTTTTTACATGAGCAATGTATCAAAAGGCCATGCGCCGTGACAGCGCGCAGCCTGTCCAGGTTCTCAGCCAGCCTGGCGGGTGTTTTGCGCGGCCCGCAATGCAGACAGTTCCTCGGCCACCAGGAAGGCCAGTTCCAGCGACTGGCTGGCGTTCAGGCGCGGATCGCAGGCGGTGTGGTAGCGGTCGCTCAGATCCTCATCAGTCACCGCGCGGACGCCGCCGGTGCATTCGGTCACGTCCTGGCCGGTCATCTCGAAATGCACGCCGCCCGGAATAGTGCCTTCGGCCTTGTGGACGCCGAAGAAGTCGCGCACTTCGCGCAGAACACTGTCGAAGGGGCGGGTTTTGTAACCGGTGGAGGATTTGATGGTGTTGCCATGCATCGGGTCGCAGACCCAGGTGACATTGGCGCCCTCTTCCTTGACCGCCTTGACCAAACGCGGCAGGTGTTCACCGGCCTTGCCTGCGCCGAAGCGGGCGATCAGCGTCAGCTTGCCCTCTTCGTTCTCCGGGTTCAGGCGCGACATCAGCACCTTGAGATCCTCGGCGGTGGTGGTCGGGCCGCATTTGAGGCCAACCGGGTTCAGCACGCCGCGGCAGAATTCCACATGGGCACCGTCAGGCTGTCGGGTGCGGTCGCCGATCCAGATCATGTGGCCGGAACCGGCCAGCCATTTGCCGGAGGTCGAATCAAGCCGGGTCAGCGCTTCCTCATATTCCAGCAGCAGCCCTTCGTGGCTGGTGTAGAAATCCACGGTCGAGAATTCGTGGGTGGTGTCGGCGGTTATGCCGGCGGCAGCCATGAAATCGATCGTATCCTGAATACGGTTTGCGATCTCGCTGTATTTCTGGACTTCCTGTTCATCCGTAAAGCCCAGGGTCCAGGAATGCACCCGGCTCATGTCGGCAAACCCGCCGGTGGAGAAAGCGCGCAGCAGGTTCAGCGTTGCAGCGGCCTGGGTATAGGCCTGCAGCATCTTCTGCGGGTTGGGAATGCGCGCGGCAGAGGTAAAGTCCAGCTCATTGATGATGTCGCCGCGGTAGCTGGGCAGCTCAACACCATCAATGGTTTCGGTCGGCGCGCTGCGCGGCTTGGCGAACTGGCCGGCCATACGGCCCACTTTCACCACCGGCACCTTGGCGCCATAGGTCAGCACCATCGCCATCTGCAGCATCACCATGAAGGTGTCGCGGATCGCATCAGCGCTGAACTGGTCAAAGCTCTCGGCGCAATCGCCGCCCTGCAGCAGAAAGGCTTCACCGCGCCCCGCAGCACCCAGGTGCTGTTTAAGGCGGCGCGCTTCGCCGGCAAAGACCAGCGGCGGGAATTTGGAAAGCTGAGCCTCGACAGCATTCAGCGCCGCCGCATCGGTATAGTCCGGCATTTGAACCCGCGGCTTGTTGCGCCAGTCCGTTTTTTGCCATTCGCTCATGACTTTATCTCCGCATCAGAGGTCTTTAGATCAGGTTGAGTGCTCTATACAAAATCCGCATCGGAGTGACCAGTTTAGAATTGCGCCCACTTGACCCCGGGTCCAAGCTGTGAGCACGGTTTTCCAACCTGCCGCGGAGCGTGCTGCCGCGGCCCGAATTGTTTCTTGAAGGACGCCCGCCATGCAGACGCCACGCAAGCCTGCTGATTCTGGAGTTGACGCCGGCCAGCCAAAGCGGTTCGTTTTTGTGCTTCTCGACAAGTTCACGATGCTTTCCTATGCATCGGCTGTCGAATGCCTGCGGATTGCCAACCGGATGCATGGGAAGGACACCTATGCCTGGACGCTGATCGGTGAAGGCGGTGAAACGGTGACCTGTTCGGCCGGCACCACGTTCAATCTGGATGGCGATCTGAACGACCTGCACCGCGATGATGTGGTCATGCTGTGCTCTGGCATTGATGTGCAGGAATCCACCACCAAAAAGCTCTTGGCCTGGCTGCGCCGCGAAGCCCGCAAGGGGCTGACCATCGGCGGACTGTGCACCGCGTCTTACACATTGGCCAAGGCCGGTCTGCTGGACGGTAAAAGGGCGACCATTCACTGGGAAAACGCCGACAGTTTTGCCGAAGAGTTTGACGAGGTTGACCTGACCAAATCGGTCTTTGTGATTGATGGCAACCGGCTGTCCACCGCCGGCGGCACCTCGTCCATCGATCTGATGCTCAAGCTGATTGCCAATGACCATGGCGAGGAGCTGGCCAATGCGGTGGCCGACCAGCTGATCTATTCTTCCATCCGGACCGACCAGGACACCCAGCGCCTGTCGATCCCGACCCGCATCGGGGTGCGCCATCCGAAGCTGTCAATGGTGATCCAGATGATGGAAGCCAATATCGAAGAGCCGATCAGCCCGTCGGTTCTGGCGCAGGACGTCGGCATGTCCACCCGCCAGCTGGAACGTCTGTTCCGCCGTTACCTGAACCGCTCACCCAAGCGCTACTACATGGAGATCCGGCTGCAAAAGGCGCGCAACCTGCTGATGCAGACAGATATGAGCGTGATCAACGTGGCACTGGCCTGCGGCTTTGCCTCGCCGTCGCATTTTTCCAAATGCTACCGGGCGCATTACGACACCACCCCCTACCGCGAACGCGGCAGCAAGGCGGCATCCTATAAGGTGTGATCCGCGCGGCCTTCCGGCCTGTCAGCGCGAGAGCCTGAACACCGCGCCCTCGCTTTCAGACGCAAACCAGATGCTGCCGTCGGGCGCCTCCTGCACATCGCGGATGCGCCCGGTTTCGCCGCTGCGCAGCTGCTCTGCTTCTTTCAGCGGTGTTCCCGAGAGCCGGGAAATATAGTCGAACTTCAGCGAGCCTACGAAGATGTCTCCGCGCCACTGCGGCCACATCCGGCCGGAGTAAATCATCATGCCGGACGGTGCGATGGAGGGATCCCAGTACCATTCCGGCTGCTCCATCCCGGGCATTGCTGTGCCCTCGCCGATTTTGCCCCCCGAATAATGGCGCCCGTAAGAAATCACCGGCCAGCCGTAGTTGGCGCCTTTGCGGACCCGGTTCACCTCATCGCCGCCTTTGGCGCCGTGTTCCGCAACCCACAGGTTACCCTGCAGATCCAGCGCCATGCCCTGCGGATTGCGGTGCCCGTAGGACCAGATCTCCGGCTGCGCGCCTTGAGTGCCAGTGAACGGATTGCCGGCGGGCACCGAGCCGTCGCGGTTGATCCGCACCACCGATCCCTGGTGCAGCCGCAAGTTCTGGGCACTGGGCCGGTCGCCGCGCTCGCCCAGCGAAATGAACAGGCTGCCGTCATTCGCCTCCACCACGCGGGCACCGAAATGCCGCCCGCCTAATGCGCCCGGTGCGGCTTCGAACAGAACCCGGACGTTTTCCAGCCGGCTGTTGTCCTGGCTGAGCCGCCCAACAGCCAGCGCGGTGCCTGCACCGCGGCCCTGACGCCTGGCAAAGGTCAGAAAGATCTCGCGGCTTTGGGTGAAATCCCTTGGCACCATCACATCCAGCAGGCCGCCCTGCCCTTCGGCGGCCACGGGCGGCACCCCTTTGATACGTTCCTTGCGCCCTGCGCGGACATGAAACAACCGCCCATCGCGTTCTGTCACCAGCAGGCCGCCGCCGGGAAGAAAATCAAATGCCCAGGGCACATCAAATCCATCGGCTATCCGGGTCACACTCAGGCCGCCCTGACTGGTCGGCAGGTTTTCTGCATAAGAAGCCGTGAAAACCGTCATCAGCGCGGCGACTACCGTCAAAAGGCGTGAATACTGCAGCATTGAGGTCTTTTCCTTCTCTTGATTCCCTTGTAAATCCACGCCCGCGCTGCATCCGGGGATCATATGGAGGTGCAGCATAAACCAAGCGGCCCGGGGAAAACTGTTCCGGTTCAATAGGACTTTTCTTTTGGAACCGGCTTGCCTAGGGTCCGATGTGAACATTTTTGTTCCAACAATGGGAGTTTTCAAATGAAGAAACTGCTGATGGCCACCGCGGCCGCTGCGCTGACGGCTGGCACCGCATATGCCGGCGGCCACGCCAAGGAAGTTAAGCTCGGCATCCTGTTCGGATTCACCGGTCCGATTGAATCGCTGACACCGGCAATGGCCAGCGGCGCGGAACTGGCGATGGAAGAAGTCACCAAATCCGGCAAACTGCTGGACAGCGCGACCGTCAGCTCTGTTCGTGCTGACAACGGCTGTGTCGACAACGGCCTGGCTGTGGCCAACGCCGAGAAAATCATCTCAGAAGGTGTCAACGGCATCGTCGGCGGCGATTGCTCGGGCGTGACCGGTGCAGTTCTGCAGAACGTGGCCATTCCGAACGGCATGGTGATGATTTCTCCTTCCGCCAGCTCGCCCGGGCTGAGCACAATGGAAGACAACGGCCTGTTCTTCCGCACCACGCCTTCGGACGCGCGCCAGGGTGAGATCATGGCAGACGTGCTGAAAGAGCGCGGCGTCTCGTCGATCGCACTGACCTACACCAACAACGACTACGGCAAAGGCCTTGCGGATTCGATCCAATCCGCCTTCGAAGCTTCCGGCGGCGAAGTCACCATCGTTGCGGCCCACGAAGACGGCAAGGGCGATTATTCGGCTGAAGTCGGCGCGCTGGCCTCGGCTGGCGGCGACGTGCTGGTTGTTGCCGGTTACCTGGACCAGGGCGGTCTGGGCATCATCCAAGGCTCGCTGGACAGCGGCGCGTTTGACATGTTCGGTCTGCCCGACGGCATGATCGGGGATTCCCTGCCGCAGAACGTCGGCCCGGACCTGGATGGTTCTTTCGGCCAGATCGCAGGCTCGGACAGCGAAGGCTCCAAGGTATTTGCTGAAATGGCCAAGGAAGCAGGTTTTGACGGCACGTCGGCTTATGCGCCGGAATCCTATGATGCCGCTGCGCTGTTCCTGCTGGCGATGCAGGCTGCCAATTCGACCAAGCCGGCGGACTACATGGGCAAGATCCTTGATGTCGCCAATGGTCCCGGCGAGCCGATCAACCCCGGCGAATTGGGCAAGGCACTGGAAATCCTCGCCGCTGGCGGTGAGATCGATTATCAGGGCGCAACCGGCGTTGAGCTGATCGGACCGGGTGAAAGCGCGGGTTCTTACCGCGAAGTTGAAGTCAAAGGCGGCAAGATCGAAACCGTCAAGTTCCGCTGATACGAACCTGAAAAGACACAGAAAATGATCAGCCCGGGTTCCGCCCGGGCTGTTCCAAATTTAAAACGCCGCAAAACCGCGGCAGGGGATGAAATGACATGATCGTCGTCGAGGACTTGCATAAGCACTTCGGCGGGTTCCATGCGGTGGACGGCGCTTCGCTGGAAATCGCTAAGGGGTCCATAACCGGTTTGATCGGCCCGAACGGGGCCGGCAAGACCACTTTGTTCAATGTAATCGCGGGTGTTTTGCCGCCGACCTTTGGCCGTGTCACCATGGATGGTGAGGATATCACCGGCCTGCCGCCGCATGAGCTGTTCCACAAGGGGCTCTTGCGCACCTTCCAGATCGCGCATGAGTTCTCATCCATGACGTGCCGGGAAAACCTGATGATGGTGCCGGGCGCGCAATCAGGCGAGACCCTGTGGAACACTTGGTTCGGCCGCAAACGCATCGCCGACGAGGAACGCGCGCTGCGGGCCAAAGCGGATGAGGTGCTGGAGTTCCTCACCATCAGCCATATCGCCGATCTGAAGGCAGGACAGGTATCCGGCGGCCAGAAGAAGCTGCTGGAGCTGGGCCGCACCATGATGGTTGATGCCAAAATCGTCTTTCTGGATGAGGTCGGCGCCGGCGTGAACAGGACCCTGCTGTATACCATCGCCGATGCGATCAAGCGTCTGAACGAGGAGCGTGGCTATACCTTTGTCGTCATTGAGCACGACATGGAATTCATCGGCCGCCTGTGCGATCCGGTGATCTGCATGGCCGAAGGCAAAAAGCTGGCCGAAGGCACCCTGGACGAGATTAAAGCGAATGAGCAGGTGATCGAGGCCTACCTGGGCACTGGCCTGAAGAACAAAGACAAGCTGGAAAACACGTGATGGATTGCTTTGCTGCTTATTGGGGCTCTGCCCCCGCCGCTGCGCGGCTCCCCCGGAGTATTTTCAGAAAGATGAAAGGGGCAGCGAATGTCTGAACCATTTCTGATTGGTGACTGCATGACAGGCGGATACGGCAAAGGGCCGGATATTCTGCATGACTGCACCATCGCCGTGAACCCCGGCGAGATCGCCGTCATTGTTGGCCCGAACGGGGCCGGTAAATCCACCGCCATGAAGGCAGTGTTCGGGATGCTGAATGTGCATTCTGGGACTGTGCGGCTGGGCGGTGAGGACATCACCGCGCTGTCGCCGCAGGACCGGGTGGTCAAGGGGATGGGGTTTGTGCCCCAGACCAGCAACATCTTCACCTCGATGACGGTGGAGGAGAACCTGGAGATGGGTGCCTTTATCCGAACCGATGATTTTTCAGGGACAATTGAGCAGATCTATAGCCTGTTCCCGATCCTGCGCGACAAGCGCAACCAGCCGGCGGGTGAGCTGTCCGGCGGCCAGCGCCAGCAGGTGGCCGTGGGCCGCGCGCTGATGACCAAGCCCAAGGTCTTGATGCTGGACGAACCCACAGCGGGCGTGTCCCCCATCGTGATGGATGAGCTGTTCGACCGGATCATTGAGGTTGCCCGCACCGGGCTGCCGGTCCTGATGGTGGAGCAGAACGCCAAGCAAGCGCTTGAGATCGCAGACAAAGGCTATGTCTTGGTGCAGGGGCGCAATGCCTATACCGGCACCGGGAAAGAGCTGCTGGCCGATCCCGAAGTGCGCAAATCGTTCCTGGGGGGATAGAGATGACACAACGTGCTAAATCTGCCCTTTCGCTTCCGGCGCTGGGAGTGATTTTTATTTCATCGACTGCCGCGCAGGCTGCGGTAGAGTTCGAAGTCAAATGCACTTTCTCTCATTCGATTTCCTATGCCGCCGCTGTGGAGACCAATCTTCCAACTTCCACAGCAACTTCTGCGATGAAGGCACCTGCCGTTGTCGCAGAGCCAGGAGACGGGCTGCTGTTTGAGATCAAGGGTACGCAAGGTGTTCGGCACTTTATCCGGCCCTCTCTTGGATCGTTGCTAGCCGGGGAGTTCATAACTGTTTTCCCCGATGGCAGGAGTGTTCGAACACAAAACTACGCAACCGACGAGGAGACTCTCGGCGTCCATTCTGAACAAGGGCACTGCGAGGTGAAAGAATAATGGATCTTCTCAACGCCCTCGTGGCGCTTACCAATTTTGTTCTTGTCCCCGGGCTGGCCTATGGCAGCCAGCTGGCGCTTGGCGCGCTGGGGGTGACGCTGATCTACGGCATCCTGCGGTTCTCGAACTTTGCCCATGGCGACACCATGGCGTTTGGCGCCATGGTCACTATCCTGATCACTTGGGCCTTTCAGTCGATGGGCATCAGCTTTGGCGTCTTGCCGACGGCACTGCTGGCCCTGCCCTTTGGTATCCTGGGCACCATCGGGCTGGTACTGTTGACCGACCGGACCGTCTATCGCTTTTACCGCGAGCAGAAAGCCAAACCGGTGATCTTTGTCATGGTCTCGCTTGGTGTGATGTTCATGATGAACGGCATTGTCCGCTTCATCATCGGCCCCGGCGACCAGCGGTTTGCCGACGGCGAGCGCTTCATCATCAAGGCGCGCGCTTTCAAGCAGATGACCGGCCTGAACGAAGGCCTGGCGATCAAGACCACCCAAGGCATCACGGTGATCACCGCGATCATCGTGGTGGCGGCCCTGTTCTGGTTCCTGAACAAAACCCGCACCGGCAAATCCATGCGGGCCTATTCGGATAACGAGGATCTGGCGCTGCTGTCGGGCATCAACCCGGAGCGCGTGGTGATGTACACCTGGATGATCGTGGCGGCGCTGGCGACCATAGCAGGCGTGCTTTACGGCCTCGACAAATCGTTCAAGCCCTTCACCTATTTCCAGCTGCTGCTGCCGATCTTTGCCTCGGCCATCGTTGGCGGCCTCGGCAGCCCGCTGGGCGCAATTGCCGGCGGGTTCATCATCGCGTTTTCCGAAGTGACGATCACCTACGCCTGGAAAAAGGTTCTGAACTACGGGCTGCCGGACAGCCTGGCGCCTGACGGGCTGGTTCAGCTCCTCAGCACCGACTACAAGTTTGCGGTTTCCTTTGCGATCCTGATTGTTGTCCTCCTGTTCAAGCCCACCGGCCTTTTCAAAGGGAAAGCGGTATGACCGATACCATGAAACATACCCTTCTTTTCGTCTTTGTCGGCGTGATGATCCTGGCTGAGGGCATGACCGACTTTCTGTTCTTCTCCGGCTCCTGGAACTCGGCGCTGGTGATCCTGAACATGGGGCTGATTTCGGCTATTATGGCGATTGGCGTGAACATCCAATGGGGCTTTGCCGGGTTGTTCAACGTCGGCATCATGGGCTTTACAGCGCTTGGCGGGCTCGCTGTGGTACTGGTGTCGACTCCGGTGATCCCCGCGGCCTGGTCTTCGGGCGGCGCAGGCATCGTCATGGCGCTGGTGATGGGCGCACTGACGGTTGCGGCGGCGGTCATGATCACCAAGTTCATGCCCGCGGGAAAACTGCGTGCGCTGGTTCTGGCTGGTATGATGATCGTGGGTTTCTTTGTCTACCGTGCGATCTTTGATCCGGCGGTTGGTGCGGTTGAGGCGATCAACCCGGCACTGCAGGGCAACATTGGCGGCCTGGGTCTGCCGGTGCTGCTGGCCTGGCCTGCGGGCGGGCTGCTGGCCGCGGGCGCTGCCTGGCTCATTGGCAAGACCGCTTTGGGCCTGCGTTCGGACTATCTGGCGATTGCCACGCTGGGCATCGCCGAGATTATCATTGCCGTGCTCAAGAACGAAGACTGGCTGTCGCGCGGTGTGAAGAACGTGGTCGGCCTGCCCCGTCCCCTGCCTTATGAAGTGGATTTGCAGAACGATCCGGGTTTCGTTGAGAGCGCTGCGGGATTTGGTCTCGACCCGGTTCTGGCCTCGACCATCTACGTCAAGGCAGGCTATGCGCTGATGTTCACCGCTGTTCTGCTGGCGCTGTTGTGGATGGCGCAGATGGCGTTGAAAAGCCCCTGGGGCCGGATGATGCGCGCAATCCGCGACAACGAGACCGCAGCCGAGGCAATGGGCAAAAACGTGACCCGCCGCCATCTGCAGATCTTCGTGCTGGGTTCCGCAATCTGCGGCATTGCCGGCGCGATGATGACAACACTCGACAGCCAGCTGACACCGGGAACCTACAACCCGCTGCGTTTCACCTTCCTGATCTGGGTAATGGTGATCGTCGGCGGTTCCGGCAACAACTTTGGCGCGGTGCTGGGCGGTATGCTGATCTGGTTCTTCTGGATCAAAGTGGAGCCGATGGGCATTCTGCTGATGGAAGCTGTCACCTCCGGCATGGCCGAAGGCAGCGCTCTGAAGGCGCATCTGGTAGAGAGCGCCTCGCACATGCGGCTGTTCACGATGGGCTTGATACTGCTGCTTGTCCTCAGATTCAGTCCGCGCGGGCTGATCCCTGAAAAGTAAAACAAGCGCCGCCCTGGAAGTCCGGGCGGCGCTTCTGGCTTCTTTCTGGTGAAAAATACTCCCGCCGGAGGCATGGGTTTGGCGTAAAGCCAAACCCGTTTTTCTTTGCTCAGCGCCCTTTGAACAGGCTGCCGAGAATGCCGCGGACAATCCGGCGTCCGGTCGTACCCTTCAGCTCCTTGATCACCGCGTCAGACATTGCCGAGGTAAAGGTGTCTTTCTTGCGGAAAACCTTTGCAGACGAGCGGCTGACCCGAGACCCGGAATACCGGCGGGCGGCGTTGAATTCCCGCGCCATCGGCTGCGGGGCCTCTTCTGCCGCAGCCTCGGAAGTTTCCGCTTCCTCTGCCGCCGCTTCCGCCCGCTGTGCCAGGATTTCGTAGGCCGACCGCCGGTCCAGCGGTTTGTCGTATTTCCCCGCCATGTCCGAATCTTTCAGCATTTCCTCCCGCTCCTGAACCGTAAGCGGCCCAAGCTGGGTGCTTGGCGGACGGATCAGCGTGCGTTCAACGACGCCCGGCACGCCTTTTTTCTGCAGCATTGAGGTGACGGCTTCCCCGACGCCAACCTCGCGAATTGCCTCTCCGGTGGAAAAACGCGGGTTCTCGCGGTAGGTTTCCGCCGCCAGTTTCAGATTTCTGCGGTCCCTGGCAGTAAAAGCCCGCAGCGCGTGCTGGATACGGTTGCCGAGCTGGCCAAGGATATCCTCCGGCACATCGGCCGGATTCTGGGTGACGAAATAGATCCCCACCCCTTTGGACCGGATCAGCCGCGCCACTTGTTCCACCTTGTCGACCAGCGCTTTCGGCGCATCCTCAAACAAGAGATGCGCCTCATCGAAAAAGAACACCAGGCGCGGTTTCTCCGGGTCGCCCACCTCGGGCAGATCTTCGAACAGCTCGCTCAGCAGCCACAGCAAAAAGGTTGAATAGAGCCCCGGCGCCGCCATCAGCTTGTCTGCCGCCAGGATGTTGACCACGCCCTTACCTGCATCATCGCACCGCATCAGATCGCTGAGCGCCAATGCCGGCTCCCCGAACAGGCCGGAACCGCCCTGATTTTCCAGTACCAGCAGACGCCGCTGGATAGCACCGATAGAAGCCGGGGACACATTGCCGTAGCGCAGGGACAGCTGCGCCCGGTTTTCGCCGATCCAGACCAACAGCGATTGCAGGTCCTTTAAGTCCAGCAGCGGCAAGGCGTCTTCATCTGCCAGTCTGAACGCGATGTTTAAAACACCTTCCTGCGCTTCGCTCAGCTCCAATAACCGGGACAACAGCAGCGGGCCCATTTCCGCAACAGTTGTGCGCACAGGGTGGCCCTGCTCGCCATAGAGATCCCAAAAAGCGACCGGGCAGGCATGATAGCAGTAATCAGAAAACCCGATTCTTTCCGCGCGCGAAGTGAAGGCGTCATGCAGTTTGTGGCTTGGTGATCCAGGCTTTGCCAAGCCGGACAGATCTCCCTTCACATCAGCAAGGATCACCGGCACGCCGGCATTTGAAAACCCTTCAGCCAGGATTTGCAGAGTGACAGTCTTGCCTGTGCCGGTTGCCCCGGCGATCAGCCCATGCCGGTTGGCGTATTTCAGTGCCAACCCTTGCGGCGTGCCATACCCCTCGCCGCCGCCTCCCAGAAAGATACTGTCTGCCATGCCCGTCCCCTGCCTGTTATTTTTCCCTGTGGATAACAATACAACGTTAACTTTTCAGTGCGATAGTCAATCTTGCCCGCCCCCGCAAATGCGGTTGCAGTGGCGGACATTTCCTCCCTGTCAGACTGGCCGTGCCTTGTGCACGGCCTTCTTTTTTCAGCGGCACTGCCTGCAAAACAGGCAAAAACCGCGGCGATCCGGACAATCAGGGTTCCATTCCCCCTAAATTGAAGCCTGCACGACTTTTTTTGAACTTGCATGTTGACCGATGGCCAGCCCTTTCGTAACGTCCTACGCAATAACTAAGTCGGCCAGTCCGACGGGGAGACACAACACGAAAAAGGGGGCCATCCGGTTCCCTTTTTTGTTCCGGTACAGTGACTTCCGGGCTTGAAACATTTTGCGCGGATTTCCCCGCAGATCATTTGTTATTGGCCTGACACCACCCGGCCGGCGTGGTAAACGCAAAACCAGCGTCTTTAGAAAAATGAGGCATTCATGTTGAAGTCCCTGACCCCGATCACGCTTGCCGCAGTGCTGGCCATGTCCGCCCCGCTGGCGGCACAGGAAACAGCCGCGGAAGAGACTGCGGGGGCGGAATCCGCTGAGCAGACAGAACAAACAGAATCAACTGCAGATCAGCTGCTGGACCTGGGCGAACCGGTCAGCGATGGCCCTCGGGCTGGCGACCGTTATTCCAAGGAAACGCACGGCGATTGGGATCTGGCCTGCATCAAAACTGACAGCGGCACCGATCCCTGCTCGCTGTTGCAGGTGCTGGCAGGCCCGCAAGGCAACCCGATTGCCGAAGTGTCGCTGTTCCGCATCGACCAGCAAGGCGGCCAGGCCGTTGCCGGGGCCACTGTCATCGTGCCGCTGGAAACCCTGCTGCCCGCGGCTCTGACGATCTCGATCGATGGCGCCCCGGCCAAACGCTACAACTATTCGTTTTGCAACCAGCTGGGCTGTGTGGCGCAAATCGGCCTGACACAGGGCGACATCGACGCTTTCCGGAAAGGCAAGGAAGCCGTTCTGTCGCTGCGTCCGGCGCCGGCACCGGATCAAGTGGTGCAGATGAAACTGTCGCTGAACGGTTTCACCGCCGGCTTTGACGTTGTGGACGTGGTCAAGCAATAAACCCGCCGGCATTGAAAACTGAAAACGCCGCGCGCCTTCGGGCCGCGGCGTTTTTCTTTTCTTGATTCAGACCTTGCGCAGGGCCAGCACCGCGTTCAGCCCGCCAAAGGCAAAGGCGTTGGACAGGGCCACATCGACCTTGGCCTCGCGGGCCTCATTCGGCACCACATCCAACGCACATTCCGGATCGGGCTCTTCATAGCCGATAGTCGGAGCAATCACCCCGTCGCGCAGCGCCATGATGCAGGCCAGCAGCTCCACCGCACCTGTGCCGCCGATAAGATGGCCATGCATGGACTTGGTGGAGGAGATCATCAGGCTGTCCGCATGGGGACCGAATACATCCGCGACAGCAGCGCATTCGGTCTTGTCATTGGCGGCGGTGCCGGTGCCATGAGCGTTGATATATCCTACCTCAGACGCGCTGATACGGGCATCCAACAGTGCGCCGGAAATGGCACGGGCGGCGCCCTGCTTGCTGGGCATCACGATGTCGGAAGCGTCCGAGGACATGGCAAAGCCGATGACTTCGCACAGAATTTCTGCACCGCGTGCTCTGGCGTGCTCATACTCTTCGAACACAAAAATGCCTGCGCCCTCGCCCTGAACCATGCCATTGCGGTTGGCGCTGAACGGGCGGCAGGCGTCCTTGGACATCACCCGCAGCCCTTCCCAAGCCTTGACCCCGCCAAAGCACAGCATGGATTCAGAGCCGCCGGTGATCATTGCCGGGCTCATACCCGAGCGCACCATCTGGAACGCCTGCGCCATCGCGTGATTGGAGGACGCACAGGCCGTGGACACGGTGAAACTGGGACCCTTGAGGTTGAACTGCATAGACACATGCCCGGCTGCCGCATTGTTCATCAGCTTGGGCACTACAAAGGGGTGCACCCGGTTCTTGCCGTCCTCGTAAACGCTGCGGTAGTTCTCATCCAGCGTTTGCATGCCGCCGCCGGAGTTTCCCAAAACCACGCCGGCCTTGGCAGACAGATCACCATGGAACTCGAGGCCTGATTGCTCGATCGCCTCTTTGGCCGCGGTCAAGGTGAACTGGGTGAACCGGTCATAGAGGCTCATCTGTTGGCGGTTGAACCGCCCTTCTGCCTCAAATCCGCGAACCTGACCACCTATGCGGATAGCCAGGCGGTCCACATCGCGAAACTCCAATTCTCCAATGCCGCAACGGCCTTCGCGCATGGCCTCCAGTGTGGCGGGCACGGAATGTCCCAGGGCATTGATGGTTCCAGCCCCGGTGATGACGACGCGCTTCATCGGCTTTCTTACGCTTTTTCCAAAATCAGCTTGTCGATGCCTTCGACGATCGCCGCGACATTGGAAATGTTGAAATCACTGTTTTCGGGTTCATTGGCATTGAAAGGGATTGAAACATCAAACTCCTCTTCAATGGCAAAGATGCTTTCCACCAGGCCCAGGCTATCAATGCCCAGATCCTCCAACGTGCTGTCGAGGGTCACATCCGACGGCTCAAGAACCGCCTGTTCGGCAATAATTGCAATGACCTTGTCCTGCGTGCTCATGTGAAGATCCCCGACGTTGTGGCTGAGGCAGATGTAGTAATTCCGCCGTTACTTGAAAACAGCCTTTTTTAACAATTCGATGTCACGCATCAAACGCGGCAGGCGGCGTTGTGCTTTATACATCTCAGTGTGGGTCTCCATCTTGACGCTGGGATAGCCCATGATCACCCGGCCCGCGGGCACGTTCGACAGGATCTTGGTGCCGCCGCCGGCGATCACCCCGTCGCCGATGAAAATATTGTCGACCACGCCGCATTGGCCGCCCAGCACCACATTGTTGCCGACATCAACAGAGCCGGAAATGCCGGTCTGGCCGCATAGCAGGCAATCATTCCCGACCCGGGTGTTGTGGCCCACATGCACCTGATTGTCGAGCTTGCTGCCATTGCCGATCACCGTATCGCGGATGGTGCCGTTGTCCAAAGTGCAGTTGGAGCCGATTTCCACGTCATCACCAATGGTGACGGCTCCCAAAGAGTGGATGCGGACCCAGGCCTGCGCCCTGGCTTCGCCCTGATCGCCCATAGTCTTGCGGGCGTTTTCAGCGCCGGAAACTTCGGGTGTGACATATGAAAAACCATCGCCGCCGACACGTGCGCCAGGCTGGGCGCGGAAACGGTCGCCGATGGTTGCCCGGGCGCCGATCGAGACCATTTCGCGCAACTGGGCGTCCTCGCCGATCACCGCATCTGTTCCGATGTAGCAATGCGGACCGATGACCGAACGGGCACCGATTTCGGCGCCGGCACCGATGATAGCCAGCGGGCCAACCGAGACGTCCTCTCCCAGCTTAGCCGTGGGGTCGATCACTGCAGAGGGGTGAATACCGGCAGCGAAACCCTGGCCGCGGTCCAGAATGGCGGTCACGCCGGACAGGGTCAGGCGCGGACGCGGCGCAAAAATCGCGGCTTTCAGTCCGAAGGCTTGCCAGTCCGCCCCCTCCCACAGCACCGCGGCCTGCGCCCCGCCTGCCGTCAGGCCATCGGCGTACTTCGGCGCCATGGCCATGGCAATCTGATCTGCCTTTGCATCCTGCGGCTCCGCCGCGCCCGCAATTTGCAGGTCCAGGTCGCCCTGGGCTTCAATTCCCAGGGACTCAGCGATCTGGCGGATAGTGAACATGGCAGGCCCTTTCAGAATAATCCTGTGTGGGCCTGCTACTTACCCTTGAACGCCGGGCAGCACCACCCCCGCCCGCTCCAGCGCCGCCCAGATCTTGGCGTCGCGGCCATAGACATCACGGCGGAACTCCGCGCGGCCTTTGCCCGAAACAACCGCAGTCCGGTAAATGATATGCACCGGAACCTTATGTTCCAGCGCCACCTTGGTTTCCTTGCCGCTGCTCAGGATACGGTGGAAGAAATCTTTCGGGTTTTCGCTTTGCTTGGCCAGCAATGCATAGGCGAATTCAAACGGTTGCGCCAGCCGGATGCAGCCATGCGAGAAAGCGCGCACTTCGCGGGCAAACAGGCTCTTTTGCGGGGTGTCGTGCAGATAGATGTTGTATTTGTTCGGGAACATGAATTTGACCAGCCCCAGCGCGTTGCGGCTGCTGGGGGGCTGCCGCATGGAGAACGGAAAGTTCCGCGCAGTATACTGTGAAAAATCAGCAGACCCTCGGTTCACCACCCGGCCGCGCCGATCGGTGATTTGGATATGGCCGACCGCATTAGGGTTGCTCTGCAGCTTGGGCAGATACTCCTTGGTGATGATCGAGCGCGGCACATACCAGCTCGGGTTGATCACCATGTGTTCCATCTCGTCGGAGAATTCCGGGCTGCGGCGGTCATGTGTATTCTTGCCGATTACCGAACGGGTTTCAAAGGTCACATCGCCATTGTCAACGATCTTGGCGGTGAAATCAGTCTGGTTGACCAGAATGTGCCGCTCACCCCGGTCCGGTGTCAGCCAGCGCTCCCTCTCCATCGCGATGATTATAGACTTCAAACGGTTGGAGACAGGTTTGTTTACCTCGGCGATTGTGCCAGCACCAGCCACGCCGTCGGTTTCCAATCCATGATCGGATTGAAAGCTTTGTACAGCCTGTTCCAGCGCGGCGTCATAGCTGCGTGCAGCGCTCCGCTGCAAATACCCCATCGCCATCAGACGGTTCCGCAGGGCAATGACAGCCGGACCCTGATCACCAGGTTCCAGTTTCTTGGCGTTGACACCCGGCCCCCAGCCGCCCGCCGCAAGGATCTTCTCCAGCCGCAGTTTTTCGCGCATCAAACCGCGGTATTGCGGCGAAGCAGGCACCAAGCTGCGCATATAAGCATAAGGCTGCTGATCCCGGATTCCCTCCAGAAAGCCGGTCCCGTCAACCATATGTTTCTTGCGCACCATGCCATCGTCGATCCGCGACGGCACCAGCAGGCCGGTTTGCAGGTCTGTCGCATAGTCCACCAGTGCCTGGCTCAGCGCGGCCTCGATGGTGCCGATATCACGTGTGGTGCGAACGCCGCGCATTTGCTGCAGCAGCGCGCTGACCTCGGCTGAACGGTCTGGCAGCCCATGGGCATTGGTTTCGTTCAACGCCGCTAACAAGGCGGTTCGGCGCTGGCGCGACGCCTCATCCGTGCCTGTCCAAATCGCCTGATATCCGTTTTCGCGGTAGAATTTGGCCACGGCATCGCTGCCGGAGGCGGCTTCAGCCACTGCTTGGCGGAAAGCCGCCGAAATTTCAGCCTGCGCTGAACTGGAAACAGTCCCCGCGGTCAGGCTGCCCAAGGCCAGGGCAAACAGCCCTGCCTTAATCCCCGGCAAAAAGTTTCCTGCGGATGCGCGCGTCATAATATCCGGTCCTTGAGCCGTTTTTTTACTAATCTTAGCGGTGCCTATCTGAAATTCTGGTAAATGCCAGCCGGTGTTGTCCATTCACATTTGCGAAATGTTAACATTGATGCACCGATGCCGCGTCTAAGAAGCCCTGTTGCAACAGTCGCGGGGAAAAGTTCCATGCCCCTCCCCTTTTGCGCAAGAAATTGCCGAAAAACGGGCTATCCGTTCTAGTGCGGCAAAGAAATGTTGGAACCAGATTCAGGCTGTGCCATACATGCCGCACGTTAACTAAGACAGTTGGCGAGCCCGTAACATCGGGCGATTAGGCAGGACTAGAAGCGTACGGGACGGCGCAGTGAAAATGGCGAAAACCACGGGCACGGGGATCTCCCGGCGTTCTCTTTTGGGTGTATTTGCTGCAACCGCAGTGGCAGCAGCCCCGACTTTTTCCAATGCAGCAGGCTTCTTGCGAGGCGGCGGTGATATCCGCCGGATCCGCATGTATTCCGGCCGTACCGGCGAACGTCTGGACATGGTCTACTGGATCGACGGCCAGTACATCAAAGACGCGGTCAGGGAAGTCAATCATTTCATGCGCGATTGGCGGACGGATCAGGTCAAAGACATGGACCTTCGCACCATTGATATCATGGCCGCCTCGCACAATCTGCTGGATGTGAACGAGCCCTTTATGCTGCTGTCCGGCTACCGCAGCCCGAAAACCAATGCAATGCTGCGCAGCCGCTCGCGCGGAGTTGCAAAAAACTCCCTGCACATGCGCGGCCAGGCTGCAGATCTGCGGCTGGCATCACGGTCAGTGTCGCAAATGGCCAAGGCCGCCGAGGCCTGCCACGCCGGCGGTGTCGGTAAGTACCAGCGTTCGAATTTCGTGCATATGGATTGCGGTGTTGTCCGCACCTGGCGCGGCTGACTGACATATCTTTGCAAAAATGCAAGCCTGCATATCCTAGTGCGGGCTTTTTAGGTTTGAGAACACACGCCAGCCCGGAACGCCTCCAGCTTTGGCCATGAAATTGTAAACAGCCGGTTTTTCCCGTTGCAGAGGCTGCGAAGCACGGTTATACCCCGCTTTAACGACGCACCTGTAGCTCAGCTGGATAGAGCGCTGCCCTCCGAAGGCAGAGGCCAGAGGTTCGAATCCTCTCAGGTGCGCCAAAATTCCCTGAAAAACTAACTATACCTGTCGATCCAGGATACCAGCGATTGTTGCCTATACTGTGCTGGAATGCCCGCCCTCCAAGCCTCCTGCGCCTTACTCTTGAAAATCGTTAACTGCGCTGGATAGTTCAGCTGCCGCCGCGTAATAAGCGAGGCTGCGTAGATAGTCCGGAGCCTCCTCGCCAAACGCTTTCAACACCTCCTCAGCCGGTTGCATGAAATCCCCGGCAAGTTCCGGCGGAGCTGAAAGAAACCTGTTGGCCCAAGCTTCATCGTCCAGCTCACCTCCGAAGAGCGCTCGGATTTCCTGAACGATATCCGCAAATACCCCTGGTTCAGGTGTGTTCAGCGCCGCATTGACCAAACTCCTAAGTTCAGTGCCACGCTGGCCTTGCAGGGAATAATGCACCGCGGCAACTTGGCGCTTGTTCAGATGCATCGGTAGATATCCCAGGGCGAGATGTCCCTTTCCAGGCTTTGAAATCACGTTGAAACCGGCGCTTCGTCCATCTGCCGAAACCGTCACGGAATCTATAGGGAGAGCGCTAATGCCAGCCGCGGCTTCAAGAACCGATAAAAGTTCGGACTTTTCAATGGAGCCAGAGACCCCTGCATTTAGAGAGATGCCCGCGACCAGCACTTCCCGGCCTCTGAAAACCCTTGAGATTATCGCCCGCCCACGGAAATCATACGCCAGGACGTCAGCATAAGGTCTGCATTCCGGAGTGGCTTCAGGATGATACAATACACTTTCTCCGGCAGAAGGATCCATTTGGGTCAAGCGTTCGACGTCGAATTTGGCGAGTTTAGACATCTCAAAACGCCCAGCAGCGTCGATTGCTATGAGGCCCCCTGGCCCTGCGCCGCCTGATCCACCGACAAGCAGTTCAGCGCTCATTGTCCCCAAGAACCCTGCCTCCTTACTGTCATGGGGACCTTTAATCATAAGCGCAGGATAACATGTGTTTTTCTTATTACCGCCGGCCCCTAGGATCCTTGTGCCTCTGTCTACATCAATCAGATCGCCCGGATAAATCGTATGAAGCTCTCTTGCAGGGAAGGCCCCCAACGGCAGGAAGTAAAGCGCCTCCAACGCTCGGAACCGTGCTTGAACCTGGGTCACATCGGGAGAGGAATGCCCAATACCGGGCAAAAATGTTGCGGCAATCAGACTCACCGCCGCTGCATATTTTGTCACCCGCATTAGAATACCCTCCGCTGTGCCGATAACCGGCAAGAGAGAAACTATGGCGTTGGCTCTGACTTTCTACCGCCAGTTCAGGATTTCTAAAAAATGCCTGCAGCCGTGGGTTGTGTTTCAATCCAGCGGCTTTGCTTCCCCCGCAAGCTGACAACGGTGCCTCAAACGCCCATAGATGCCCTGCTGTTTGCACGGGTAAAACTTCACAGCATTGCATTCCTACTGCCGGAGTGCCTGGCTAAATGCCTCCAGCAGGGCTCTTTGCCGTGGCGATTTGCCAAGGCTCGGCGGCCAAGTCAGCCAATAACCTTCAATTATAGCCAGTTCCGGCGCAGGCGCGCATTCCAATTGCCCTGTTTGCAAGAGATCTGCAGCCAAAGCCCTGGATCCCAAAACAACACCCATCCCCAACCGGGCAGCCCGCAAGGCATGCGCCATGGAGTCTACAGACACAGGACCGGCATCAGGCTCCGATTCACCCGTCACTCTGGCCCACTCCGCCCAGCCCGGCCGTTCTCCACGCAATTCTATGACCGGAAGCTGCCTCCACCCGGCCGCTTTTCCAGGTGCTGTCATTGGTTGCAGCACTTCATTTGCCAGCAAGACCCCGTCGCGCCCCTGCCAGCCGCCGCGTCCGTAGCGGATGTGCAAAGCCCCGTCGGCCGCCTCGAACTCAAGTCGTTTTGGAACGGTTTCCGTAACCAGGCGTAAGTCCGGGTAGGTCTTTGAAAACAGACCCAGCCGCGGCAGCAAAAGCATCTCCAGATGCGATGGCAAGGCCGCAACCCTCAGCTCCCTGGCGCTTTGACCGAATAGATTATCGGTGCCCTGTTCCAATGCGAGCAGAGTATCATGAACCAGCGGCAGGTAACTTTCGCCATCCACAGTCAGCGTCACACCGCGTGCCGAGCGAATAAACAACTGCCGTCCAAGCCAGGATTCCAGGTTCCGGATCCGCTGGCTGACCGCGGCCTGTGTGGCGCCGAATTCCTCCGCCGCAGCTGTGAAACTGCCAAGCCGGCCAGCTGCTTCAAACACCTTCAGCCAATCAAGCGGCGGCAAGCCCTGTTTGGTCGCTTTCCTGGGCATTAGAAAACCTAACCCTCAAACCCCGATTTCCGTCGTTCTCTTGATGGCTCAGCCTCGGTATTAGCGCAAGGGAGAACCAAGCCAACCGGAGAGATCCAATGCCCCGTTCCGTAACCGCTGACACATCCGGCAGTTTTCTGACTTTGACTTTTGAAGACGGCCAACAGTGCCGTTTTCACGCGATCTGGCTGCGCGACAATGCGCTGGATCCAGAAACCCGCGCACCAGGTAACGGCCAGCGCCTGATCACCATCGGCGATATACCCGCGGACACCAGGATCAGCACCGCATTGGTGGAAGACGGTGCCCTGACAGTGACCTTTGCGCCGGACGGCAAGACTGTGACCTTCCCTGAGGAATGGTTGAAATCACACGCCTATGACATTGACAAGGATACTAAATTTGGCCGCACTGCACCAGACATTCAGACCTGGAACAGCAGCCAACCGGCGCCCGCCTTTGACTGGAACGACGTGCAGACCGACCCCATGGTCAAGCGCGACTGGCTGGATGCGATTGCCCGTCTCGGCTTTGCCAAGCTGGTGAACGGCCCCGTCAAGGAAGGCGCTCTGATCGACTGTGCGGAGATGTTCGGGTTTGTGCGTGAAACCAACTACGGACGCTTCTTCGAAGTGCGGACCGAGGTGAACCCGACCAACCTCGCTTATACCGGCCTGGGGCTGCAGGCGCATACTGATAACCCCTACCGCGATCCGGTGCCAAGCTTGCAGATCCTGTATTGCCTGGAAAATTCGGCAGAAGGCGGCGACAGCATCGTGGTGGACGGGTTCCGCGCGGCGGAACGGCTGCGCGAAGAGGACCCGGAAGGTTTTGCGCTGCTTGCCGGCTACCCGGCCCGGTTCGAATACAAGGGCTCCGACGGCGTGCATCTGCGCTCGCGCCGCCCGATGATTGAACTCGCGCCTGATGGCGAGATGATCGGCATGCGCTTCAACAACAGGTCTTCAGCGCCTTTTGTGGACGTGCCCTTTGAAAAGATGGAGGCCTATTACGCCGCATACCGCCGTCTGGGCGAATTTATCGACGATCCGGACATGGGCGTTTCTTTCAAACTGGAACCGGGCGAGAGCTTCATCGTCGACAACACCCGAGTGATGCATGCGCGTCTGGGGTATTCCGGTTCAGGTTCGCGCTGGCTGCAGGGCTGCTACGCTGACAAGGACGGGCTGCTGTCGACCCTGAACGTTCTGAATACCCAGCTGGAGGGCTGAACAATGAACAAGCCGGATTTCAGCACACTGACCCAGGACAACATTGTCGCCTTCATCGGCGATATCTTTGACCGCCGCGGCGACGAAGAATACCTGGGCGAGCCGGTCACCATGACCGAACATATGCTGCAAGGCGCCACCATCGCCGAAGCGAACAACCAGCCGGAAGAGATCATCGTAGGGGCGCTTCTCCACGATATTGGCCATTTCACCAGCGAGTTCGGCACTTTCTCCATGGATGACACCGAAGACCGGTTTCACGAGGAGGCCGGCGCCGAGGTGCTGGAACAGTTCTTCCCTTCTGTGATCACCGACTGCGTGCGGTACCATGTGGCGGCCAAACGCTATCTCTGCGCCACCAAGCCCGAGTATTTCAACCGTTTATCAGAGGCTTCCGTGCATTCGCTGAACCTGCAAGGCGGGCCGATGAATGCGGAAGAAGTGACCGAGATGGAGAAGAACCCAAACCTCAAGCAGATCATCGCCGTGCGCTACCTGGACGAGGCTGGCAAACGCGCGGACATGGAAACGCCCGACTACTGGCATTTTGCGCCGATGGTGCAGCGGATGGTCGACAAACACATGAATGATTGAAATTCCGCAAAATGAAGCTGCCGGGACTAGCTGAAGACTTCTGTTCCCAGCTGCCTCAGTTCTGAAACACAAAACGGCGCCCATTGGGCGCCGTCTTCGCGGGTCGGTGGCAGCTCGTCAGACAAACAACTCGTGTGCCAGCTCCAGCGCGTCGATCAGCGTGTCGACCTCTTCCTTGGTGTTGTAGAGGCCAAAAGAGGCACGGCAGGTGGCGGACACGCCCAGATGATCCATCAGCGGTCCGGCGCAATGATGGCCTGCACGCACCGCCACACCTTTTTTGTCGAGAATGGTAGAAACATCATGAGGATGCGCTGCACCCTCCATTGTAAAGCTGAAAATCGCAGCCTTCCCAGTTGCTTGCCCTTGCACATTCACCCAATTGAGGCCAGTCAGACGCTGCATTGCGTAATCGCGCAGCCCGCCCTCGTGCCTGGCGATATTGTCCATGCCGAGATCCATCATGTAGTCCAGCGCTACGCCGAATCCGATGGTCTGAACGATGCCCGGCGTGCCGGCCTCGAACTTCATTGGAGGATCATTGTAGATGATCTGCTCCTTGGAAACTTCCTTGATCATGTCGCCGCCGCCGATGAACGGGCGCATCTCAGCCATGCGTTCAGGCTTGATATAAATCGCACCCGAGCCGGAGGGGCCGTACAGCTTGTGACCGGTAATTGCGTAGAAGTCGCAACCGATATCCTGCACGTCGACGGGCATATGGACCGCCCCTTGCGAGCCATCGACCAGTACCGGCACACCCTTGGCATGGGCGCCTTGGGTGATCGCTTTCACGTCCACCACAGTGCCCAGCACGTTTGAGCATTGCGTGACCGCAATCAACTTGGTCTTGGGGGTGATCGCGTCGATCACCTTCTGCGGGTCCAGGCTGCCGTCATCTCCCACGTCGACCCATTTCAGCACCACGCCCTGGCGTTCACGCAGGAAGTGCCAGGGCACGATGTTTGCATGATGTTCCATCACCGACAGGATGATCTCATCCCCCGCTTCAAACCGCGGCATGGCCCAGCCGTAGGCGACCAGATTGATGCCCTCGGTGGTGCCTGAATTCAGCACGATAGTGTTTTCATCCCCTGCATTCAGGAAGCGGGAGATAACACCGCGCACGGCTTCGTATTTCTCTGTCGCGAGGTTAGAAAGAAAGTGCAAACCTCTGTGAACGTTGGAATATTCCTCGGAATAGGCGCGTGTTACCGCGTCGATCACGGCCTGCGGCTTCTGGGCCGACGCACCGTTGTCCAGATAGGTCAGCGGCTTGCCGTTCACCTCCCGCGCAAGGATCGGAAAGTCGGCACGGATTTTTTCCACGTCATACATTTTCGGGAAGTCCCAGATTGGCTGGGCCGATCAGACCCACGATAAAGAGAAGGGCAAACACCAGGATCATGCTGGCCATCATGACGACCCCAAGCGACCGCCAGACAGAGCCGAATTTGTGCGCCGCATTGACGAAGTGCAAGAGGATAAAGAACACCATGATGTTCGCCGCAATATTCAGCAGGGCAGCCAGGGCCGGCATAACCAGCAGCATCGCGACAACAGCTGCGTTAAGGCCTGCTTGCAGCAATTGCAGCCAGGTCACCAGTGCAAGCAGTTCAGCAAGATTTCCCTGACCGCCCAGCCATCGGCCAGTGGTTGCAAGCATGGCGATGAAGCTGATTTGCAGCAGCAGGATAACCGCAAAATAGGCGCCAGGCGCAAACCGCGGTATCAGAACTTCAGGCGGCAGCGGAAACAGCACTTGCTGCAGTGTATAGACGCAAGTGTTCAGCACCACTGACAGCAGAAAGCCTGTCCATAGCGCCTCGCGCGGCCAATCCTGGGCGAGGATTTGATGCGCAGCATCCCGCGGCGATTTCACCGTCAGCAGAGCAAAGGCGGCAAGTGCGTTCATTACTTTGCCCAATACCCTTGGATCATGCCGGACACCCAGAACCACAGAACGACCGCACACCACAGTGCCCCCACCAGGTTCAAGGCGGGACCAGTCCCGATGAAACCGGCGACAAGCCCGTTCAGCAGCATCAGCGGGCTGGCTGCCAAAAAAGCCCAGAACAGCGCCAGCCGGGCGCAATAGGCCGCGCCCTGCCCGCCTGCCGCGCGGGCAATCCAATGCGCGGCCAGTGCCAGCACGTACAGGATCAGCGGCGCGATAAACACGATGCCCAGCAATGACCCGCCCAGCAGCATATTCAGCTCCTGCCCCGACAGATGCGCCTCGCGCGCCAGCCTCGGCATCTGCGCCACAAAGGTCAGCACACAGCCGCTAAGCAGGAAAATCAACAGCCGGTCTTCGCGCACGCCCATGTCCAGAAGCCGCGCAAACACCTTGCGCGGCCCCCTGTAGGTCGCCGGGATATCCGTGGTAACGGACATCAGCGGCGCCGGGCCAGCCAGCCTTCGAGGCGGGAGACGATGTCGGCCGCGATCTCCGCGTCCTCGATCTCTTCCACCGCTTCGGCCAGAAAGGCCAACGTCATCAGATCGGTCGCCTCGGCATGGGGAACCCCGCGCGAGCGCAGGTAGAACAGGCCTTCCTCGTCGATCGCACCTGAGGTAGAGCCATGCGAGCAGGCGACGTCATCAGCATAGATTTCCAGTTCCGGCTTGGCCAGGAACTGGCTGTCGCCGTCCAGCAGCAAGGATTGGGAAATCTGATACCCGTCAGTCTTTTGCGCGCCTTCCTTCACCAGGATTTTACCTTGGAACACACCAGTAGCCCCGTTGCGCAGCACCTTCTTGAACACTTGGCGGCTTTCGCAGTTCACCGCGTCATGGGTGATGAACACGGTGTCATCGTGATGAAAGTCGCCATCGCCGACGCAAGCGCCCGCAATATGCGCAACCGCATCGTCGCCGGTCAGCTCAATCACCGCCTCGTTGCGGGTCAGCACACCGTTCACGGTCAGAGTAAATGACTTGAACACAGATTCGGTGCCGAGACGGGTGAACAGATGCGTTGCCGCGCGGCGCTCGTGGTCGCGGCCCTGGGCGCGCACCAGATGCAGCTTGCCTCCGTCGGCAATGTCGATCTCCATGCATTTGTTAAAGCGCGAGGCTGCCGGGCCGTTTTCCAGGATTGTAACCTCGGCGCCATCTTCCACGCGGATCACGTGGTGCAGGATCGCGTCGGAACTCTCATCCGAGTGCACATAGGTAAAGTTGACCGGTTTGGAGACCTTGCCGGTCACCCGGATCGCCACGCCATCGGTGGCAAAAGCGGTGTTCAGCGCCGCCAGCGGGCGTTCTACCGGGGTTTGGCCACGTGCTTCAAGAACACCGTACAAGTCTTTGGCCCAATGGATATCTTTGCAGCAGATGTCCTCGATCCGGTCGATGGTCAAACCTTCCAACGACAAATCATCCGAGGCTTCAGCGTCGAAAACACCATCGACAAAAACAATGTTCAACCGCTCAAAAGCGCTGAACATTGGTGTTTCCTCCGCAGCGAACACTGCGGCATTGAGAGCCTCAGCCTGCACCAGGGTTTCGGGACGGGTGTATTTCCAATACTCATCCCGGCGGCTGGGCAGGCCCATGGTCTGGACCCGCGACAGCGCTGCCTGCCGGGCCGCCTTCAGGCAGCCGCTTTCCGGCAGGGTCAGCGCGGACAGCCGCGCCTCGGTTGCGCTTTGCTTTACTTCCGGCAGGGCCATTTACGCCTCCTCTGCCAGGATGCCGGCATAGCCGTTGTTTTCAACTTCCAGCGCCAGCTCGGGGCCGCCGGTCTTGACGATGCGGCCGTTTGCCAGAATGTGAACCACGTCCGGTTTGATGTGGTCCAGCAGGCGCTGATAGTGGGTGATCACCAGGAAGCCGCGGCCCTCGTCGCGCAGCGCGTTCACGCCTTCGGCCACCAGTTTCATCGCGTCGACATCAAGGCCGGAGTCGGTCTCATCCAGGATGCACAGCTTCGGCTCCAGCATCGCCATCTGCAGGATCTCGTTACGCTTCTTCTCACCGCCGGAGAAGCCGACGTTGACCGGGCGCTTCAGCATGTCGGCGTCGATTTTCAGGGTTTTGGCTTTGGCGCGGATAATTTTCAGAAAGTCGGAGGCCGACAGCTCTTCCTCGCCGCGGGCTTTGCGCTGTGCGTTCACCGCGGTGCGCAGGAAGGTCATGTTGCCCACACCGGGGATTTCCACCGGGTACTGGAACGCCAGGAACATGCCGGCTGCGGCGCGTTCTTCCGGCTCCATCTCCAGGATGTCTGCGCCTTCCAGCTCGGCAGAACCGTCGGTGACCTCATAACCGTCGCGGCCGGACAACACATAAGACAGAGTGGATTTGCCCGAACCATTCGGCCCCATGATGGCGTGTACTTTGCCAGCTTCGACTTTCAAGTCGACGCCTTTCAGGATCTGCTTGTCTTCGTCTTCAAGTTTGACGTGCAGGTTTTTGATTTCGAGCATTTTTTCCTCGTCTCACATGTCTTGCGGGCATACAGCCCGCGATATTCCATGGCCCCGGCTGGAGCCGTTGCATTTTTATCCCAGCACCACCGCGGTGCCGCTGGCCGAGACCATCAGCATGGACTGCCCGACCACTTCGTAATCCAAATCCACGCCCACAACGGCATTGGCACCCTTGTCCCGGGCGCGGTCTTCCAGTTCGGCCAGTGCGGTTTCACGGGCATCCTGCAGCTTGCCTTCATAGGCGCCCGAGCGGCCGCCGACGATGTCGGTGATGGAGGCAAAGACATCGCGCACAACATTAGCGCCCATGATCGCCTCGCCCACGACGATGCCCTTGTATTCGGCGATCTGGTAGCCTTCGACGCTTGGTGTGGTCGTGACGATCATACTCTTGTCTCCTTGCGGTGCTGCCCAAGGGCCAGCCATCAGCCGACAGACCCTTCCAGAGAGATCGCAACCAGTTGCTGCGCTTCCATGGCGAACTCCATCGGCAGCGCCTGCAGCACGTCCTTGCAGAAACCGTTGACCACCAGGGCCACCGCCTCTTCCTCGTCCATGCCGCGCTGGCGGCAGTAGAACAGCTGGTCGTCATCCACCTTGGACGTGGTCGCCTCATGCTCCACGCGCGAGGAGTTGTTCTTGACCTCGATATAGGGAACCGTGTGGGCGCCGCAGTTGCCGCCGATCAGCAAGCTGTCGCACTGGGTGTAGTTGCGGCTGTCCTTGGCTTTTGGGTGCATCGACACCAGCCCGCGATAGGTATTTTGCGCCTTACCGGCACTGATCCCTTTGGAAACAATGCGCGATTTGGTGTTTCTGCCAAGATGCACCATCTTGGTGCCGGTATCGGCCTGCTGCATATTGTTGGCGATGGCGATCGAGTAGAATTCGCCCTGGCTTTCATTGCCGCGCAGGATGCAGGAGGGGTATTTCCAGGTCACGGCAGAGCCGGTTTCCACCTGGGTCCACATCACCTTGGCGCGGTCGCCGCGGCAGTCAGCGCGTTTGGTGACAAAGTTGTAGATGCCGCCCTTGCCGTTCTCATCGCCCGGATACCAGTTCTGGACAGTGGAGTATTTCACCTCGGCGTCTTCTTCGATGATGATTTCCACCACGGCTGCATGCAGCTGGGCGATATCGCGTGCCGGGGCAGTGCAGCCTTCCAAGTAGCTGACATAGCTGCCTTTATCGGCAATGATCAGGGTGCGTTCGAACTGACCGGTGTTTTCAGCATTGATGCGGAAATAAGTCGACAGCTCCATCGGGCAGCGCACGCCCGGCGGCACATAGACGAACGAGCCGTCTGAGAACACGGCGGAGTTCAAGGTGGCATAGAAGTTGTCGGAAACCGGAACCACCGAGCCGAGGTATTTTTTGACCAGCTCAGGATGTTCGCGGATAGCCTCGGAAATCGAGCAGAAGATGACGCCCGCTTCCTTCAGCTCTTTCTGGAAGGTGGTGCCAACGGACACGGAGTCGAACACAGCATCCACGGCGACCTTGCGGCCTTCGGCAGGCGCATTTTCAGCGCCTTCAACGCCGGCCAGAATCATCTGTTCTTTCAGCGGGATACCCAGCTTTTCATAAGTCGCCAGCAGTTTGGGATCGACCTCGTCCAGCGACTTGGGTTTCACTTCCATCGACTTGGGACGGGCATAATAATACTGATCCTGGAAATCGATTTCCGGATAATCCACCATCGCCCAGTCGGGTTCTTCCTTGGTCAGCCAGCGCTCATAGGCTTCCAGCCGCCAGTTCAGCATCCATTCCGGCTCTTCGTTCTTTTCCGAAATCAGCCGGACAATATCCGTGGTCAGCCCTTTGGGGGCGTATTCCATCTCGATATCGGTTTCCCAACCGTATTTGTAAGCACCGCCAACCTCGCGGACTGCGTCCACGGTTTCCTGGTCAACACCATCCTTGACTTGGGTCTGGTCCAAAGCGGCCATTGTCATCTCCTCACTCACGCCGCACGGGCGCGATGTTTCTTTTCTTTTAACAGCCACGCATCGGCAAAGCGCAGCACGTCTTCTTCTGTTGTCTCAGGCCCCAGCGACACGCGGATTGCGCCCTGCGCCGTTGCCTCGTCATACCCCATTGCGGTCAGCACCGCGCTGGCGCGCACCTTGCCGCTGGAACAGGCGCTGCCCGCGCTGATGGCAAATCCCGCCAGATCCATCTGCATGACCTGGGTTTCGCCCTTCCAGCCCGGCGTCGCAAAACACAGGGTGTTCGGCAGCCGCCTCTGATCCTTCCCGACAAAAATAGTATGGCTTGCGCCAGACACAAGCGCCTTTTCTAGAATATTTCTAAGTTCTGCAACCCTGTCCCAGACACCATTTGCCAGATCTTTTGCCGCTGCTTCAGCTGCGGCGCCGAAACCCGCGATTCCAATGACATTTTCAGTGCCCGACCGGCGGCCCATTTCCTGACCGCCACCCTTGATCTGCGCAGGCAGGTCGGTACCGCGTTTGATCACAACCGCGCCGATGCCCTTGGGTCCGCCCAGTTTATGTGCAGAAATCAGCGCCATTTGCGCGCCCAGCCAGTTGAACGCCACTGGCAATTTTCCAAAAGCCTGGGTCGCATCCGTCACCGCCAGCCCGTCCGGCAAGTGCTGCACAATGCCGGTTTCGGAATTGGCCAATTGTACTGTGCAGGATGCGGGATCGGTAACCCTGACCGTCCCGTCAGAACTTACCTCAAGATTTTCCACCGTCCAGGCGCGCACCGCATCATGCTCCACTGGGGCGCCATGCAGATCGCGGCCCGCCAATGCCAGCGATGCACCTTCCGTGGAACCGGAGGTGAACACGATATCCGCGCCGTCAGCCCCAAAAGCAGCCGCCACCTGCGCCCGCGCCTTCTCAACCAGCGCCTTTGCGGCACGGCCTTCGGCATGCACCGACGACGGGTTGCCGCAGACATCCATCGCCGCGATCATAGCCGCCCGCGCCTCGGGGCGCAGAATGGCGGTGGCATTATGGTCAAGATAAACGCGTGTCATAGAGTCATCTTTTTACGGATCGCTGCCGCCTCATACGCGGCCTTGCAGCATTTCGCAAAGCTTTCCCGCGAAATTTGTGCGGTACCCTTGAAGGGTCCGGAAAGACAATGAAGGTGAATTCTTTGCACCTCATTCATCCACGACAGCAAACAGGCTGGGCACCGCCGGGCATGGCGCCAGATCATTCTTGATCACATCCGACAGACGGGTTTGATGCAGAAACACATAGACATGCGCACTTAAACCCTCCCACAGACGGTTGGTCAGCGATTGCGCCCGGCTGCCGGACAGCGCGCCCGAGGCGCCCGCCCCTTTGTGCATCGCATCAACCGTTTCATCCACGGCAGACAGCACATCGACCACCCGGATCTCTGATGGCACCATCGCCAGGCGGTAGCCGCCGCCAGGGCCGCGCACCGACTCGACCAGTCCCGCACGGCGCAGCTTGACAAACAACTGCTCCAGATACGGCAGCGAGATATCCTGCCGCTTGGAGATGTCCCCCAGCGGCACCAATTTGCCCTGCGGCTGCAGCGCGATATCCGCCAGCGCAACCATTGCATAGCGCCCTTTGGTTGAAAGCTTCATATTTTATCCCTCAAAACCAGGGCGCGAGTGCGAAAACATTGACCTTCCCCGCGTCTGTGCGTATCTCAGCCTGACGGTGTATGGCGAGGCCAGCGCCCTTGATTAGAACTGTTCTAAGATGCCCGACGGAACCCGTCAAGTTTTCTGCCGGCAGTCGCGAGAACGAGAGTAGGATTTGAACCACCCATGCCCGAGGTCATCTTTCCTGGACCCGAAGGCCGCCTCGAAGGCCGCTATCACCCGCAAAAAGAAAAAGACGCCCCGATCGCCATCGTGCTGCACCCGCATCCGCAGTTCGGCGGAACCATGAACAACAAGGTGGTCTATAACCTCCACTACGCGTTCTACAACATGGGCTTTACGGTTCTACGGTTCAATTTCCGCGGCGTCGGCCGCAGCCAGGGCGAATACGACCAAGGTGTGGGCGAGCTGTCGGATGCGGCGTCGGCGCTGGATTACCTGCAGTCGATGAACACCAATTCCAAGCATTGCTGGGTTGCGGGATTTTCCTTCGGCGCCTGGATCGGCATGCAGCTGTTGATGCGCCGCCCGGAGATTACCGGCTTCATCTCAGTTGCGCCGCCGGCCAACATGTATGACTTTTCCTTCCTGGCGCCCTGCCCGTCTTCCGGTCTGATCATCAACGGCACATCCGACCGTGTGGCGCCGCCTGCAGATACCGCCAATCTGGTTGGCAAACTGCATGAGCAGAAGGGGATCACCATCACTCATACTGAGATCGAGGGTGCGGATCACTTCTTCCAGGAGCCGCATATGGACACGATGATCGGCGATGTGTCCGATTACGTGAAGCGCCGCCTGACCGAGAACAGCCGCTGATGGGCACGATCGAAACGCTGGCCCAAAAACTGGCGCTCGATACGATCAAGGTGCAGGAGGCCAGCGGCGAAGACCGGCTGTATGTGGAGGTGGGCCAGGTACTTGGCGCCGCCTCCCAATCGCTCGAAGAAGCGTTTCTGACCGAAATGCGCGTGCGTCTGGCCGAACGCAAGGCGCGGGAGTTTCTCAATCAGAAAGTAAGCGCAATTCAGGCGCAGCTTGACGCAAAGGGCGAAGCATGAGCGGCCGGCTGGACGCGCAGTTCGCCTTCTTGCTGGAAGCGGACAAGCTTCGCCGCATTGACCGCCAAAACCTGATCATTGATTGCAGCCGGCGCGAAAACTCGGCGGAACACAGCTGGCATCTGGCGCTTTATGCGCTGGTGCTGGCACCGTTTGCTGCGCCCGAGGTGGATATTCTCCGCGCTGTCCGAATGCTGCTGCTGCATGATCTGGTCGAAATCGACGCCGGCGATCATCCAATCACGGATAAGGTCGATTGGGACGCTGTAGCACAGGCAGAAGACGCCGCCGCCAAGCGCCTGTTCGGCCTTCTTCCTGCCGATCAGGGCACTGACTTGTTAGGCCTGTGGCAGGAATTCGAGGCCGCGGAAAGCCCCGATGCGCGTTTTGCCAAACGGGTAGACCATTGCCAGCCGATTTTCCAAACGCTTTACGGCACCAATCCTTTGGATTGGCATGTCGATGTGGTCCGGCAAAACCTGAATGGCGGGCGCGCAGCCGCGCTGGAGCAGGATTTCCCCGAAGCCTATCACCACGCATTGGCTCTCCTGAACGAAGATACCAGCTTTGACTGCAGCCGTCTGACAGCCCGCCTGCCCTTCCTGAATGAGGCGGATAAACTGAAGCTGATCACCCGCGCGTCCAAACTGGGCGATGGGTCACGCCACGAAAACTCAGCCGAGCACAGCTGGCACATCATGTTGTATGCTTGGATTCTGGCAGAACACAGCGCCGGCCCGCTAGATGTGGACCGGGTGCTGCAAATGCTGCTGCTGCATGATCTCGTGGAGATCGACGCCGGTGATGCGCCGATCCACGGCGTGACTGATCCCGCAGCCCTTGCCGCGCTTGCGGCAAAGGAAGAAGCAGCCGCAGACCGCCTGTTTGGCCTGCTGCCTGCCGATCAAGGCCTGCCGATGCGGGCGATTTGGGAAGAGTTCGAGGCGGCAGAGAGTGCTGACGCTGTTTTCGCCAAATCCATCGACCGGGTCCAGCCAGTGCTGCTCAACCTGCTGAACGGCGGCGGCAGCTGGGTCGACTATGACGTGAGCCTGCCGCAGCTGGACACCCGCGTCGGCGGCAAGGTCAGCCGCGGCACACCGGACGTCTGGACCTATGTCCGGGCAAAGATTGAACCTTGGTTCCGCGCGGCCGGACGTTTGTAAACACCGGCCGCAACTCCGGTTCGGGGCTGCGCTTCACTCCAGAAACGGCTGAAACGGCTGCGTTTCCGCGCCTTGGGAGGTCAGCGTCAGAAACTCCCCCGGTTGCAGTTCACTCCATGCTTCACCTGTGTCCTCAAGCGGTTCCGATACAACCGCCCATCCCTTCAGGCTGTGGCTCCAGCGGTAGTAGACCGAAGGTGCGATACTGTCAGAGGAGTAGCGCGCCGCATAAAGCGTCTCTCCATCCGACATGGCTACGGACAGCCGCATATGCGGTGTTCGGCCCCGAGCCCGCGACAAAGCCTCCATGCGGCCCGCCGCCCGTTCCAGCGCCGCTTTCGGATCAATGTCCAGGCCTTCGCGCAGGGCCAGAAGAAACAGCACTTCGCTGTCAGTAGCCCCTTTGCGGTGTTGATACAGCTCATCAGGGATGCACATGTCTGCATGGCGGCGGAAATTCTCAAACCCGCCGACCTGGCCGTTGTGCATGAAACTCCATCTCCCGGCTGCGAAAGGATGGCAATTATTACGGCTGGTAGCGGATCCGGTTGAGGCCCGAACATGCGCCAGGAAAAGACCGGATTGGACCTGGCTCACCAGCGCACGCAGATTACAGTCCGACCAGGCGGGGGAAACATCGCGGTAGAGCCCCGGCTCGGTCCGCTGCCCGTACCATGCAATGCCGAACCCGTCGCCATTGGTCGCAGTCTTGCATTCAACCGCCTTTTGGCTTTGCGCTATCAGCGAATGCGCAGGTATTGAAATGATGTCTTCCAAAAAGACTTTGGCACCGGTGTAGGCAGCCCAGCGGCACATATGTCGCTCCTTGTGTTGAAGATCTGATCAGGACTTCTATTCTATTCCTGACGCTAAACTTGGAACATTCATCTAAGTCAGCTTGGCTTTTTAGTACAGCGTATCTGCGCACAGTCGTCTGTTCATTGCCGCGTCGGCCGAAAACAACGCAATCAGTGACGCATTGGGACTTCCTGCACTGCATTGAATACGGTACCGGAGAAAGGAACACTGCTCCGCCGCAGGCCGGGCAAAACGCGTACACGGAGGCAGAGATGCCGGTTCACTATATCTACCTGATTATTGCGGTTGCTGCAGAAACCATTGGCACAACGGCCCTGCAGGCCAGTCAGCAGTTCAGCAAACTTGGACCGTCGCTGATCGTTCTGGTCGCTTATGCGTTTTCCTTTTACATGATGGGGCTGACGCTCAAATTCATGCCGGTGGGTATTGTCTATGCGATCTGGTCGGGTCTTGGCATCCTGCTGATAGCTGTTATTGCCTTCATTGTTTTTGGGCAGAAGCTGGATCTGCCAGCCGTTATCGGCATGGTGCTGATCATGTCCGGCATCATCATCATTCACCTGTTTTCCAAGTCTTCGGCCCATTAGATCCGCATTTGCGGCTTCTTTGGACGGATTTCCTCTGGCCTTTGTGCGGGGTTCGGGCTATGCGCGGCCCAACTTCCTTACAAAGGCGAACGTCATGGACTTGCGCAACATTGCGATCATTGCTCACGTTGACCACGGCAAAACCACCCTGGTCGACGAGCTGCTGAAACAATCCGGCGCCTTCCGCGAAAATCAGGCTGTGGCGGAACGCGCCATGGACAGCAACGATCTGGAGCGCGAGCGCGGCATTACCATTTTTGCCAAGCCCACCTCGGTCGAGTGGAACGGCACCCGTATCAACATCGTCGACACCCCCGGCCACGCCGATTTCGGCGGCGAGGTTGAGCGGATCCTGTCGATGGTCGACGGTGTGGTGCTGCTGGTGGACGCCGCCGAAGGCCCGATGCCGCAGACCAAATTCGTGACCTCCAAGGCCCTGGCCCTGGGCCTGCGTCCGATCGTGGTGCTGAACAAGGTCGACAAGCCGGACGCCGAACCCGACCGTGCGCTTGACGAATGCTTTGACCTTTTTGCTTCGCTCGAAGCCACCGAAGACCAGCTGGACTTCCCGCATATGTATGCTTCCGGCCGTTCCGGCTGGGCCGATGCAGAGCTGGACGGCCCGCGGAAGGATCTGCATGCGCTGTTCAACCTGATCGTGAACCACGTGCCCGAGCCGAAACAGATCAAACGTCAGGACGAAGATTTCCGGATGCTGGCCACTACCCTGGGCAGCGACCCCTTTGTCGGCCGCCTGCTGACCGGCCGCGTCGAATCCGGCAAACTGAAGGTCGGCGCCACCGTGCAGGCCCTTACCCGCATCGGCCAAAAGATCGAGCAGTTCCGCGTGACCCGTATCCAGGCGTTCCGCGGTCTGGCCCAGCAGGACATTGAGGAAGCACAGGCTGGCGACATCGTCTCCATCGCAGGCATGGCCAAGGCGACCGTGGCCGACACCATCTGCGCCCTCGCCGTGGATGACCCGCTGGATGCTCAGCCGATTGACCCGCCCACCATCACCGTGACCTTTGGCATCAACGACAGCCCGCTGGCCGGCCGTGACGGCAAGAAAGTCCAGTCGCGCGTCATCCGCGACCGCCTGATGAAAGAGGCCGAGTCCAACGTTGCGATCAAAATCGCCGACACTCCCGGCGGCGAGGCGTTTGAGGTTTCGGGCCGCGGCGAACTGCAGATGGGCGTCCTGATCGAAAACATGCGCCGCGAAGGGTTCGAGCTGTCGATTTCCCGCCCGCAGGTGATCATGAAGGACGTCGACGGCGTCCGCATGGAGCCGGTCGAAGAAGCCACCATCGACGTAGATGACGAATACTCCGGCGCGGTGATTGAAAAGCTGACCGGCACCCGCAAAGGCGAGCTGGTCGAGATGAAACCTGCAGGCGCAGGCAAGACCCGCATTATTGCGCATGTGCCCTCGCGCGGGCTGATCGGCTATCACGGCGAATTCCTCACCGATACCCGCGGCACCGGCGTTCTGAACCGCGTGTTCCACGGCTGGACCGCGCACAAGGGCGCGATCCCTGGCCGCCGCGCCGGTGTTCTGATCTCGATGGAAAACGGAACGTCTGTTGCGTTTGCCCTGTGGAACCTGGAAGACCGCGGTAAAATGATGATCGGCGCTCAGGCCGACGTCTACACCGGCATGATCATCGGCGAGCATTCCCGCGAGAACGACCTCGAAGTGAACCCGCTGAAGGGTAAGAAACTGACCAACGTGCGTGCATCGGGCACCGATGACGCAGTGCGTTTGACCACCCCGGTGACACTATCGCTGGAAGAGTCGATTGCCTATATCAACGACGACGAGCTGGTCGAGGTGACGCCGAATTCGGTGCGCCTGCGCAAGCGCTACCTGGACCCGCATGAGCGTAAGCGGATGGCCAAGGCCAACGCCTGATAAACAAGAAACGGCGGCAGAAATCTCTGCCGCCGTTTTCTATTCTGCCGAAGTCATCGCCGTGACGCTGGCGCCCAAAGCCACCCTGCCCGGCTCCACCACTTCGGCATACCAGCCGCCATGTCCGCGCATTGCGTTGTAACCGCCATGGCCCAGCACCTCTTCCATCCGCGAACAGGGCGGACAGGGGCCTGTAACCTGCAAAACAGCGCTGCCGATTTGCAGTTTGGCTTTGCGTAAAGCCGCCAGATTGATCCCGGAAATGACAAAGTTCCGGCGCAGCACTTCCGGCTGTAACCTATCCAGCCCGGCAAGGGCCGCAATCACCGGCAGATGCTCGGCCTGGATTAATGTAACGGCGCGTTTGCCCTCTTTGGCGTGATCGCCGCAAAGACCCGCTGCAGTTACATCCGCAGTTTCCACTGTCAGAATTTCTTCCCGCCGCGCAGGGCGCAGGCCGATCCACGCCACCCGGCCCTGGCCGGCGTGGCGTTTCAGCATCTCCGCAAAAGCGGTGATCATTATTCGGAGGTTTCCACCACCATCAGTTCGCGCTCGGACGCGCCGCGCGCATGGCTCAGCGCTTCCTGGTATTCCGGGCTGTGATAGCAATCGACTGCGGCATCGACACTTGGGAATTTGGCCACCACATTGCGCGGGCGCTCCTTGCCCTCCAGCTGCACGAAACGCCCGCCGCGGGCGACAAACGTGCCGCCGTGCTTGGCGATGGCAGGCCCCGCCAATTCGGCATATTTGCCATAGGCATCAGCGTCGGTGACGGTCACATGTGCAATCCAAAGTGCGGGCATCAGAGCCTCCCAAGTTATGATCTTTCCGGCAGATTAGGCAATTTGCCGGAAAGACCAAGAATTTTTTGACCAATTGGTCAGCCAGCCAGCACAGCCTCGGCTGCCTTGATCGCCTCGTCGGCGCCGGAGAAATCCTTGCCGCCGCCCTGGGCCATATCCGGACGGCCGCCGCCGCCTTTGCCGCCCACGGCCGGAACGGCCGCCTTCAGCACGTCCACAGCTGAGATTTCGCCAGTCAGATCGTCGGTCACACCAGCGGCCACAGCAACCTTGCCATCTTCCTCGGCGATCAGCAGGATCACACCAGAGCCGATGTTCTGCTTATGCGCATCAATCAGGCCGCGGAGATCCTTGCCAGACACCCCTTTCAGGGCCTGGGCGAGGAACTTCTTGCCGTTGACGTTCTTGGCATCGGCGCCGTTCCCGGAACCGCCACCCATCGCAACCTGCTGCTTGAGATTCGAAATCTCGTTCTGCAGCACTTTACGTTCGTCCATCATCGCTTTCAGGCGGTCGATAACATCCGCAGGCTGCGCCTTCAGCGCAGTTGCAATCTCGGCCATCCGGCCCGCTTCACGCTCCAGATGCTCAAACGCCGCGGCACCCGTCAGCGCCTCGATCCGGCGCACGCCAGCCGAGGATGCGCTGTCGCCAAGGATCACAAAGGTGCCAATGTCGCCGGTCTGCTTCACATGGGTGCCGCCGCACAATTCGATGGAATAGGTGTCGCCATCATGGCCCTTGCCGGTTTCGGCCCGGCCCATGGATACCACACGGACTTCATCGCCGTATTTCTCGCCAAACAGCGCCTGCGCGCCCAAGTCCCGCGCATCATCCGGGGTCATGATCCGGGTCGAAACAGGGGTGTTTTGGCGAATGAAATCATTTACTTCTGTGCCGACCTTCGTCAGCTCAGCTGCGCTCATCGCCTTGTTGTGGCTGAAATCAAACCGCAGACGGTCCGCAGCATTCAGCGAACCTTTCTGGGCCACATGCTCCCCCAGTGCGTTGCGCAGCGCCTCATGCAGCAGATGTGTGGCCGAGTGATTGGCCCGGATCCGGCTGCGGCGCGCGTGATCAACCTCCATAGCGGCACCCAGGCCGACAGAAACTTCACCTTCGATCACTTCGGCAATGTGCAGGAACAGCCCTTCCACCTTTTTGGTGTCGGTGATACGGGCCGCACCGCCTTCGACGGTCAGAACGCCGCTGTCGCCAACCTGGCCGCCGCTTTCACCGTAGAACGGCGTCTGGTTCAGGATGATCTGAACCGTTTCCCCCTTGCCCGCCGATTGAACCTGCGCACCGTCCTTGACGATAGCGGCAACCTGGCCTTCAGCCTTTTCTGTCTCGTAGCCCAGGAATTCGGTCGGCCCATTTGCGTCAAGAATATCGAAGTAAACCTTCACATCCGCCGCTTCGCCCAGACCAATGCCGCCAGCGCGGGATTTCTCCTTTTGCGCCTGCATCGCCGCATCAAATCCGTCGGTATCGACCTCGATCTCCTTGGCGCGCAGCGCGTCCTGCGTCAGGTCAAGCGGGAAACCGAATGTGTCGTACAGTTTGAACGCAGTTTCACCGGGCAGGACATCGCCCTTGCCCAAATCGCCCGAGGCCTCATCCAGCAGCTTCAAGCCTCGGTCCAGCGTCCTGAGGAACCGGGTTTCTTCCTGTTCAAAGGTCTCTTCGATCAGCGCCTGGCCCTGGCCAAGTTCCGGATAGGCCGCGCCCATCTTCTGCACGAGTGCCGGCACCAGTTTGTGCATCACCGGATCGGTTGCACCCAGCAGCGACGCATGGCGCATCGCGCGGCGCATGATGCGGCGCAGCACATAGCCGCGACCCTCGTTCGAGGGCAGCACGCCCTCAGCGATCAGGAAAGAACACGAGCGCAGGTGGTCCGCGATCACCCGGTGGTGCACGTTCTGATCGCCGAACGGATCGGAATTCGTAACATTTGCCGAAGCTTCAATCAGCGATTTGAACAGATCAGTTTCATAGTTGTCATGGGTGCCCTGCAGCAGCGCCGCAATCCGCTCCAGCCCCATGCCGGTGTCGATCGACTGCATCTCCAGATCGACCATCGAGCCGTCTGCGAATTTCTCGTTCTGCATGAAAACGAGGTTCCAGATCTCAATGAACCGGTCGCCGTCTTCCTCAGGCGAACCCGGAGGGCCGCCCCAGATATGATCGCCGTGGTCATAAAAGATTTCGGTGCAAGGACCGCAAGGGCCGGTATCGCCCATCTGCCAAAAGTTGTCCGAGGTTGCGATCCGGATGATCCGGTCCTCGGGCACTCCGATTTTCTTCCAGATTTCAAAGGCTTCATCGTCGGTGTGATAGACGGTGGTGTAAAGCCGGTCTTTGGGAACGTCGAGTTCCTTGGTGATCAGCTCCCAGGCAAAGGGGATCGCCTCATGCTTGAAATAGTCGCCAAAGGAGAAATTGCCGAGCATCTCGAAAAACGTGTGGTGGCGCGCGGTGTAACCCACATTGTCGAGGTCATTGTGCTTGCCGCCGGCGCGCACGCATTTCTGCGAGGAGGTTGCGCGTTTGTAGTCGCGGGTCTCAACCCCGGTAAAACAGTTCTTGAACTGCACCATGCCTGAGTTGGTGAACATCAGGGTCGGGTCGTTGCGCGGCACCAGCGGGCTGGAATCCACCACTTCGTGCCCCTGTTTGGCAAAGTAATTCAGAAAGGTTGAGCGGATATCGTTGAGCGTCGGCATATGCAGGATCTCTTGCGGGCTTAAATAAGCGGTCCGGGCAGGTTTACCCCCCAGCCGGCGCACTGTCTACAGCGCGAAGCGGCGTCTCCCATGAAAAAGGGCGCAGCTTGCGCCACGCCCTCGCATTTCAAATATTTGATCAGATTACCCGGCGCTTAGGCCTCAAGGATATCGTCTGTGCCGCTCAAATCCGGACGGTCGAACTCCAGTCCGTGCGAGGCGCGGATCTTGTCTTCGATATCAATGGCAATCGCCGCATTGTCCCGCAGGAAGGTTTTGGCGTTTTCACGCCCCTGCCCGATCCGCTCATCCCCGTAGGAGAACCAGGCGCCGGATTTGTTGACAACACCCGCCGCCACACCAAGGTCCAGCAATTCCCCCATCTTCGAGATGCCTTCGCCATACATGATGTCGAATTCCACCTGCTTGAACGGCGGCGCCACCTTGTTCTTTACCACTTTGACGCGGGTCGAATTGCCGACCACCTCGTCCCGGTCCTTGATCGCACCGATGCGGCGGATGTCCAGGCGGACGGAGGAGTAGAATTTCAACGCGTTGCCGCCGGTGGTGGTCTCCGGCGAGCCGAACATCACGCCGATCTTCATGCGGATCTGGTTGATGAAGATCACCATGCATTTGGACCGGCTGATCGAACCGGTCAGTTTGCGCATGGCCTGGCTCATCAGCCGGGCCTGCACGCCGACGCTGCTGTCGCCCATGTCGCCCTCAAGCTCGGATTTGGGGGTCAGCGCCGCCACCGAGTCGACGACGACCATGTTCACCGCACCGGAGCGCACCAGCGTATCGGTGATTTCCAGCGCCTGTTCGCCGGTATCGGGCTGCGAAATCAGCAGCTCGTCCAGGTCGACGCCCAGCTTGGCCGCATATTGCGGATCCAGCGCGTGTTCCGCGTCGACAAAGGCGCAGACACCGCCCTTTTTCTGCTGTTCTGCAATGCAATGCAGCGTCAGCGTTGTCTTGCCCGAGCTTTCCGGACCGTAGATTTCGATGATCCGCCCCATCGGCAGGCCGCCGATCCCCAGCGCGATGTCCAGGCCCAGCGATCCGGTCGAGCTGGCCTCGATCTCCTGCAAGGCCGTGCCATCGCCAAGCTTCATGATGGAGCCCTTGCCGAACTGCCGCTCAATCTGGGCAAGCGCGCTGTCGAGCGCCTTTTGCTTGTCACCGCTTACTTTATTTTTCATGGTCAAAAGATCCGCCATAGTCCCTTGTCCCTTTCTATGTGTCACACACCGGGGCGTGCGGCAATCACTGCTTTGTTCACCTCTTGTTCCTTATGAGATCAAAAAGAGAACATTGCAACAGAAAACTCTGTGTACCCACATCAAACTCTGGGTGTTAAAGAAAGATTGATGGTTAATCCGCAGCAAGAAATTTTACCGGGCAGTTAACGGAATGATGATATTTTTCAAAGAACGGCTGGCGCTCCTCTCCGTTCCCAAAACCGGCACCACCGCCTTTCAGGCGGCGTTGCGCAACCGGGCGGATCTGGTGATCTCCGACCCGCCGGAGCTGAAACACGCGCCGCTGTACCGCTACAACCGCTGGATCCGGCCGATGTTTGAGAAGGTCTGCGGTGCCGAACTGGAGGTCGCCGCAGTGATGCGGGAGCCGGTCAGCTGGTTGGGCAGCTGGTACAGGTACCGGCAGCGGCCGGCGCTGGATGGCAACCCGAATTCGACCAAGGATGTCAGCTTTGACGACTTTCTGCACGCCTATTGCAAAGGCAAACCGCCCGCTTTTGCCAATGTCGGCAGTCAAGCGAAATTCCTGGAGCCACAGCCAAATGGCTGCAAGGTCAGCCATCTGTTCCGCTATGAGGATCAGAACGCGTTGAAGCAGTTCCTGGAGTTTCGCCTGGACGTGGAAATCCGGCTGGAGCGCAAAAATGTCAGCCCACAGGCAAGTCTGACACTAAGCCCGGAAGCCCAGAACCATGTCCGGCGAAAGCGTGCTGCGGAATTTGAACTGTACGATTCTATTCCAGCCCGTTGACCATAAAAAGCCGCCGGAAGCGGCGGCTTTTACAGATCTGGATTCCTCAACCTTAATGCAGTTGCGCATGAACCGTTTCGGTCAACTGGTTGAGCGAAAACGGCTTGGGCAGGAAAACCGAATTCGGAACATCCGGGTCAGCCTCGCCAAAGGCCCCTTCGGCATAACCTGAGACAAACACCACCCGGGTATCAGGGCGCTCTTTCAGCGCCTGGCGCACCCAGCTGGGCCCATCCATGCCCGGCATCACCACATCGGTGACAAACACATCCACCGTCAGGCCGGGATCTTCCAGCGTGCGCAATGCGTCCTCGGCGGATTCGGCTTCCAGCACCGTATAGCCCCGCATCCTGAGAGCCCGGGACGCAAAGGCCCGCACCGGAGCCTCATCTTCGACCAGCAGCACCACGCCCTCGCCGTGCTGGGCGGCAACAGCCTTCTCCGTGATCTCGGCCGGTTTTTCAGCGGCAAGCTGGTCGGCCTGCTGTTTGTTGACCGGAAAGAACAGGGTGAACTGGGTGCCGTGCCCCTTGACCGAGTCGACGAAGATGTAGCCGCCGGTCTGCTTAATAATGCCATAGGCCGTGGACAGGCCCAAACCGGTTCCCTCGCCCGTGCGTTTGGTGGTGTAGAAGGGTTCAAACACCTTTTGCAGCTTGTCCGGAGCAATCCCTACACCTTCATCGGACACTTTCACGGTGACCCAATCGCCGGCCGGAACTGTGGCGCGGTTCCGCTCCAGCGGCTTATCCAGCGCGATCACTTCCGTCTCGACCCGGATCTCACCGCCCTGCGGCATCGCATCACGCGCGTTCACCACCAGGTTCATCAGCACCTGTTCCAGCTGCCGCTTATCAGCCCGGATCGACTTCATCACCGGATCGTGGCTGAGGGTCAGGGTGACCTTTTCACCCACCAGCCGGTTCAGCAGATGGGTCAGGTCCGACAGCGTGTCCCGCACATCCAGGGTTTCCGGCTGCAGGGTCTGTTTGCGCGAAAACGCCAGCAGCTGGCTGACAAGCGAGGCCGCCCGGTTGGCGTTCTCGTGGATCTGGATCAAATCGCCATAGTCCTGGTCGCCCTGATCGTGGCGCAGCAACAGCAAATCGCAGTGGCCGGAAATCGCGGTCAGCAGGTTGTTAAAGTCATGCGCAACACCGCCCGCCAGCTGCCCGATTGCCTGCATCTTCTGGCTTTGCACAAATTGCGCTTCCAGCGTCTTCAACTCGGTCGCGTCATTCAGCACTGCGATCAGCATCGGAGTGCCCTCTTCCACCACCCGGGTGAGAGTCACCTGAACAAAGACTTCCTTGTCAGCACGCGACAGGCGCAGGAATTCAGACTTGTTCGGCGCCAGCCCGTCGGCGGTATCGCGCAGCCAGTCTGACATCGGGCGGCCTAGCCCTTCCATCAGCTGGCCAAGTTTCAGATTGGCACAGCTTTCAATCCCCAAAAGACGCAGGGCCATGCGGTTGCTGGTCAGAATTTCACCTGTAGGAGCAACCTTAAGGAACGGCACAGGCAGCGCTTCCAACCCGGCTTGGGCAGAGTCGAAACTGCCTTCATCCACTTCCATGAGAAACAATTCGCTGCGGCCCTGGGTGCGGTTTTTCTCGCTGACCAGCACCTGAACCGGGCCGGACTTGGTGCTGAGAGTATTGATCTGCCCGGGCATGACCGGCAGCGCAGGGAACAAACGGTCGGTGGATTTCACACGCTCGCCGATCAGGCTGCGGGCCGCCTCATTCATGAACAAAACAGCGCCAGTGCGGCCAACCGTGATCATCGGAACCGGCATCGTTTCCGCACCGCGCCCGTTGCCGCCGCGGTCAAGGATATCTTCCACCCGCCACAGAAAGCTGCCGCCGTTCATCTGGTGAACCGCCAGCCGCACATGGCCGCGCCGGGTCACGATATCCTCGCGGGCGGCACCATCAACGCGGGCGCGGCTTTGCAGCCGGTACAAGACCGCCGACGGGTTGGCCAGGATCGACCGCAAAGTTCCTGCCAACGTGTCGCGGCTGCCGTCCTGGAACCGTTTTACAGCGGCCCCGTTGCAGGCATGGATCACTCCATCGCCGTCCGTGACAAAACTTGGCGTGGCATCTTTTTCGATAAAGCCGGTCAGCAGCTCCGCCGCCATCGACCGCGCATTCAGACGCATCCGGGTTTGAATAACCATCAGCACCGCCACAGCCGCAAGTGTCAGCCCCACCATGACAAAACCGCGGCCCATCCAATCGGGCAGCGGCATCAGCCAGGGGCCTGACAGCAGCAGCAGGGCCAGCAGCAGTGTCGCGGCCAGCCGGACGTGCTCGGGGGCATAAACCCGCAGTTCCGGAACGGAAGTTTCTTGGCGACCGGACATTACGGCTCCATGGACAATGCAAAGTGACGCCATAACGCGGCGGTTTTGGTTAAAACCACGTTAAGAAACACAAAGGTTTCCCGGCGGCGACCCTAACAACCGCCCTTTGCGCGCGTCAACACAGCAACAAAGAAACCATCGGTGCCGTTTTGCACGTGCCAGCTTTGCTGCGCCGCCAGCGACCAGCCCTCGTTCTCTTGCAAAAACCTTTGAACTTGCTCAGAGTTTTCGCCATTCAGCACCGAGCAGGTGGCATAGGCCAGGGTCCCGCCAGGCGCCGTCAGGCTTGCCGCTGTGCGCAAAATATCTGCTTGGATCTGATGCAGGTCCTGCAGGTTTTCAGGCGTCAGCCGCCATTTGCCTTCGGGTGCCCGCCGCCAGGACCCGGAACCGGAACAGGGGGCATCGCACAGCACCAGGTCAAACGGCCCGCTGCTGTCAAGGTCCGCAGTCAACAGCTGCTGCACCTGCACACCCGCCCGGGCCGCGCGTTCGGGCAGGTCCTTCATGCGCTTGGGATCGGCATCATGGACAAACAGCCGGAGGTCCGCCTGCGCGGCCATGGCCAATGCCTTGCCGCCGCCGCCGGCGCAGTAATCCAGCACTTTCATGCCGTCTTGCAATGGCAACAGCGCTGTTACAGCCTGGCTTGCTGCGTCCTGCAATTCAACAAGACCGTCCTGGTACACTTTGGTGTTGCGCAGCTTGCGGGCGCCTTCGGTCACTTCCAGCGCTGTGGCGGCGGCTGGATGCGGCCGGGTGGCGATGCCGTCGGCGCTCAGCGCCTCTTGCGCTTGCACAAGCGTGGCGCGGGCAATGTTCACCCGCAAATGCACCGGCGCACGGCTGCGCAGAGCCAGCGCTGCGGCCTCAGCCTGGTCCCCAAGACTGCTGCTGAACTCAGGCCACAGCCAATCGGGAATATCCAGCGCCTCTGCCGCTTCCGGCGGAGAAGGCAGCTGACGTTCCGCCTCGGTCAAAGGTGCAGGCCCATACCCCTGTCCGCTAAAGAATTCGTCCGGGTCCTGCCCCGCTTCCCGCAAGGCGCCCAAAACCAGCCCCCGGCCGCTGTGCGCGCCGCCAAGGACTGCGTGCGACCGCTGGCACCGCACCGCTGTAAACACATGGTCACGCACCGCGGCGCGGTCTTTAGATCCGGCAAACCGGCTCCGGCGTCCCCAGGAGGTCAGCGCCTTTTCCGCAGGCTCGCCCTCCAGAATCCGGTCAAGAACCTCAATGGCCGCCTGCAGGCGGGCGGCGGGGGTCATGCCCCTGCCTTTTGATTGCACGCAGCCATCATCAGCTTATCCTGCCCGGTAGTTCGGTGCTTCGCGGGTGATCTGCACGTCATGCACATGGCTTTCCTTCAACCCGGCGCCGGTAATGCGGACAAAATTGCAGTTCTTGCGCATCTCATCCACGGTCGCACAACCGGTATAGCCCATTGCTGCACGCAAACCGCCGACCAATTGGTGAACCACCGGCCCGGCGCCGCCTTTGTAGGGGACCTGGCCTTCGATGCCTTCCGGCACCAGCTTGTCGCTGGCGGCGTCTTTCTGGAAATACCGGTCCGCCGAGCCGCGCGCCATAGCCCCCATCGAGCCCATGCCGCGGTAAGATTTGAACGAGCGGCCCTGATACAGGATCACCTCGCCCGGGGATTCATCCGTGCCCGCGATCATCGATCCAACCATGGCGCAGGAGGCACCCGCCGCAATCGCCTTGGCAAAATCACCCGAGAATTTGATGCCGCCGTCAGCGATCACCGGGATATCACCGGCCGCATTTGCGCAATCCATGATCGCGGTCAGCTGCGGCACGCCGACACCGGCCACCATGCGGGTGGTGCAGATCGAACCCGGGCCGATGCCGACCTTGACCGCATCAGCGCCCGCATCAATCAGCGCACGGGTGGCTTCAGCCGTGGCAACGTTGCCGGCAATCACCTGCACCGCGCCATACTGTGCCTTAATCCGCTTTACCGCGTCGATCACGCCCGCCGAATGGCCATGCGCCGTATCCACAACGACGATATCAACACCTGCGTCGATCAGCGCCTCGGAGCGGGCAAAGCCGCTGTCGCCGACCGAGCTGGCGGCGGCAACCCGCAGGCGGCCCAGCTCATCCATGCAAGCGGTCGGGTGCAGCACAGCCTGTTCGGTGTCTTTGAGGGTCAGCAGCCCCGTCAGCCGGCCATCTTTGTCGGAGACCAGCAGTTTTTCGATCCGGCGCGCCTTCATCAGCGATTTGGCTTCTTCCAGATCGGCCGGCTCCTGCAGCATCGCCAGATTGTCAGAGGTCATCATCACCGACACCGGTGTGCTGTCATCCGAGGCAAAGCGCATGTCGCGGTTGGTAACGATACCAACCACGCGGCCCGCGCCATCCACCACCGGGAATCCAGTCACCCGGTAGCGTTCCTGCAGCGCCTTGGCATCGGCCAGGGTCTGGTCTGCGGTCAGCGTAATGGGGTTATAGACGATCCCCGAGATAAAGCGTTTGACCCGGCGCACTTCGCGGGCCTGCTCTTCCACGTTCAGGTTCTTGTGGATCACCCCCATACCGCCGGCCTGGGCCATGGCAATCGCCATGCGGGACTCGGTCACTGTGTCCATGGCCGAGCTTAAAAGCGGGATGTTCAGCGATACCGACTGCGTCACCCGGGTGCGCGTATCAGCGGTATTGGGCAGTACGCTCGACGCGCCTGGCACCAGTAGAACATCATCAAAGGTGAGAGCCTCACGAATCTGCATTGGTCATCCTCATGCATAACCCCGTTTGGCGGTGACCCTATGGCACAGAACCCACCGGGGGGAAAGAGGCAGCAGGCAAGAATTCCTGCAGTGCAGCAATCTCTTTCGGGCGGCTCTGATCTGGGTCAATGCGCGCAGGCCTGCTTGGCGTATCAGAAAACCTGCAAGGATGATGCAGGATATTGCCATGCCCGCCCCATTGGAAAACGTCACCGTGCTGGACCTCACCCATGTTCTGGCCGGTCCTTACTGTTCAATGATCCTGTCGGATCTTGGCGCTGAAATCATCAAGGTGGAACGCCCCGGAACAGGCGACGACACCCGCACCTTCCCGCCGTTCAAGGAGGGAGAAAGCGCTTATTTCGCCACCATCAACCACGGCAAGAAAAGCATTGCACTGGACCTGAAGGCGCCCGAGGACCGCGCGGTTTTTGAGCGGCTGCTGGCGCAGGCCGACGTGCTGCTGGAGAACTACCGCCCCGGCGTGATGCAGCGGCTGGGCTATGGCTGGGAAGATCTGCACGCCAGATACCCGCGGCTGATCTATGGTGCCGTGTCGGGCTTTGGCCACTCTGGCCCCGATGCTTTGAGGCCGGCCTATGACATGGTGGTCCAGGCCCGCGGCGGAGTGATGTCGATCACCGGCGAAAAGGACCGCGACCCGGTGCGCGTCGGTGCCTCGATCGGCGATATCGTTGCCGGCATGTTTCTGGGCCACGGCGTCCTGGCAGCCCTTCTGGACGTGCAGAAAACCGGTCAGGGCCGGTTCATCGACGTCGCCATGCTGGACAGTCAGCTGGCGCTGCTGGAGCACGCTATCGCTATCACATCGGTCACCGGACAAGCCCCGCAGCCCTCCGGCGCCCGGCATCCGTCAATCACCCCGTTTGAGACGTTCCACGCGTCAGACGGGCTGTTTGTGATTGCTGCCGGCAATGACGCGCTGTTTGCCCGGCTCTGTGACGCGCTGGATTTGCCGCTTGCCGAAGACCCGCGTTTTGCCACCAACCCGGCGCGCTGCGAAAATGCACGCCTTCTGAAACGCTTGATCGAAGCGATAACCTTAGGGAACAGCAAAGACCACTGGATCGGGGTTCTGACCGGGGCGGGCATTCCGACAGGGCCGATCCAGACGGTGGATCAGGTCATGAAGGACCCGCAGATCCTGGCCCGTAATATGGTTGTCGAAGTTCTGGGGAAAAACGGCCAATCCGCAAAATTGTCGGCTGGCAATCCGATAAAAATGAGCGGTCTGGCAGATCCGGCAACCCGCGCCCCTGCTCCGCAGCTGGATGGCAACCGGGCAGAGATTCTGGCGTGGCTGAAAGAGGTTGAGGCACAAGCCGCCCCCTGACAGCCGGCCTGATAAAAACCGCATCCCAAAGTCACCAAATATGGAAAAATGGCGCCAGCAGACGGGAAAATGCCGCCCATTGCCTTTCGCCTGCCGCAAAAGCCCATATGCTCCGCCTAAATTGCGGAATGAGAAGGCTACAGGCATGACTGACGAACCCCTCGTTGTGTTTACCCCATCCGGCAAGCGCGGGCGTTTCCCCGCGGGCACGCCGATCCTTACCGCCGCGCGGCAGCTTGGGGTCGACCTCGACTCGGTCTGCGGCGGCCGCGGGATCTGTTCGAAATGCCAGATCACCCCGTCCTATGGTGAGTTTTCCAAACATGGCGTGACCGCCGAAGAAGGCGCGCTGAGCGAATGGAACAAGGTTGAACAGCGCTATAAGGACAAGCGCGGCCTGATCGACGGCCGCCGTTTGGGCTGCCAGGCCACCGTGCAGGGCGATATCGTGATCGACGTGCCGCCGGAAAGCCAGGTCCACCGCCAGGTGGTGCGCAAGCGCGCCGAGGCCCGCGACATCACCATGAACCCTTCCACCCGCCTGTTCTATGTCGAGGTCGAAGAGCCCGACATGCATAAACCGACCGGTGACATGGAACGGCTGATCGAGGCGCTGGAGGCCCAGTGGCAGCTGAAGGGCGTCAAAACCGATCTGCATATCCTGCATGCGCTGCAGCCTGCCCTGCGCAAGGGCGGCTGGAAGGTGACCGTGGCCGTGCATCTGGGCGACGCAAGCCACCCGCCCAAGATCATGCATATCTGGCCAGGCTTCTACGAAGGCACTGTGTACGGCCTCGCGGTTGATCTCGGCTCTACCACCATTGCCGCGCATCTGTGCGACCTGAAAACCGGCGAGGTCGTCGCCTCCTCCGGTATCATGAACCCGCAGATCCGCTTTGGCGAAGACCTGATGAGCCGGGTGTCCTATTCGATGATGAACAAGGGCGGCGATCAGGAAATGACCCGCGCGGTGCGTGAGGGCATGAACGCGCTGTTCACCCAAATCGCGGCTGAGGCGGAGATTGACAAGGCGCTGATCGTGGATGCGGTCTTTGTCTGCAACCCGGTAATGCACCATCTGTTCCTTGGCATCGACCCGTTCGAGCTGGGCCAGGCCCCGTTTGCGCTTGCAACCTCCAATTCCTTGGCGCTGCGCGCAGTGGAATTGGATCTGAACATCCACCCCGCCGCCCGCGTCTATCTGCTGCCCTGCATCGCCGGCCACGTCGGCGCTGACGCTGCCGCGGTGGCACTGTCCGAAGCACCTGATAAGTCTGAAGATCTGGTGCTGGTCGTCGATGTCGGCACCAACGCCGAGATCCTGCTGGGCAACAAGGAGAAGGTGCTGGCCTGTTCCTCCCCCACCGGCCCCGCGTTCGAGGGCGCACAGATCTCCAGCGGTCAGCGCGCTGCCCCCGGCGCCATCGAACGCGTCGAGATCAACCCTGAGACCAAGGAACCCCGCTTCCGGGTGATCGGCTCGGAAATCTGGTCGGATGAGGACGGTTTTGGCGAAGCCATTGCCACCACCGGCATCACCGGCATCTGCGGCTCCGGCATAATCGAGGCGATAGCCGAGATGCGCCTGGCCGGGGTGCTGGACGCCTCCGGCCTGATTGGCTCGGCAGAACAGGCCGGCACGGCCCGCTGCATCCAGGACGGGCGCACCAACGCTTATATGCTGTGGGACGGCTCTGCCGACGGCGGTCCGACCATTACCGTCACCAACCCGGATATCCGCGCGATCCAGATGGCCAAGGCGGCGCTTTATTCCGGTGCGCGCCTGCTGATGGACAAATTCGGCGTTGAAACGGTGGACCGGGTGGTTCTGGCCGGTGCATTCGGCGCGCATATTTCGGCCAAGCACGCGATGGTGCTGGGCATGATCCCCGACTGTGTGCTGGACAAGGTAACCTCGGCTGGCAACGCCGCAGGCACCGGGGCCCGCATTGCGCTGTTGAACACCGAAGCACGCAACGAGATCGAGGAAACCGTCCGCAACATCGAGAAGATCGAAACCGCCGTGGAGCCGCGCTTCCAGGAGCATTTCGTGAACGCATCAGCCATTCCGAACTCAGCTGAACCGTTCCCGATCCTTGGCACCGTGGTGACCCTGCCGCAAGTGAACTTCAACACCGGCGGCGGAGACAGCGAAGGCGCTGGCGGAGGCCGCCGCCGCCGCCGCCGCGGCTGACCTTTCCGCATGAAAATACGCTGCGATGCCCTTGACCTCACTGGCGTCGCGGCATAATCCTTTGCTCAACGAGCGGGTATGGTGAAATGGTATCATGCGAGCTTCCCAAGCTTAAGGCGCGGGTTCGATTCCCGCTACCCGCTCCAAATCTCCCAACACTTTTTCCTTGCTTTCAATGTGATAGTGGAAGCTGCCCCTGCAGTTCCGATTGACGATACTGCATTAAAAGGCAAAATCGGGGCCACAAAGGCAGCTTCTGGAGCGTGAGACCCGGAAGTAATCCCAAAGTATTTGTCTACTGCACTGAGGCGCCGCCCCTTGCGCCCATCCAGAAACACAGGATTTCCAGCATTCCACCAGAAGCGGCTGCGTGCAGTCCGGTTATAAGCTGCATGCGTCAGCCCCCCAAGGGCAGGCAAATCATAGGTTTGCAACGAGCGCCCCGCCGGTCTTGACCTTCGCATACGAAAATTCCCCGTAAAAGACGAACGCCTCGCCCTACCCTTAAATGGTCCCTTAACCAACAGGGGCAGCGGCCCGCAGGTAACGAGTGAATGTTTAATCAGCTTGGCGGGCCGCATTTTCAAACCGGCCGGCGCATCCTTTACGGGTCGGTCAGCCGTGCTGCGGCAAAGCGACTTTGCGCTGGACGATGTTGGCGCGGGTCTGGACCGGGCGGTCTTTGTTTCCTCACCGGTTGTGGTGGAGGGAAATGGCGGCACCCGGAAAGCGTGTTTCACCATCCGCCCGTCCGAACCTGCCGCCAGCAGCCTCACGCTGGATTACCGGACCAAGAACGGCAATGCGATCGCAGGCGAGGACTGCATCGGGGCTTTCGGGTACAGCCACGATCCTGGACAACGACGGCAGCAGCGGTTTACCGGCTTTTTCGCTGACCTCAGTCAATGCAGTGGAAAGCACCGGTTCGGGGTTTGGCAGCACAGTTGTTTTCACGCTGATGCTGTCGCAGCCCGCCGAAGATGCGGTCGAGGTGAACTGCAGGTCAATGGCGGGCGCTGCTGACGAGTCTATTGATTATCCGGGCTTCAATGGCACCTTGGCTTTTGCGCCTTGCGAGACGTCCAAAACGGTTGAGGTCTGGGTAAGGCTGACCGCATTTCCGAGACCGATGAAAGTTTCGGCATCGAACTGTTTGATCCCAGCGGCGGCATTTTCACCGGCAACGCCAAGGTGCTGCGCGCGGACGCCGTTATCCTGGGTGACGATGGCGTCAATCTCGACCGCTTCATTCAGGTAACGGCGACCCAAACTAAGGAGCCCTTTCAAGACGGCCGGTTTGCAGCCTTTGAAGTGATCCTGTCCGACCCTTTCAGTAGCACTGACAAAATCCGCTATACCACCAAGGACAACAAGGCCAAAGCCGGGCAAGATCACGTGGAAACCAAAGGGGCGTTAACCTTTGCACCCAGTCAGACCAAGGCCGCTGTGAATGCGGGGCTGCTGCCTGATTACCGGGCTGAAGGGACCGAAGCCTTCTTGCTGGTGCTGAAACAAGGCAGCTTTCCAGCTGGATTGAACGTGACCAGCGGCATCACCGCCGCCAATGCCCGGATCCTTGACGATGACATCAGGGGCACCGGCAGAAAGGACGGCATCTACGGCACTGGCAGACCGGAGGGAATTCATGGCCCCGGCGGCGCTGACTGGCTGGAAGGCGGCAAGGGAGCGGATGTCTTTGTCTTTTACAGCGGAGATTCCGGTACGAGGCCAAACAAACGCGACACGGTCACCGATTTCAATCGCAAGCAGGGCGATAAGGCCGATCTCAGCGAAATCGACGGCGACCGCGATGCACCCGGTGTTCAGGACCTGATGTGGATTGGCCGGGATGCGGAATTCTCAGGCGCTGGCGAGGTCAGGTTCGATACCGCCCGGTCGCTTTTGGAAATCAATCTGGACGGTGACCCGGCTGCTGAGATGCGAATAGATTTTGATGGCCTGGACGTATTCGGCGCGCGGGATCTGATATTCTGAGTGCGGCCCCATTGCCACCTGCCAGCGCGTGGTTCTGCAAAACTGTGCTAACCTGACGCGGTCCGTCTGTGCAATGCAGGCGGATTGTTTTGAGAGGGAACCAGTATGAAACGTCATTGTTTGTTTATGGCACTGTTTTGCGCCTTCAGCGCGGGAGGCGGAATTGCCGGCACGACCTGGGACCAGGCAGGCACTGGAACGGGTATCTCGACCAGCTCTGTAACTGAAATTGCCGACGGGCACATGGTGATGCAAATCAGCAGTTCCTATGACAACATGGAAATGGCAGATGCCGCGCACCCGATGAACGGTGCGTCAGGGCCGTGTTTCGGCGCGGTTGAGATTGCGTCCGGCAGCGTTGACGGCGGCGGCATATGCGCCTTTACCAGCAGTACCGGTGACAAGGTTGTGCTGCATTGGACTGCTGAAGCAATGGATCCGTCCGGCGCCCTGACCGGCAGCTGGAAACTGACTGGCGGCACTGGACACTGGTCGGATGCCGAGGGCGGCGGCGGCTTCTCGTCAATGACAGACCCGGAAACCGGGAAATTCGTCAATACCATCACCAGCAGCGTGACACTGCCCTGAATTGGCGGCGGGGCTTGACCTGCCCCGCCTGCACTAATGCCTGTCTCAGGCCTTGGAATTACGCACGAAGTCCAGCAAGGCACGGGTGGACCCGTCCTTGCCCGCATCATCTTTCTCACCCGCCAGCAGCGGCATCAGGGAATCTGCCAGTTCCTTGCCCAGTTCCACGCCCCATTGGTCAAAGGAATTGATGCCAAGGATCACGCCTTCGGCAAACACCCGGTGTTCATAAAGCGCGATGATCTGGCCCAGCACATAAGGTGTCAGCTGCGGGTAGATCAGCGTGGTTGAAGGCCGGTTGCCCGGAAAAACCCGGTGGCGCGCCTGACGTTCCAGCTCGGCGCCTTCATACCCAGCATCCCGCATCAGCGCGCTGGCTTCCTCCAGGCTGCGTCCGCGCATCAGAGCCTCGGACTGGGCCAGGCAGTTGACCACCAGCAACCGGTGATGCGGCTCCAGCTCCGGTTCATGCCCCTTGGCTGCAACCAGGAATTCTGCAGGCACGACCGACGTGCCCTGATGCAGCAGCTGATAAAAAGCATGCTGCCCGTTGGTGCCCGGCTCGCCCCATACGACAGGCCCTGAGGGATACGGCAAAGGCGCGCCATCCATCGCAACAGACTTGCCGTTTGATTCCATCTCCAGCTGCTGCAGATAGGCCGGCAGGCGCCGCAGCCGCTGGTCGTACGGCAGCACCGCGCGGGTCGGATGGCCGCAGACCTGATTGTGCCAAATGCCGGTCAAAGCCAGCATCACCGGCATGTTCTGTTCCCAGGGGGCCGTGCGGAAATGGTCGTCCATCGCCTTGCCGCCAGCCAGGAATTCACGGAAGCGGTCCGGGCCGACCGCCAGCATCAGGCTCAGCCCGATCGGGCCCCACACCGAATAACGCCCGCCGACCCAATCCTCAAACCCGAACACATGCTCCCGCGGGATGCCGAAGGCGGCGGTTTCCTCTTCGGAAGTCGACAGCGCCAGGAATTGGCGCGCAGGTTCACCGCCGCCGGCCTCGATCCATCGCCGCGCGGTCGCGGCGTTGGTCATGGTTTCGACTGTGGTGAAAGTTTTGGAGGCAACAATCACCAAAGTTGTTTTCGGATCAATCCGTTGCAGGATGTCGTGAATGTGAGCGCCGTCGACGTTGGACACAAAATGGCACCGCGGCCCGTCGTGATACGGTGCCAGCGCCAGCGCCGCCATCACCGGCCCCAAGTCAGACCCGCCGATGCCAATGTTCACCACATCGGTAAAGGGGCCGCCGGGGCCTGCCAGTTTGCCCGAGCGCACACGCCGCGCCAAACGCTCCATCCGCCCGAGCGTCGCGCGCAGAGGAGCACGGATATCCTCCCCCTCGACGATCAGTTCAGGACCGTCGGGATCCCGCAGCGCTGTATGCAGCACCGCGCGCTGCTCGGTTTCATTGATCTCTCGGCCTTCAAACATGGCATCACGCCGCCCGGCTACATTCTGCTGGTTGCACAATGCCGTCAGCGCCGCGCGCACTTCGACGGTGATCTGCGTCTTGGAGTAGTCGAACAAAAGCGCTTCAAACCGCACGCTGAACATATCAGCGCGGTTCGGATCTTTTTCAAACAACCCGGAAATACTCTCACCGCATTCCTGGGAACGCAGCGACTTCAAATCCTTGAACATATCAATCTTTCCTGAATTCAAGGCGCCCAATGCACGGATACCTCGGACATTACCGCTTGGATTGGCGCGGTTTCCGGCGGCAATGCCAGCGCCTGTTCAAGCGCCCGGCGCTTGGCGTCCCCGAAAATCACCAAATGTTTGGCTATGGCGGCATCCAGCACCCGTGCTGTCAGGCTGATACGCGCTTCGGGCTGACTGTCAGGCCGCATGACAATAAGCGCAGGCGCATCCGCTGCCAGTGCATCCTCGATCCCTTCAGCGCCAGGAAACAGCGAGGCTGTGTGCATGTCCTCGCCCATTCCCAAAAGCAGGACGGACAGCGGCAATTGCGGCACAACCTGGCTTTCCAGTTCCGCCAGCACCTCTTCTGGCTGCCGCTCCGGCACATGAAACGGCAGCAATTGCGCCGCCGCTGCCCGGTTCTGCAGCAACCGTGCGCGGATCATTGCTGCATTGGAGCGCGCGCTGTCTGCGGGCACCCAGCGTTCATCCGTGGCCATAATCTGCACCCTGTCCCACTCAATGTCGGCAGCGCACAGGTCGTCAAAGATCATCCCCGGCGTGGTTCCGCCCGCCACTGCAAAAGAAGCCGCATCATGTGTGAGAAGATGGGTTTTCAGATCGCCTGCAATTTCATTGGCGACTTCGATCGCCAGCATGTCCTGATCAGGGTATTCGTTGAATTTCATGGGTTTATCCCTCTCCATTCACGCCCGTCGCGGCGCATCAGCAAATCGGCATCGCCGGGTCCGGTGCTGCCGCTTTCATAAGGTTTAGGCACATCGCCCCGGGACTTCCAGCCCGCAATCAGCGGATCCGTCCAGGCCCAGGCCGCCTCAACCTCGTCGCCTCTCATAAACAACGTCTGGTTGCCGCGCACAACATCCATGATCAGCCGTTCATAGGCATCCGGCGGATCGCCGCCCTCAGGTCCCAGCGCCTCGGCAAAGCTCATGTCCAGCGGCACGTCGATCAGCCGCATTCCGCCCTGCCCCGGTTCCTTGATTGTCACGCTCAGCGTGATGCCTTCGTTGGGTTGCAGGCGGATCTTCAGATGGTTTGCATGGCGCCCGGCCTCGGCCCCGAAGATCGAATGCGGCGCGTCCTTGAACATCACATTGATAACCGAAGACCGGTTCACCAGCCGCTTGCCGGTGCGCAAGTAGAACGGCGTGCCCGCCCACCGCCAGTTGCTGATATGCGCCTTCAAGGCAACATAGCTTTCGGTGCTGCTGCGCGGATTGCTGACCAGCCCTCGGTACGAAGGATGCGGGTCTGACGGATCCAGGCGCGCCTGATACTGGCCGCGCACGATGTGATGCGGCTCAACCGGGTCCAGTGCGCGGATCACTTTAAGCTTTTCATCACGCACCGCGTCCGGGTCGAATTTGGCCGGCGGCTCCATCGCGATCAGGCACAAGAGCTGCATCAGATGGTTCTGCATCATGTCGCGCATTGCGCCTGCGCGTTCATAATATTCCTCGCGCCCCTCGACACCTACGGTCTCGGCCACGGTGATCTGAATGTGATCGACATACTGGCTGTTCCACAACGGTTCAAACAGCATGTTGCCGAACCGGACCGCCATCAGGTTCTGCACGGTTTCCTTGCCCAGGTAATGGTCGATCCGGTAAATCTGGCTTTCATCGAAATGGCTGGCCAGCGTCCGGTTCAGCTCCTGCGCAGAGGCCAGGTCCCGGCCGAACGGTTTTTCCACAACAATCCGCGTATCTGCATTGGCCAGCCCATGGACGTGCAGCCGCTCTGCCAGCGGGCCGAACAGGCCTGGCCCTACCGAGAAATAGAACATGCGGACCGGCGCCTCATCGTCCGGCCGCAACTGGCGGCTCAACTCCTGCCAGCCCGCCTCTCCCAAAGCGTCAAGCGCAACATAGCTGATCCGCTCCAGAAACGCCTCCAATGCACCGCCGCCGCAGGCCTTGGGGCCCGCGTGCGCCCGCACCGCTTCGGCCACGATTGTGCGGTATTCAGCACTGGACAACCCAGAGCGCGCAGCCCCGATAATCCGCTCAGCCCCAGTCAGCTGGCCAGCGCAATGACGGCGGAACAAGGCCGGCAGGATCTTGCGCTGCGCAAGATCGCCAGTGCCGCCAAAAATCACCAGGTCAAACGGGTCGACCGGTATCACACGCGAAACCATTCTTGTTCTTCCTGTTCAAGCCGGTGCAGGCGCAGCACACCGCCGCTCACATCCCTGTCATGTGCCTGCCCGGCTGCTTTCCATTCCTGCGTAGTATAAGGTAGCTTGCCGCGAAAGGAACTGCCCCAAAGGACATCCGCATGAAAGACCTGCAAAAACCCGTCGCGAACCTAGGCAAGTTTCAAGACGCCTTTGTGACGGCCAATGGTCAGCAACGCGCATCGGTGCCGCTCAGCAATCCCGAGACCCTTTGGTTCAACACCGGCACGCTGTGCAATATCGAATGCACAAATTGCTATATCCTAAGCTCTCCTACCAATGACGCACTGGTCTATCTGACCGAGGCCGAAGTGCAAAGCTATCTCAGCCAGATCGGGGAACGCAACTGGCCAATCCGCGAAATCGGCTTTACCGGCGGCGAGCCGTTCATGAACCCCGCGATGATCGCCATGGCCCGGGCGGCGCTGGAGCGCGGCTTTGACGTGCTGATCCTGACCAATGCCATGCGCCCGATGATGCGCAAGACTGTGAAATCCGGATTGCTGGCCCTGCGGGAGGAATTCGGGAACAAGCTGACACTGCGCATCTCGGTCGATCATCACCGCGAATCCCTGCACGACAAAGAGCGCGGCGCCGGCAGTTTTGCCAAAACCATCGAAGGCATGGAATGGCTGCGCGACAACGGCGTCCGGATGACTGTGGCAGGCCGCACTGTCTGGGGGGAAAGCGAAGCCGAGGCCCGTAACGGCTATGCCGCTTTGTTTGCCGCGCATGGCTTTGCAATTGATGCGTATAACCCGGGTCAGACGGTTTTGTTTCCCGAGATGGACGAAACCGTGGAAGTGCCCGAAATCACAACCGCCTGCTGGGGTATCCTGGGCAAATCCCCGGACAGCGTCATGTGCGCTTCATCCCGCATGGTCGTTAAACGCAAAGGCGCCAAGGCACCGGCTGTGCTGGCCTGCACACTGCTGCCTTATGCACCTGAGTTCGAGATGGGCGAAACCCTGGCCGAGGCGGAACGCCCGGTGCAGCTGAACCACCCCCATTGCGCCAAGTTCTGCGTTCTGGGAGGCGCCAGCTGCTCGGCGTAACGCCTCCTCTCTTGGGCGGGGCTTAGTAGTCCCAGTTGCCCACGGTGAAATTGCCGGCGGTCAATTCGACATCCGTTTCGAATTCCACCAGGACGTTGCTGCCGTAATAGAGCTTGTCCGCGCCGTTATCCATGAACAGCCGGTCTTCCTCTGCGGCCTCCCATTCGCCCCGGTCGAACAGGACGTCTGTATCTCTTGGGATCGCCCGGCTGGATTCCTGGCGATCGAACACAAACACGTCTTTTGCAGCGGAAAAATCTTCAACAACTGCAACGGTGGAATAGGCATCCAATTCCACAAACAGACGATCCCTGCCGCCGCCTGTCTTGATGGTGTCGGCTGCGTTCGCAAAGCTGCCGGTCAGCACGTAGATGTCATCCGACCCGCCGCCGGCATTCAGACTTTCCGAATGCATGCCTTCCAGAACAACCGTATCAGCGCCCCTGCCGGTTTTGATCACCGCGTCCAGCCCGCCTGGCGACGTAATGGTCGAGCCATTGATGATAACCGTGTCATTGCCGTTGCCGGTTTTCACCGTGATATCTGCAGTAACGCCCCAATTGCCGTTGAATTCAAAATAGTCCTTGCCGCTGCCGGTGTTCACCTTCAGGTCGCTCACGTCGGCGTTCGCGGTGTACAGGACGCTGTCTGCGCCGGCGGATGTGTTGACACGGATGCTGTTTTCCGATGCGTCGGCTTGCTAGTAGATATTCAGCGTGTCGTCCTTCACCCCGCTCTGGATGGTGAAGCGGCCATCTCCCGTAACTGCGTTCAAAAATATGTCATAAAACCAATGCTCAACAGAAATGACGCTGGTCTCAATGGAATTCAGATCCAGAGTGGAGCCACCTGACAAGACTGCAGATACTTTTGATTTTACAGTGTCGTAACCGCTGCCGCCATCAAAGCTGAGCTGGCTGTACTTGCTGAGGTTGTCAGCATCTTCGGTCATGCTGAAGCTCAACAATTCCAGCGTGTCATCGCCGCTGCCGCCAAAGAAACGGTCGGTCAGATCCGGAATGTTCACACCATCCGGATTGTGATGATACAGCGTGAAATCATCGTCGCCGCCCCGCCCGTAAAAACTCTCCCGGATCGTCGAGGACGCCACGAAGATGTTTTCGAACTGGTTTCCAAAAAAGTTCTTGCGCATGAATCCCTGCCTGCTTTCCCTGTGCCCCGGGTCCCGATAGGAATACCGTGAGCCGGTCCGGGTGCTTTAAACACGCATAGGACTAGGGCGGCCACCGCATGCACGCAACGGCAAAGACTGCCGCACGGCCCTGCAATCCCTTTAAAAAGCCAGCCGGTTCAGTGCAGCTGGAACTCTCCGACCACGTTACGCCATTCTCCCGGGCCAATCATTTTGCGGTGATTGAACCGAACAGAATGCAGCGGACCGTCAATTTCCCGCTGCCAGAATTCGATGAACTCAAACAGCCGCGGATGGTCCGGAGCAAGGTCGTACTCCTGCCACACAAAGGTATTCAGAACGTGGATATAGTCGGGCATACAATAGGTGAACTCCGCCGTGGTCAGCCCGTATCCCTTCAGCATCAGCTCGGTCTCTGTGGTCTCCATTTACAGCCTCCAAAATTTGCCCCCTCTTACTGATGCTAGGCTGCTATTGGTTAATTTCCCCAAAAACAGTGTGTTACCGCTGTGTGAACGGCCTGTTTTCCGCTTTCCCGGCTGTTTGCTTGCGCCCCATATACGGTATCTGATAGGGTGCAAACACAATATATAGAGCCAGAAGAAAGAGCGGGCAGCCAACGTGAGCGATACGCCGGAAACTCCTGAAAACATGGACGAAAACCTGCCGGAACGGCCCGTATATGACGGCCCCACGGTATCCATTGAATCCGAAATGCGCACGTCCTACCTGGACTATGCCATGTCGGTCATCGTCAGCCGCGCCATCCCGGACCTGCGGGACGGGCTGAAACCGGTTCACCGGCGCATTCTCTATGCAATGCACGAATCCGGCAACACACATGAAAAGTCCTACCGCAAATCGGCCCGCCCGGTCGGCGACGTGATGGGTAAGTACCACCCGCACGGTGACAGCGCGATATATGACGCGCTGGTGCGGATGGCGCAGGACTTCTCAATGTCGCTGCCGCTGCTGGACGGCCAGGGCAACTTTGGCTCGATGGACGGCGATAACCCGGCGGCCATGCGTTACACCGAAGTGCGGATGGACAAGCCGGCGGCCTTCCTGCTGTCTGACATCGACAAGGAAACCGTCGACTTTCAGGACAACTATGATGGCAAAGACCGCGAGCCGACGGTTCTGCCGGCCCGGTTCCCGAATATGCTGGTCAATGGCGCCGGCGGTATTGCGGTCGGCATGGCCACCAACATTCCGCCGCACAACCTAGGCGAAGTGATTGATGCCACCCTGGCGCTGATCGACGATCCCGACCTGACCAGCGAACAGCTGATTGATTACGTGCCCGGCCCGGACTTTCCGACCGGCGGCGTGATGCTGGGCCGCTCCGGTGCCCGCAAGGCTTATCTGGAGGGCCGCGGCAGTGTGGTCATCCGTGCCAAGACCCGCACCGAGGAAATCAGGAAAGACCGCTATGCCATTGTTGTGGACGAGATTCCCTATCAGGTGAACAAGGCGGCAATGATCGAAAAGATCGCCGAGCAGGTGCGCGACAAAAAAATCGAAGGCGTCGCCCATGTGCAGGACGAATCCGATCGCAACGGCGTGCGTGTGGTGGTTGAGCTTAAGCGCGATGCCACGCCCGAAGTGGTACTGAATCAGCTTTACCGCTTCACTCCGATGCAGACCTACTTTGGCTGCAACATGCTGGCGCTGAACGGCGGCCGGCCGGAACAGCTGACGCTGCGCCGGTTCCTGACCTCCTTCATCGACTTCCGCGAAGACGTGGTGGCGCGCCGCACCGCGTATCTGCTGCGCAAGGCCCGTGAACGCAGCCACATCCTGTGCGGCCTCGCGGTTGCGGTCACTAATATCGACGAAATCGTCACCACCATCCGCCAGTCTGCCGATGCGGCCGAGGCGCGTGAAAAGCTGATGACCCGCCGCTGGCCGGCCCAGCCGATCCTGGAATACATCGCGCTGATTGATGATCCGACCCATACGGCCAATGACGACGGCACCTATAACCTGTCGGAGACCCAGGCCCGCGCAATTCTGGAACTGCGACTGCAGCGCCTGACCCAGATCGGCGTGAAAGAGGTCACTGACGAGCTGGAAGAACTGGCCCGTAAGATCAAGGAATACCTTGAGATCCTGTCTTCGCGCGAGCGCATCATGGGCATCATCGGTGATGAGCTGCGCGAAGTACGCGACAACTTCGCTGTGCCGCGCCGCACCGAGATCGTCGATTGGTCCGGCGACATGGAAGACGAAGACCTTATCGAACGCGAGGACATGGTGGTGACCGTGACCTCCGGCGGCTACATCAAGCGTACTCCGCTGGCTGATTTCCGGTCGCAAAAGCGCGGCGGCAAAGGTGTATCGGGTATGCAAACCAAAGAAGAGGATGTGATCACCACCCTCTTTGTGGCCAATACCCATACCCAGCTGTTGTTCTTCACCACCGACGGCATGGTCTACAAGCTGAAGACATGGCGCCTGCCGCAGTCCGGACGCACCGGTAAAGGCAAGGCCATCGTCAACATCCTGCCGATCCCGACCGGGGTTTCGATCGCGGCGATTATGCCGGTCGATGTGCCGGATGATGAATGGGAAAACCTGCAGGTGGTCTTTGCCACCAGCGGCGGTGATACACGCCGCAACCGGCTGTCGGATTTCACCAACGTCCGCCGCAACGGCAAGATCGCGATGAAACTGCCCGAGGACGGATCGGTCCAGCTGGTGAATGTCCGTATCTGTTCGGAAGACGATGACGTTATGCTGTTCACCGACTCAGGCCGTGCCATCCGCTTCCGCTCCACCGATGTGCGGGTGTTCAACTCGCGCGAATCCACCGGTGTGCGCGGCATCCGTCTCAGCGGTGAGGACCGTGTGGTCTCGATGTCGGTGATCCGGCACTCGAAATACACGCCGGAACAGCGCACCGCTTACCTCAAGATGCGCCGCGCGATGGCCGGACTGACCGACGATGCCGAGGCCTCGGATGAGGATGCGCCCGAGGATCCGAACTTCTCGACTGAGCTTTATGCGGAAATGTCGGCGGCGGAAAACCTGATCCTGACCATCACCACAGGCGGTTCGGGCAAGTTGTCCTCTTCGCATGACTATCCGGTGCGCGGACGCGGCGGCATGGGTGTCACCGCGATGGACAAGGCGATGCGCGGCGGTGAAATCGTGGCCTCCTTCCCGGTTGAAATGGATGACCAGATCATGCTGGCCACCTCCAAGGGCCAGTCGATCCGGGTGCCTGTGGATGGCATCTCCTTCCGTTCACGCTCGGCCGGCGGTGTCCGGGTGTTCAACACCGGCAAGGGCGAAGAAGTGGTGTCCGTCGCATGGATTGCTGAAAACGGTGATGAGGAAGACGGCGGCGGCGAAGAGTAACACCGCCGCTCAGCCTGACTAAAGCAGCGCCGCCCTGGATCACCTGGGCGGCGCTTTTGTGTTTAACCGCTGCCTAATCTTTCTGTGACAGACTATCGCCTGAGTTGTCTGCACCAAGGGATCGTCCCATGAACCTCTATCAATGCTCCATCGACCTGCATCACGAAGCCAAGGCGCTGAGCTTTGCCAGCGCGGTTGACCAATGGATGAGCTACCTGCAGGAGCGCGGCGTGATCCTGGGCTGGCGGCTGCTGCGGCGCAAGCTGAACCTGGCCAGCGACACTTGCCGTGATTTCCTGCTGGAGATTGAGTTTAAGGACATGACCCAGCTGGATCAGGCTTTCCGTGTCCTGGGCGAACATGACGAGGAGGTCGAAAAGCTCTACTCCCATGTCACAGCTCTGATCGCCACGTCAGAGACCGGCCTCTACCGTCCCTTCCCGGATCCCGAGCGGGCGGAGCGCATGGCGCTGATCTGACGGTTTGCGTTTCAGACCAGGGTTGGCGCCAGCACAAAGCTGGCAAAAATCAGATAGGCTATGGCTGTATGCATCAGTTATTTCTCTGCTCTCATCCCCATGAGCATCCGAGAATACACCTGAAATGCGGCAATTCCGGGGCAGCGGATTTTCCGCTGCCGCCAGAATGCCTTAGCCGTGGTTCAAGGCCGTTTCAGAGATCGTAAAGCAGGCTGAACTTCTCTTCGAGATAGGCCAGCAGCGGTGCGTGGCTGGGCTCCATGCCGGATGCATGCACGATGGTATCGCGTGGGCTGCGCAACCCGCCATGCTGTTGCAGGGTTTCTTTCAGCCATCCGGTCGCACCCGTGGTGTCGCCCTCTGCCAACTGCATATCCAGCCCCGGAACATCACGGCGCAGCGCCTGATACAGGCAGCCGGCATAGACGTTGCCCAAACTGTAGGTCGGAAAATACCCGAACAGGCCCACAGACCAATGCACGTCCTGCAAACAGCCGTTTGACGGCCTGTCGACAGCATAGCCAAAGTCCGCCTCGAACCGGTCATTCCAGGCCGCCTCCAGATCCTTCACCGCCAGATCGCCGCTCATCAGTGCGCGCTCCAGGCCGAACCTCAGCATGATGTGCAGGTTATATTGCAGCTCATCCGCCTCAGTCCGGATATAGCCCTTATGCACTGCGTTCACCGTGGCATAGAAGCTGTCCGCATCCGCAATGCCGAAATCGCCAAACGCCGCTTTCATCTCCTCAAACAGCCAGCCGGTGAACGCCCGGCTGCGGCCGATCTGGTTTTCATAGATCCGGCTTTGGCTTTCATGCACGCCCATCGACACGCCGCTGCCCAGCGGAGTCAGCAGGTAGTCGCGGCTGATGTTCTGCTCATAGGCGCCGTGGCCGACCTCGTGAATGGTCGAATAGAAGCAGTTGAACGGATCGGCCTCACTGGTCCGGGTGGTGATCCGCACATCCAGCCCCGAGCCGGAGCTGAAGGGATGCACTGCCTTGTCGACCCGCCCGTGCGCCATGTCATAGCCGAAAGCTTTGGCGAGCTTCCGGGTGAGCTTCATCTGTGCCGCTTCGTCAAATGTGCCTGCCAATCCCTTGGGCGCGGACTTCTCCAGCACCTTGGCGCGAAGGTCCACCAGGCCAGGACGCATAGCGTCAAAGATCTCCGCGATCCCTGCCCCGGTCATGCCGTGTTCATAATCCTCGACCATGGCGTCGTAGACATCGCCGCCCGCTGCCAGCGCCAGACCTTCCTCGCGCTTGAGGGCGACCACTTCCTCCAGCACCGGCACAAAGGCGGCAACATCCTCATCCACCCGTGCGGCGGCCCATTTGCCCTGTGCCTCGGATGTCACCTGGGCGATCTTCTTGGCCAGATCAGCAGGCACTTTGACGGTGCGCTCATAGCTGCGGCGGATTTCACGCAGCTGGGCTTCCCCAGCCTCATTCGGCGCAACTGCCTGCTCCAGCCACTCCGCCACCTGCGGATCGCTGCGGCGGGCATGCAGAACGGCTTCGATCGCGGCCATCTCCTCGCCCCGCTGCGGCGCCGCCCCGCGCGGCATCATGGTTTCCTGATCCCAGCCCAACCGGCCCGCAATCTGCCCCAGCGCCTGGGTTTCGCGCTGAAAGGCCATCAGTTCGTCAAATGCGCTCATAGGTCAATGATCCTTGATCGAGGTTGCAATGGGATAGGCAGACAGGAAGCGGGCGCGCAGGATCAGCACCCAGACGCCGATTGCCACCAGCTGGTGGGTGATCGCGGCGTGCAGCGGTGCGGCATAGATCACGGTGATGATCCCCAGCAGCACCTGCACGGACAGCGCTGCAAAGACGGCGTTGAAGGCAAAACGGGTGCGCGTATGGGCAGAGCCGCGCCCGCGCAACCAGGCCACCACGCCAAAGGCAAACAGCAGATAGCCGGCCACCCGGTGAATGAACTGCACCAGCCCGGGGTTTTCAAAGAAATTCTTCCATACGGGTTCAATCATGAAAGGCTGCGGCGGGATCACCTGCCCGCCCATCAGCGGCCAGTCGGTATAGGATCGGCCCGCGTCAATCCCTGCGACCAGCGCGCCCAGCAGGATCTGCAGGAAAGCAAAATGCATCAGGCCGGTGGACAGGCTGAACAGCTTGGCCTCCTTGGCGCGACGCGCCTGCATCAGCTCGCGCTCCTCGCGGCCCAGCATCAGCATGTACCAGGCAATGAAACCGAGGATCACGAACGCCAGCCCCAGATGCACGGCAAGACGGTAAGAGGCGACAGCGGTCATCCCCTCGCCCTGAGTCACGCCAGAGGCAACCATCCACCAGCCGATCGCGCCCTGCACACCGCCCAGGATGCCGGGCAAAGCCAGCCGTCCGGCCCAGCCTGCCGGGATCTTGCGCGCGGCCAGGAACCCGAGGAAGCCGAGCGCCCAAACCAGGCCAATGACGCGGCCCAATTGCCGGTGACCCCATTCCCACCAGTAGATCGATTTGAAATCTGACAGTTCCATCCATTGGTTCTGAATACGCCACTGGTCAATCTGCTGGTATTTGCCGAACTCCGCCTGCCATTCCGCCTCGGACATCGGCGGGATGGATCCGGTCACGGGGCGCCATTCGGTGATCGACAGGCCCGAGTCCGTGAGGCGCGTCAACCCGCCCACCACGATCATTGCCACCACCAGGGCAAACAGCACCATCAGCCAGGCGCGGATGCCTTTGCGGGCGCCGCCGCGGCCGCGGTCGATCAGCCCCGGCTGCGCTGCGGGGGCGTCCGTCTTCTCGCCCTCAACCTCTTCGAAAATGCTGCGCTTGCTCATGCTTGCCTCTTTGTCTGTGGTGCCAAGCTAGGGGCGGGTTATCTAAAGGTCCAGAGCGGCTTACTCGCCGCCGCGCTCTTTCCAGCGGACCATCTGGCGCATGATCCCGTGCAGCATCTGCACGTCGGAACGGGTCATCCGCATCCGGCTCCACAGGTTGCGCAGGTTGGTCTTCATGCTGTCGGCCTTTTCCGGTGGGAAGAAGAAGCCCGCCTCGTCCAGCCGGTCCTCGTAATGCTCTACCAGTTTCTCGACCTCGACGCCGCTTGCCCATTCGCCCTTGCGGCCCAGGTCAGTGGTTTCATGCTCCACATCCGCGGACTGGCGCATCCATTCATAACCGGTCAGCAGCACGCATTGGCCCAGGTTCAGCGAGGCATAAAGCGGGTTCACCGGCACCGAGATGATGGCGTTGGCCTTGGCGATATCCTCATTCTCGAGGCCCGCGCGTTCGGGCCCGAACATCACCGCGACCTTCTCGCCCGCCGCGATCTTCTCAGCCGCGATCTGCATCGCGCGTTCGGGGCTGTAGACGGGTTTGGTCAATCCGCGCTGGCGGGCAGTCGTGGCAAACACATAAGTGCAATCGCCCAGCGCCTCCGGCACGTCCGCACAGAGCTGCGCCTCGTCCAGCAAGCGGCCGGCCCCCGAGGACATCGCCACCGCCTTGGGGTTCGGCCAGCCGTCGCGCGGTGCGACGATGCGCATCCGGTCAAGGCCGAAGTTCCACATCGCCCGCGCCGCGGCGCCGATATTCTCGCCCATCTGCGGGCGGACAAGGACAAAGGCGGGCTGAGGCGTATCGGTGGGCATTGCTGCGGTCATCCGTCTGTTGCGCTTAAAATCCGCCTTGCTGTAATCCCCGCAAGCGTCCGGGGCAAGGTCCGGCACCTGCCTTGCTGGTATTTCCCGCTGCCTCGGGCTGCGCAAATCCTTGCGTCCGGCGGCAAATCGGCTAAACACCGTCCAATCGCCTGAACAATGGAGCGCCACCATGGACAGCCCTTCTGACGCACCGGAACAGCCGCAGATCTATTTGATCTCCCCGCCAAGCTTTGAGCTGGGCAAGTTCCCCGGCCAATTGGCACGGGTGCTGGACGAAATTGATGTCGCCTGCGTGCGCCTGGATCTGGCCAGCCGCGATGAGGACACGCTGAGCCGTGCCGGTGACGCGCTGCGCGAGGTCACGATGGAGCGCGATGTGGCGCTGGTGATCTCGGACCACCAGATCCTGGCCGAGCGGCTGGGATTGGATGGCGTGCATCTGACCGACGCTTCTAAATCGGTCCGAACCGCGCGCAAGGCGCTGGGGGCGGATGCCATTGTCGGCTGTTTCTGCGGAGCGTCTCAGCACGACGGTATGGTGGCAGGTGAGGCAGGTGTGGACTATGTGAGCTTTGGCCCCGTCGGCACTTCTGGTCTGGGCGACGGCGCCAAGGCCGAGGCCGATCTGTTCCAGTGGTGGTCCCAGATGATCGAAGTTCCGGTCGTGGCCGAGGGCGGCTTGACCGAAGACCTGATACGCAGCATTGCCCCCTTTACGGATTTCTTTGGCATTGGCGATGAAATCTGGCACGCAGAGGATCCGCTTGCCCAGATAAAGACCCTGATGCGGGCAATGGGCTGATCCATCAGCGGGCGGTTACATGAACACCCGCTCGGCAAACCAGTACCCCCCTATCAGCGCGATAGTGACCGAAGCCGGAATTGCCACCCGGCCGCGGTATTTCGGATGCCGCCCGAACCACAGGCGCACGCCGATGTAAGCAGCTGCAATCACCGCTAGCTGACCCAGCTCCACGCCGACGTTAAAACCAATCAGGGCTGGCAGGAACTGACTGGACGGCAGGCCAAACGCACCCAAAACGCTGGCAAAGCCCAGCCCGTGCAGCAACCCGAAGCCAAAGATCACAAAGGTCCGCCAGCTGTGAAGCTTGCGGGCAAAGATGTTCTCGACCGCGACAAAGACAATCGACAGCGCAATCAGCGGCTCGACAATGGCAGCATTGACGCTGACCACCCCCAGAGCGCCCAGCGCCAGGGTGATTGTATGGGCCACGGTAAAGATACTTACTTGCAGCAGCAGCGGCTTCACCCGCGGGCTGAGAAAGAACAGCCCTAGAACAAACAGGATATGGTCCAGCCCTTTCGGCAGGATGTGGGTAAAGCCGACGGGGATGTATTCCGCAAAGGCCTCGACCGGCGTCTTGGCCGCACCGCCCTGGAGCGGGATCGGGGGTGAGGTCTCTCCCCCCTGCAAGTACCCGGTGTAAGGCTCCTCCACCCCGTTCTGCCGCAGCACCACCCCGCCGGACCCGGCAGGCCAGGCAATGCGCAGGCTGTCTGCGCCCGCAGGAATTTCACCGGTCAGTTCAAGAAAGGACGCCCGCGGCAGGTTTGTGTCGCCTGCCTCAGGAATCGAAATGCCAGAGACGCGCAACTCCACCGGGCCGCCGGCCTGCAGGGAAAAGGTCTCCAGCCATTCTTCGGCAAAGAGCTGAACCATCGGTTTCAGTTCCGGAGCCTCCAGCGCGCGCAGCTCGTCATAATCGGCAGCCTGTGCGGTCTCATTTGTATCGGACAGCCCATCCAGATTGATCCCGGCAACAAAGGCCTCAACGTTCAGACGCAGTTCCAGTGCAACCTGCCCGTCTTTCACCGTGAAATCGGCAATCACCGGCGTGACCTCATGGGCGCGGGCACTTCCAGCGCCTATTGCAACCATAGTGAACAGCAGCGCAAATAGGATCCGCAGCCAAGTCACACTGCGCCCGACAGCCAAGGACAATTTCATGCAATACCGCCTGTTCTGCTCAATTCTCTTTGCCGGGCTGACTTTGGGGGCCGCCCCGCTGTTATCCCACGAGTTTTGGATCGAGCCGGAAAAATATCAAGTGAATTCCGGTGCTACAGTGGTGGCCAGTCTGCGCAACGGTCAGGAATTCAACGGTGCCGAGCAGCCCTATCTGGATCACCGGATCGCCCGGTTCGACGTCATAAAGGACGGATCAGCGTCCCCCTATAAGGGCCGGATGGGCGATATGCCTGCGTTCTCAGCGGATGAGACCGGCGATGGTTTGACCGTGATCATCCACCAGACACAGCCGCAGACACTGACCTATGAAACATGGGAAGGTTTTCAGGCCTTCATTGACCACAAGGGTTTTGCCGGCATCCCCAGTCAGCATACCGAACGCGGCCTGCCCGACGCGGGCTTTACCGAGCAATACACCCGCTATGCCAAGGCTCTGGTGGCCATCGGCAGCGGTGAAGGGTCCGATCTGGACACCGGTATGGAGACCGAAATCGTAGCCCTCGCCAATCCCTATACCGATGATCTGGCAGCGGGGTTTCCGGTTCAGGTTCTGTACCAGGGCAACCCGCGCCCTCAGGTGCAGGTCGAGGTCTTTGCCAAAGCCCCGGACGGCAGTGTCACCATCAGCACCCGGCTGACAGATTCACAGGGAAAATCCGTCATCCCAGTATTACCGGGGCATACCTATCTGCTGGACGCTGTGGTCCTGCGCCCTGCGCCGGAGGACAAAGATCACGTGTGGGAAAGCCTTTGGGCCGCGCTGTCCTTTGCCGTGCCGCTACGCTGAAGCCGCTTGCAGAGGGCGGGTAAAGGCGGCAATAGATCATTATGACACAAGCCTCTCATTCCCGGACACCTGCCATCCTATGCATCGGATCGGTTCTGTGGGACATCATCGGCCGTTGCAGAACGGAAATGCAGCGCGGCTCGGACATGCCCGGGCGCATCACCCGGCTGCCCGGCGGCGTGGCCATGAACATCGCCATGACCCTGTCGCGGTTCGGCATGCAGCCTGCCCTGCTGACGGCCGTGGGCCGCGATCCCGAAGGCGACGAGCTGATCCATGCCTGCAGCCACTTCGGCCTGATCACCGACCACATCTACCGCTCCGAGGATCTGCCCACCGACCGCTACATGGCTGTTGAGGGTGCCAACGGGCTGATCGCCGCCATTGCCGATGCCCATTCGCTGGAGGCCGCAGGCGACAAGATCCTGCGCCCGCTGTCCAACGGCGCACTGGGTACCCCGGAGACCCCCTACACGGGTCAGGTTGCGCTGGATGGAAACCTCACATTGTCGCTGCTGGATGACATTGTCGCCAGCCCGGCCTTTGCCAAGGCAGACCTGCGGGTGGCGCCTGCCTCCCCTGGCAAGGCGGAACGGCTGCGCCCCTTCCTCAACCGCACCCGCGGCACGCTCTATGTGAACCTCGAAGAAGCCGGCATCCTGTGCCAGGCCGAATTCACCGACAGCGAAACCGCCGCTAAGGCGATGCTGGACCGCGGCGCGGCGCGGGTGCTGGTCACCGATGGCGGCTCCTCTGCCACTGTAGCAGATGCCCAGGGCACCATCACCCTTGTCCCGCCCCGCGTCACGGTTGCCCGCGTGACCGGCGCAGGTGATACCTTCATGGCCGCCCATATCGTTGCCGAGGCACGGGGCGAAGACCGCAAGACCGCTTTGGCCTCCGCCCTCAAGGCTGCGGCCACCTATGTTTCAGGAGAACCCCCGCTGTGATCGAGATCCGCACTTCATCCGAGGTCCAGGCCGCCAAGGCTGCAGGACAGGCCATTGTTGCGCTGGAAAGCACCATCATCACCCATGGCATGCCCTACCCGCAGAATGTCGAGGTCGCCGCACAGGTAGAACAAGACATCCGCGATGGTGGCGCGGTGCCCGCCACCATGGCCGTTATAAAAGGCGTGCTGCATGTGGGGCTGGAACCCGATCAATTGCAGGCGCTTGGCCAGGCGCAGGGGGTTGCCAAGATCTCCCGCGCCGACATGCCGGCCTGTATCGCCACAGGCGGCACCGGTGCCACCACTGTTGCGGCCACGATGATTGCCGCGCGTCTGGCCGGGATTGAAGTCTTTGCCACCGGCGGCATCGGTGGCGTCCACAAAGGCGCGGAAACCACATTCGATATCTCCGCCGACCTGATGGAACTGGCGCAGACCCCGGTCACCGTGGTGGCGGCAGGCGCCAAAGCCATTCTTGACGTGCCGAAAACGCTGGAAGTGCTGGAAACCCAGGGCGTGCCGGTCATCGCCTATGGCCAGGACAGCTTTCCGGCCTTTTGGTCGGCCCAGTCGGATCTGAAGGCACCGCTGCGCATGGATGATCCGGCACAGATTGCCCGCGCCCATGCCACACGGCAGGCAATGGGGCTGCCCGGCGGCCAGCTGATCGCCAACCCGATCCCGGCAGACGCCGAAATCGCGGCAGAGGAACTGGCTCCGGTCATCACTCAGGCCCAATCGGAGGCGGATGAAAAAGGCATCTCGGGCAAGGATGTGACCCCCTTCCTGCTGCGCCGCATCTTCGAGCTGACCGAAGGCCGTTCGCTTACCGCCAATATCGCATTGGTGCGCAACAACGCCCGGCTGGCGGCAAAGATCGCACAGGAACTGAACAAACTGGCACAATGACTTGATTTTCCGGGCGGATGCCATTGCTCCGCCCGCAATCAGTGCCTAGGTTCCACTCGAAATTTCCGCAAAGAAGCCACATGACCACGCCCTTCGACGAAGAACCTCACCGACGCCGCGGATTGTTTGCCAGTCTGCGCGCCTCCTTCTTTACCGGGATCGTCGTCATTGCGCCGGTGGGCCTGACCATCTGGCTTCTGTGGTCGGTGATGGGCTGGATCGACAGCGTGGTGCTGCCGTTGGTACCGCACACAGTCCGGCCCGAACAATACATCGGCATCAACCTGCGCGGTGTCGGGCTGATCATCTTTCTGCTGTTCACAATTGTTGTCGGCTGGGTCGCCAAGGGCATTCTGGGCCGGTCGCTGATCAGCTTTGCCGAAAGCCTGGTGGAACGCATGCCGGTGGTCCGCACCGTTTATTCGGGCATCAAGCAGATTTCCGAAACTGTCTTTGCCCAATCGGAACGCAGTTTTGAAAAGGCCTGCCTTGTCCAATACCCGCGCAAGGGCATCTGGGCGATCGGCTTCATTTCAACCAACGCCAAGGGTGAGATCGCCAAGAAGGTCGAAACCAGCGGCGGCCTGGTCAGTGTCTTTTTGCCGACCACACCAAACCCGACATCCGGTTTTCTGCTGTTCGTCCCCGAAGAAGATGTGATCGCGCTGGATATGTCGGTGGAGGATTCTGCCAAGCTGGTAATCTCGGCAGGCCTTGTCTACCCGAACCCCAAGGATCCTTCAAAACCTTTGGAAAACGGCAAGAAACCAGCCCTGAAAGAACCCTCCTGACCTAGCTGAACATCGCAGGCAGATCCGTTGAAGAGCGCACGCCAAGGTTCTCGCCGTCCTGTGCCAGGAAGTTCTCCGCCGCATCCCGCCCTGCCTGTTTCAGCCGCGCCAGGATCTGCGGCACCGGAAACAGCTTGGTGGTGACTGACAGCTGCGTCATCAGATCATCATCGGCAATCATGTGCACCCGAACCTGCTTCATCCGCCCGGCCTCAAGCGTGCCATCCTCCAGCAGCCGCTGCACAAAATTGATGGCGCGCAGCTCGCGCAGCAAGGACGAGTTAAAGCTGATCTCATTCACCCGGTTGCGGATCTGCTGCGGCGTCTTCGGAACCTCCTCGCGCTCCAGCGGATTGATGTTCACAATCACCACATCCCCCGGCAACTCTGCACGGAATAACGGAAACAGCGCCGGATTGCCGGTGAAACCGCCATCCCAATAGGCCTCCATCCGGCCGGTCTCCGGATCCTCGATTTCCACCGCCTGGAACATGTCCGGCAGGCAGGCCGAGGCAAGAATGGCATCGGTGCTGATCCCGGCGCCCTCAAAGACCCGGATCTTGCCCGTGCGCACACAGGTCGCGCAGACAAAAAGCTCCGGCCCGGCCCCGGCGCAGACATCATCGAAACAGAACTGATCGACAACCTCCTGCAGCGGGTTCTTGTAAAAAGGGCCGTAGTGATAGGGAGAGATCATCTGGCTCATGGTTTCCAGCGGCGAGAACGGCATGGCAGCCTCCAATGCACCGGTCCAGGCCACCGCATCAAACCGGGTCAGCCAATGGGCAAAGCGCATGTCGCCCACCGCCCCCATCTGCGCCCACAACTTGTCCAGCGCCGCCTTGGCACCGTTCCGTCCGCCCTGAACCATGCCGGACTTGAAAGCCGCGCCGTTCAACGCGCCGGCCGAGGTGCCGGTGATCCCAGCCACCTCAACCCCTTCATCCTCCAGCAGCCGGTCCAGCACTCCCCAGGTAAACGCCCCATGCGCGCCGCCGCCCTGCAGGGCCAGATTAATGCGTTTCACCAAAATACACCTGCCTATTTCACCTTTGTGAAAATACTCCGGGGGTGAATTGCCCCCTAGGGGCAAGAGGGGGCCGGCCCCCTCCCGCCGCTTCCACGTAGCGCCTACAGCGCCGTCCAGCCGCCATCGACACTCAGCGTGGTGCCGGTGATCTGCGCTGCTGCGTCCGAACACAGGAACACCGTGGTGCCGCCCAGTTGTTCCACAGTGGCAAACGCGCGGCTTGGCTGGCGCTCCAGCATCACCTTCTTGATCACCTCTTCGCGGCCCATGTTGTATTTCTCCATAGTGTCCGGGATCTGCGCCTCAACCAGCGGCGTCAGCACATAGCCCGGGCAGATCGCATTACAGGTGATCGGCTCCTCAGCGGTTTCCAGTGCCACCGTCTTGGTCATCCCGACAACCCCGTGCTTGGCCGCCACATAAGCTGCCTTAAACGGCGAGGCCGTCAGCCCGTGGGCCGAGGCAATATTGACGATCCGCCCCCAGCCCGCCGCGCGCATTCCGGGCAAGGCGGCGGCCATGGTATGAAAGTTTGAATTCATGTTGATCGCGATGATCGCGTCCCATTTGTCCTGCGGGAACGCATCGATCGGCGCCACATGCTGAATGCCTGCATTGTTCACCAGAATATCGCAGGCGCCGGCCTGCTCAATCAGCATCCGGCAATCCGGCCCTTTGGACATATCAGCCTGAATGTACTGGGCCTTGACGCTGAATTCACGGGCGAGCTCTGCTGCCAGCGCGTGATCTTCATCCCGGTCGGTGAATGAATTCAGCACCACATCGGCCCCGGCCCGCGCCAGTTCGCGCGCAACCCCCAGGCCAATACCTGAATTTGATCCAGTAATAACGGCGGTCTTCCCTTGCAAGGACATCGGCAACTTTCCCTCGGCTGAATGAAACTGACGGCACTGTGCCATGCTGCAGCTGCAAAAGAAACGCGTAAGACAGCGGATCGCCCCTTGCAACGCAGGGGCATTTCCCGTCAGAGGCAGTGTGGAAACGTCCCCAAAAAAAACGCCCGCACAAGGCGGGCGTTAGTTATTGAGGCAGGTTTCATACAGGCAAGAAACCTATCGAGCAGTGATCCCTTTATAAGCAATTTCCGGCTTTCGTCCAAGCTAAAAGTTTGAAAAGACGAAAAAGCGCACGTAGCGTGCAGAAGCAAGAAAATAAGGGCAGAGCGGGATTGTTGTGAAACTGCGAAAAGAAAATTTCCTGAATCCCGGTGCGGCACTGACCGGAATCACCTTGGCTTTTGCTGCGAATTTTGCGCAGGCAGAATCAGGTCATGGCATAGCTATGTATGGGGCGCCTGCGCTGCCACCCGATTTTGTGTCTTTACCCTATGCCAACCCCGATGCGCCCAAAGGCGGCAAGGTGGTTTTCGGCAATACCGGCGGCTTTGACTCACTGAACCCGTTCACCCTTAAGGGGACCGCGCCGTGGCAGCTGAGGTTCTGGGGATACGAGAGCCTGATGGGCCGCTCCTGGGATGAGCCATTTACGCTTTACGGTCTTTTGGCCGAATCGATTGAGGTGCCCGAGGACCGCTCCTGGGTCGAATTCACCCTTCGGGAGGCGGCGCGATTCTCCGATGGCAGCCCGTTGACCGTCGAAGATGTGATCTGGTCGTATAAGACATTGGGCACCCAAGGCCACCCGCGCTATCGCGGTTTCTGGACCAAGGTGGCGCGGATTGAACAGACCGGACCGCGCAGCCTGCGCCTGACCTTCAACGCCAATGACCGCGAGCTGGCACTGATCGCCGGACTGCGCCCGATCCTTAAAAAGGCGCAATGGCAGGACAAGGAATTCGGTGCCGATGACCTGCCCGGCGCCCCGATTGGCACCGGCGCTTATGTAGTCCGGAATTTCGAACCCGGCCGTTTCGTTACCCTGTCCAGAAACCCGGACTATTGGGGCAAAGACTTGCCCTTTCGGCGCGGTACCGGGAACTTTGATGAACTGCGCCTGGATTTCTTTGGCGATGCAACAGTTCTGTTCGAAGCCTTCAAGGCAGGCGAGCTGAGCGCGGTGCGGGAATTCAATGCTGACAAATGGGACAGTGTCTATAACTTCCCGGCGGTGACCCGCGGCGATGTGGTCAAAAGCGAAATCCCGCATCAGCGCCCCTCCGGCATGACCGGGCTGGTGATGAACAGCCGCCGCGCCCCGCTGGATGACTGGCGCGTGCGAGAAGCGCTGCTGCTAGCGTTCAATTTTGAATACATCAACGGCACCGTGACTGGCGGCGTGCAGCCGCGGATCACCTCTTATTTCTCGGGATCCGAACTAGGCATGCTGCCCGGCGCAGCTGCTGGAGAGGTTCGCACACTGCTGGCCCCGTTTGCAGACACGCTGTTGCCCGGGACGCTGGAAGGCTACGCGCTGCCGCAGGGCGATGGCAGCAAGCGCAACCGCAGAAACCTGCGCAAGGCGATGCAACTGCTGGCCGATGCAGGATGGAGCGTTACAGACGGCGTGCTGCGCAAGAACGATGGTACGCCATTGGAGTTCACCGTTCTGATCCGCCAAGGCGACGGCGAGATGAAGACCATCACTGAAATCTATGCCCGCGCACTGGAGCGGTTGGGCATATCCCTAACGGCGGAAACCGTTGATAATGCCCAGTATGTCGAACGCCAGAGCGCCTATGATTTCGATCTCACCCGTTACCGCCGGGAGTTGTCGCTAAGCCCCGGCAACGAACAGCGCTATTACTGGGGCAGCGACGGCGTCAGCCAGCCCGGCAGCCGCAACCTGATGGGCATGGACAGCCCCGCTGCCGAAGCGATGATTGATGCCATGCTGACAGCCAAGGACCCTGAGGATTTCACCGCCGCCGTGCGGGCGCTGGACCGGGTTTTGACCGCAGGGCGCTATGTCATTCCATTCTGGCGGTTCGATGCGGGGCGGATCGCCCATGTCAAGGAAATGCGGTTTCCGGAATACCTGCCGATCTACGGCGACCGGACCGGATTCATGCCGGATGTCTGGTGGTATCAATCAGACTGAGGCGCTGACCAGCGGCTTTCGATGGGTGAGGCTGTTGACTTGCGATCTTTAATTCCATAATTCACGAAATATGGAATTAAATATTGCAGATAAGCTCAGCGCCCTTGCACATCCGAACCGTCTGGCGCTGTTCCGCCTGTTGATGCGGCGCTATCCGGACGCTGTTCCGGCAGGCGAAATTGCCTCGGCGCTGGACTTCAAGCCCAACACGGCTTCTGCTTACCTGTCAGTCCTGAAGCAGGCCGGGCTGATCAGCCAGCACCGTACCGGAACTTCGCTGATGTACACCGCCGATCTGCCTGGCTTGCGCGGTATGTTTGATAACTTGCTGACAGGCTGCTGCCAGAACCGGCCCGATATTTGCAGCCCTTTCACAAATGAAGAAAGGGCCATGCCGACGGTTGAGCACCCGTTTAACGTTCTGTTCATCTGTACTGGCAATTCCGCCCGGTCGCTGCTGGCAGAAGCCATCCTGAACCGATACGGCGACGGCAAATTCCGCGCCTATTCAGCAGGGACCTGCCATTCTTCATCTGGCCCGCGCCCCGAAGTAATCTCTCTGCTACAGGCCAAAGGCTATGACACCAGCGCCTTGCGTTCCAAGGATCTGGATGAATTTTCCGTGGCAGACGCGCCTGGCATGGATTTCATCTTCACCGTCTGCGACCACGCCGCCAATGAGGAATGCCCGGCCTGGCCCGGCCAGCCGATGAGTGCCCATTGGGGGCTGGCAGATCCGGTCAGGGCGACAGGCACCGATGCCGAACGTCGCCTGGCCTTTCAGCAAGCCTATGGGCTGCTGCGCAACCGGATCAATGCCTTTGCAGCGCTGCCCTTTGACACACTCGACCGCATTTCGCTTCAGCAGCAGGTTGACGGCATCGGCCGCATGAATTCTTCCGACTAACTCTATAGAACGGTCAAAACCCATGAACATTCTTGTCCTCTGCACGGGAAACTCCGCCCGCTCCATCCTGCTGGAGTCGATCTTCAACACCCTAGGCACTGGCCGCATCCGCGCGTTTTCTGCAGGCTCCAACCCCACCGGCAAGGTGCATCCGCAATCCCTGGTGCTGCTGGAAGAACTCGGCCACGACACCACCGGTGCCCGTTCCAAGAGCTGGGACGTGTTTGCCGCTGAAGGCGCACCGGAAATGGACATAGTGATCACTGTCTGCGCCGCAGCAGCGGGCGAAACCTGCCCGGTCTGGCCCGGCGCACCGGTTCGCGCCCATTGGGGCGTCGCAGATCCGGCTGCCGCGGACCAACCCGAATGGGACACCGCCTTTCGCGCGGCTTATGCCACGCTGGAAAAGCGCGCCGAGGCGCTGCTGGATCTGCCGTTTGAAACCATGAACGCAACCGAGCTGACACAGCAGCTTAAGCGGGTCGGAGAAATCCAATGACTATCCAAAAACTGCTGGCCGAGGGGCTGGGCACAGCCATGCTGCTGGTCGGTGTTGTTGGCTCCGGGATCATGGCTGAAAACCTGGCGGGCGGGAACGTGGCGCTGGCGCTGCTGGCCAATGCTGTTGCCACTGGCTGCATGCTTTATGCGATCATCAATACCCTGGGTCCGATTTCAGGCGCCCATTTCAACCCGGCCGTAACCCTTGCCTTCGCCCTGCGCGGCGAACATGAATGGCGTGCGGTGACACCTTACGTTCTGGTGCAGATCGGAGGCGGGATCCTGGGGGTCTGGGCTTGCCATGCAATGTTTGATCTTGCAGTTTTGCAAAGCTCTGAGACTATGCACCGAACAGGAACAGCGCAGTGGTTTTCCGAAATCCTGGCCACGTTCGGCCTGTTGTTCGTGATCTTCGGCGGGCTGCGGTCGCGTCCTGATACAGTGCCTGCTCTGGTTGGAATCTACATCACCGGAGCCTACTGGTTCACCTCTTCGACCAGCTTTGCCAACCCGGCAGTGACCATCGCACGCGGCTTCAGCGACACCTTTGCGGGCATCTATCCGGGGCATATCCCGATGTTCATTGTGATGCAGCTGATTGCGGTTGGAATCGGCCATCTGGTGCTGCCCCGGCTGTTCGCACCGGCCTAGGCGCTGGCAAAAAACCGCTTAACACAGCGGCCTTGGGCTGATGCCCCGGGGCCGACGTTACGCGACGGCAGAAAAAATGCTAGCATGAGGGTCCAACAACCATAATCAGTTTGTCAGGGAGGCCCCCCAATGCCTGTACAGACAGCAGCTGCCAGCTGGATTGACAGGATGCCCCGCATCAAACAGCGCTTTCCGCATCTGAAAGCCTGCAACGCTCCGTCACTCGTGGATGACCGGGACAGATTTGTTGCCTATCTGGCCCGCACCCATCACCTCACCTTGAACGAAGCCAGGGAGGAAGTGGACGACTTCCTTTATATTGAAAGCCTGCTAAGAGAACTGGACGGGCGGCCGCACTAGCAACGCAGCCGCTGTTTCAGGCCTCAGGATCAAGCCAGCGACGTCACCCAGAGGATCATTGCATCTTCGGGGCTGGATGATATGACATTGTGCCCCATGGCTGCGTCGTAATAGGCGCTGTCACCGCGGCGCATTTCAATCGGCTCGTAAAATTCCGTGTAGAGCTTAACCACCCCGGTCAGCACATACAGAAATTCCTCGCCGTCATGGCGCACCCAGCCGTCAAACTCATCCAGTGACCGCGCCCGCACACGCGCCCGGTACGGCAGCATCTGCTTGCGCGACATACCGTCCGCCAGTAACTCGTGCTCATATGTCGCGGTGGCATGGGCCGAACCGTCACCGGATTTGGTCACCGTCATCCGCCCGTTCACCTGACCGCGCTGCGGCTGGGTAAACAGCTGCGGCACCGAGATCTGCAGGCCCACCGCCAGCTTCTTAAGCGCCTCGTAAGTCGGTGACATCTGGCCATTTTCGATCTTGGACAAGGTCGAGCGCGCCAGCCCGGCCTGATTGGCAGCGTGTTCCAGCGTCCAATCCCGCGCCTTGCGCAGTTCGCGCACGCGCGCGCCCAGGTCCAATGGCTCTGCTTCGTTATCTCCGCCGTTTGCACGGGCGATGGTAATCAGGGACTTCGGGTCACGGCTTGTCATAGCCACTCTATAAGCCGCACCTGCGCAGCTTGCAACGCAGGACGGCGCGGGCTAGCCAATTGCCATGCTGTCCGTTTTTGATCAGGGGCCTTTTGCGCCCTGCCCTTCGCCTTTCAATCTCGCGGCCCATGTGCTGCGCCATGCCCGTCGGCTGGCGGAAAAACCCGCCCTGTCGGTTCTCGTGGGCGATGCCTGCGAAGACTGGAGTTATGCCCGGCTTGAAGCAGCGGTGCGCGGAACCGGGACAGGGCTGCTCAAGGCGGGATTGAAACCTGGAGATATTGTGCTGCTGCGGCTGGGGAACACGGTTGAGTTTCCCATTGCCTACCTCGGCGCCATTGCCGCCGGACTGGTGCCGGTGCCCACCTCACCCCAATTGACAGCGCCCGAAACCGCCCGGATGATTGCGGATCTGAACCCGGCTGCGGTGCTGCGCGACCCGGCTGTGCCCTGCGCGAGTCACCCGCTGCAGATCAGTACGGCCCGGTTGCTGGATATGCACCATCTGCCTCCCTGCGACTACGCCTTTGGCAACCCCGAGCGGCGCGCCTATGTGGTCTACACCTCCGGCACCAGCGGAAATCCGCGTGCTGTTGCCCACGCCCACCGGGCGGTTTGGGCGCGGCAGATGATGGTGGAGGGCTGGTACGGTCTGACAGCAGATGACCGGCTGCTGCACGCCGGTGCGTTCAACTGGACCTACACCCTGGGCACCGGCCTGCTGGACCCCTGGGCGGCGGGTGCAACGGCGCTGATCCCAGAGCCCGGAACCCCGCCAGAGGACCTGCCCGCGCTGCTGCGCCGCCACCGTGCAACCCTCTTTGCTGCAGCCCCAGGCGTCTACCGGAAGCTCCTGCAATCCGGCCCGCTCGATTTGCCGGACTTGCGGCATGGGCTTTGCGCTGGTGAAAAGCTTTCCCGCCATCTGCACGCTGCCTGGGACACCGCAACAGGCCGCGGATTGTTTGAGGCTTTCGGCATGTCTGAATGCTCGACCTTCATTTCATCTTCGCCGTCCTGCCCTGCACAGGACGGAGCACTCGGGCAGCCGCAACCGGGCCGCAAGGTCGCGATTCTCGGCCCTGACGGACCGGTGCCGGTGGATGAGGAAGGCACCATCGCCATCCACCGCTCGGACCCGGGGCTGATGCTTGGCTATCTGAACGCGCCGGAGGAAACCGCCGCCCGCTATCAGGGGGATTGGTTCCTGACCGGTGATCAGGGCGCAATGACCGGCGGCGGGCAGATCCGCTATCTGGGACGCGCTGACGACATGATGAATGCGGGCGGCTACCGCGTGTCCCCGATTGAAGTCGAAACCGCTTTGGCCGCCCATCCCGGCATCACTCAGGCCGGCGCCGCAGCGGTAGAGGTGAAGCCGGACACCTTTATCATCGCCGCCTTCTATACCGGTCCCGAAGAGTTGAACGCCGCAGAACTGCAGGCCTTTGCATCCCAGCGCCTGGCCCGTTACAAGCAGCCCCGCGCTTATGTTCATCTCGACGCGCTGCCTGCAGGCGCCAACGGCAAGCTGCTGCGCCGCGCCCTGCCCGCCCTGTTCAAAGGATGACCCAAATGACCACCGTCAAGCTCGACATCCTGTCGGACCCGATCTGCCCCTGGTGCTATATCGGCAAGACCCATCTGGACAAGGCACTGGCCGAGGTGCCGGATCATCCCTTTGTTATCGAATGGCACCCGTTCCAGCTGAACCCGGACATGCCGCGCGAAGGCATGGACCGGCGCGACTATCTGGAGCGCAAGTTCGGCGGCAAGGACGGCGCGGTTAAGGCTTATGCCCCAGTGGTGGAACACGCCGGAAACGCCGGGCTGACGATCAATTTCGAGGCGATGACGCGCACGCCAAACACTCTGGATGCGCACCGGCTGATCCATTGGGCCGGAATCGAAGGCAAGCAGACTGAAGTGGTGGATGCCTTGTTCCAAGCCTACTTTGTGGACGCCAAGGACATCGGCGACCACGCGGTTCTGGCCGGTGTCGCACGCGAGGCCGGAATGGATGCAGATGTCGCCGCACGCCTGCTGCAAGGCGACAGTGATGTGCAGACCATCCAGGACCGCGACGCCCATTCCCGCAAGATGGGGGTAACTTCGGTGCCGACCTTCATTGTCGCCAGCCAGCACGCCGTGCCCGGCGCCCAGCCGCCGGAACTGTGGAAGCAGGTGATCGAAGACATTCTGCAGCAGCTGAAAGACGCAGAGACCGAATAACCTCGCGGCAAATTGCTTAGCATCGCAACAATGCACAGTTTGCTGTGCAGCCGGGCGCTGGCCCGGTATGCGGATTCGTGATAGCGGAGCCGGACAGCTCCCGGACCGGCCTTGTTCCCCGGAAACATCTGAAGAGCTGTTAGAGGTTTCAAATGTCACAACCCCAGGTACACTCTCCGGCCCACGGCATGGCCAAGGCCGAATTCATTGCCCTGATCGCGATGATGTTTGCCACCATCGCCTTTTCCATCGACGCGATGCTGCCCGCCTTGCCTGAAATCGGCAAGGCACTTAGCCCGGATGACATTAACCGCGCCCAGCTGGTGCTGACTTCTTTTGTGCTGGGCATGGGCATCGGCACGTTCTTTACCGGCCCGCTGTCCGATGCTTTTGGCCGCAAGACTGTCATTGCCGGCGGTGTTGCACTGTACATCGCAGCCTCTGCCGTTGCCTGGCAGGCGCAATCGCTGGAGCTGCTGCTGGCCTCCCGCGTCGTCATGGGGCTGGGCGCCGCAGGGCCGCGGGTTGTCGGCATTGCCATCGTGCGGGATTTGTATTCGGGCCGGGAAATGGCCCGGATGATGTCGATTGCAATGATGATCTTCACCTTGGTTCCCGCCTTTGCACCGATGCTGGGCGCGGGCATCATTGCCTTTTCCAGCTGGCGCAGCATCTTCCTGGCCTTTGCCATCTTCGCCATCCTCATCGTGATGTGGATGGGGCTGCGCCTGCCGGAGACCCTGGCGGTAGAGAACCGCCGCCCCTTCCGTCTGCCGCTGCTTTTGGGCGCGGTAAAGGAAATGTTCTCCCACCCGGCTGTGCGCCTGTCTATTCTGGTGCAGACCCTTTGCCTAGGCATGCTGTTCACCATGCTGACCATGGTGCAGCAGGTCTATGACGTGATCTTTGACCGCGCTGGCAGCTTTCCCTTCTGGTTTGGATTTGTGGCCTTGATGGCAGGCACCGCCAGCCTGCTGAATGCGGCCATCGTGGTCCGTGTTGGCATGCGCCGGATCGTGACCTGGTCCTTGGCTGCGCAGGTCTGCATTTCCGCAGTGATGCTGGTGCTCAGCGGTCAGGCGCTGCCGGAAATGCTGCTGTTCGGCCTGTTTGTCGCCTGGCAGACCAGCGTTTTCTTTCTGGCCGGCACCACGCTTGGCAATCTCAATGCTATCGCGATGGAGCCGATGGGCCATATTGCCGGCATGGCGGCCTCGGTGATTGGTGCGATCTCCACCGTTCTGGCCGCTGCCATTGCGGCTCCAGTGGGCCTGCTGTTTGACGGTTCACTGCTGCCGCTGGCTGCAGGACTGCTGACAATGGCCGGCCTTGCGTTCCTGCTGATGCTGCAAATGGCACGGGCTGAGGCGCAATTGCCCGCAGAATAACTATCTTGTCCGGATCAACGCCTCTGCCTAACCTCTCCAAATACTTGGGGAGGTTTTTTCATGGGTTACGATTATGATCTCGGCAGCCATTCCTGTCTGGTAACGGCAGCTTCGCCCGAGACGCAAAAGTGGTTCGACCGCGGCTTGGTCTGGACCTATGGCTACAACCACGAAGAAGCCGTCAAATGCTTCAAGCAGGCACTGACCCACGATCCCGGCTGCGCCATGGCCCATTGGGGCGCGGCCTATGCAACCGGCCCGAATTACAATCTGCCCTGGAACTTGCGGGACGGCAAAGGCCGTGCCGAAGATCTGGCACAGGCTTATGACGCCGCCCAATCCGCGCTGGCTTGTTTAGAGGGCTGCACAGAGGCCGAGCGGCAGCTGATCCATGCCCTTCAGGCCCGCTATCCCCAGCGCGAGGCGGTGGAGGACATGCACATCTGGGACTATGCCTTTGCCGACGCCATGCGCGCGGCGTTTGCCGCCTGCCCGGATCATCTGGATCTGCGCACGGTCTATGCCGAAAGCCTGCTGAACCTGACACCTTGGAAAATGTGGGACTTGCAAACCGGCCTGCCCGCCGAAGGGGCCGCGACATTGGAGGCGCAGGAGGTTCTGGAATGGGCAATGGAGAACGACCCCGGTGCGATGAGGCACCCCGGCCTGCTGCATCTTTATGTGCATCTGATGGAGATGTCGCCGGCGCCGGAAAAAGCCCTGAAGGCCGCCGATGTCCTGCGCACACTGGTGCCGGACGCAGGCCATCTGGTACATATGCCGACCCATATCGACGTGCTTTGCGGTGACTATCACAGCGTGGTGCATTGGAACCGGAAAGCGATTGAGGCGGATCTGAAGTTCTACGCGCGTGAGGGCGCCTTCAACATCTACACCGGCTACCGCCAGCATAACTACCACTTCGTCATCTTCGGCGCGATGTTCCTGGGGCAGATTGAACCTGCGTTGCAGGCCAATCAGGGTATTCTGGACACCACCCCGCCGGAAATGCTGCTGGTAGAAAGCCCGCCTATCGCGGATTTCTTTGAAAGCTACATGGCAATGCACCCGCACATCCTGGTCCGCTTTGGCCGCTGGGAGGAGGCCATGGCGCTGGAGCTGCCTGAAGACCCAGCGCTCTATTGCACCTTGACCGCCAACACCCATTACGCCCGCGCCATCGCATTTGCCGCAACTGGCCGGGTGTCACAGGCCGAAGCGGAGGAGCAGTTGTTCCGCGCTGCCAAGACCCGCGTTCCGGAAACCCGCCTGCTGCACAACAACCGCGTCGTGGATCTGCTTGAAATCGCATCCGAAATGCTGCGCGGTGAGATTGAGTACCGCAAAGAGAACTACGACACGGCTTTTGCCCATTTGCGCCGCTCGGCCGAGCTGGACGATAACCTGCCTTATGATGAGCCCTGGGGCTGGATGCAGCCCAGCCGCCACGCACTTGGGGCGCTGCTGTTTGAGCAGGGCCGCTCGGGAGAAGCCGAGGCGGTCTACCGAGCGGACTTGGGGCTGGATGGTACTTTGCCGCGCGCGTCGGTCCATCCGGACAATATCTGGAGCCTGAAAGGCCTGCATGATTGCCTGAAGGCCCGCGGCGAAACCGTTGAAATCCGGCACATAAAGCAGAAACTCGATATGGCGCTTGCCCGCGCCGACCAGGCGGTGGCTGCGTCTTGTTTCTGCGCACAGGCAGCAATGAAGCCGGACAGCTGCTGCAGCTGAGAAAAATGTCTTCGAAGACATTTGCCAAGGAAATTCGAATTTCCTTGGCTCTGCGTATCAAGCTTTCGCTTTTGCCTTGGCCTTTTTCTTCTCTGCCACGACTTTCTCTGCCAGGTCGCGGGCAATGGCAAAGGCGCCCTTGATCTTGTCGCTGTCTTTCTTCCAGTCCCGGCGCACGACGATTTTGTTGTCCTTTACCTTGGCCAGACCGTTTTGGCCCTGGATGAACTCCACCAGCCCCTGAGGCGAGGCGAATTTGTCATTGTGGAATTGGATCGTTGCGCCTTTCGGCCCGCCGTCCATCTTGGCAATGCCTGCGCGTTTGCACATTCCCTTGATCCGCACCACCAGCATCAGCGTGTTGACCTCTTTCGGCAGCTTGCCGAAACGGTCGATCAGCTCAGCAGCAAATCCTTCCAGCTCCACTTTGGTCGAGAGCGACGACAGGCGGCGGTACAGCCCGAGGCGCACATCCAGATCCGGCACATAGGTCTCCGGGATCAGTACCGGCACGCCCAGATTGATCTGCGGCGCCCAATGCGCATCGGCGTCCGAGAGGCCCTCCATCTCACCCGCCTTGATCTTGGCAATCGCCTCCTCCAGCATCGACTGGTACAGTTCATACCCCACATCGCGCATCTGGCCGGATTGCTCATCGCCCAGCAAATTGCCCGCTCCGCGGAGATCAAGGTCTTGCGAGGCCAGGGTAAAGCCGGCGCCCAATGTGTCGAGCGAGCCCAGCACCCGCAGCCGCTTCTCTGCCGCCGGTGTCAGCCGCTGACGCGGTTTGGTGGTGAGATAGGCATAGGCACGGGTTTTCGAACGCCCCACCCGGCCCCGGATCTGATAGAGCTGCGACAGGCCGAACATGTCGGCGCGGTGCACCACCATCGTGTTGGCGGTCGGAATGTCGAGGCCCGACTCCACAATCGTTGTTGCCAGCAGGACGTCAAATTTGCCGTCGTAAAACGCGTTCATCCGGTCGTCGAGTTCGCCCGCAGCCATCTGCCCATGCGCCACCACATAGGTGAGTTCAGGCAGCTGTGCCTGCAGGAACGCCTCGACATCCGGCAGGTCGGTGATCCGCGGCACCACATAGAAGCTTTGCCCGCCGCGGTAATGCTCGCGCAGCAGCGCCTCGCGGATAGTGACAGTGTCAAATTCGCTGACGTAGGTGCGGATCGCCAGGCGGTCCACCGGCGGGGTGCCGATGATCGACAGATCCCGCACACCGGTCAGCGACAGCTGCAGTGTGCGCGGGATCGGCGTGGCCGTCAGCGTCAGCACATGGATGTCGCTGCGCAGCTGTTTCAGCCGTTCCTTGTGGCCAACGCCAAAGTGCTGCTCCTCGTCGATGATCAGCAGCCCGAGGTTCTGGAACCTGATGTTCTTAGCCAGTACCGCGTGGGTTCCAACAACGATATCGACGGTCCCCTTGGCCAGCCCTTCACGGGTCTGGCTGGCCTCTTTGGCACTAACAAAACGCGACAACTGCCTGACCTGCAAAGGAAACCCGCGAAAACGCTCGGCAAAGGAGGCCGCATGCTGGCGCGCCAGCAGTGTGGTCGGTGCCACCACCGCCACCTGCAGGCCGGACATCGCCGCGACAAAAGCCGCGCGCATAGCCACCTCGGTCTTGCCAAAACCCACATCGCCGCAGATCAGCCGGTCCATCGGCTGGCCGGAGTGCAGATCCTCCATCACGTCCTCGATGGCGCGCAGCTGGTCGTCGGTCTCCTGATAGGGAAAGCGGGCGGAAAATTCCTCCCAGGCATGCGGCGGCGGGTCCATCACCGGTGCCTTGCGCAGGGCGCGTTCAGCTGCAATGCGGATCAGCTTGTCCGCCATCTCGCGGATGCGTTCCTTGAGCTTGGCCTTCTTGGCCTGCCAGGCACCGCCGCCCAGCCGGTCCAGCAGACCTTCGTCATGGCCGTATTTGGACAGCAGTTCGATGTTTTCGACCGGCAGGTACAGTTTGGACGCTTCGGCATATTCCAGCAGGATGCATTCATGCGCAGCACCTGCCGCCGTCACCACTTCCAGCCCCTTGTAGCGGCCGATGCCATGGTCCACATGCACCACCAGATCACCAGGGCTGAGCGATTGCGTTTCGGTCAGAAAGTTCTCGGCCTTGCGGCGTTTCTTGGGTGCCCGGATCAGCCGGTCGCCCAGCACGTCCTGCTCCGAGATCACCGTCATGTCCGGCGCCTGGAACCCGTGCTCCAGAGCCCAGACCGCCAGATGCAGGCCGCTTTTGCCGATCCGCGTGCCATCCACCACCGGGATGGCTTCTGCCAGGCCCTCGTCCTCAATCAGCCCGGTCAGGCGTTCGCGCGCCCCTTCGGAGTAAGAGGCAATAAGAACCGGTCCCTCCTGCATCCGCGCCTTAATATGGGATGCCAAAGCCCCGAAAAGGCTGATGCTTTCCTGCTGCCGCTCGGGTGCGAAGTTGCGCCCGATCCGCCCGCCGGCATCCGCGGTGCCAGGACCCGAGGCCTGCGGCAGCGGGTGCAGTTGCACCACGCGGTGCGCGGCCGATGCGGTCTCCCAAGCGGCGTCATCCAAATACAGCAGGCCCGGCGGCGTGGGTTTATAGACGGTATCAATCCGTCCCTTCTGCGCCATTGCGTGTTTGCGGGTTTCAAACTGGTCCTCGATGGTGTCCCAGCGCGCCAGCCGTGCCGGTGTCACCTGATCATCCAGCGTCACCGTCGCCTGCGGCAGGTAGTCGAACAGAGTTTCCAGCTTTTCATGGAAGAACGGCAGCCAATGCTCGATCCCCTGATGCTTGCGCCCTGCACTCACTGCCTCGTACAGCGGATCATCTGTACCGGCGGCGCCGAATTCAATCCGGTAATTCTGACGGAACCGGGTGATTGCCGCCTCGTCCAGGATCACTTCGGACACCGGCGCCAGCTCCACCACCTCCAGTTTCTCGGTGGTGCGCTGCGAGGCCGGATCGAACCGCCGTGCGCCATCCAGCACATCGCCGAACAGATCCAGCCGCACCGGGCCGCTTTCCCCCGGCGGGAAGATATCGATGATACCGCCACGCACCGCATAGTCGCCCGGCTCCATCACCGTCGGGCTTTGGGTGAACCCCATGCGTACCAGGAAATTGCGCAGCGCGCCTTCGTCAATCCGGTGATCGACACGGGCGGTAAAGGCCGCCTCGCGCAGCACCCCGCGCGCAGGCACCCTTTGGCTGGCGGCGTTCAGCGTGGTCAGCAGTACAAACTGCTTGGGCATCTGATGCACCAGGGCCGCCAGCGTGGCCATCCGCGCAGCCGAGATATCGGCGTTCGGCGACACCCGGTCATAAGGCAGGCAATCCCAGCCGGGAAAGACAAACACCGGCATCTGCGGCGCAAAAAAGGCAAGTGCCGACCGCATTGCCTCCATCCGCTTGTCGTCACGCGCCACATGCAGAACCGGCGCGCCGGATTTCTGCACTTCCTTCAGGATCAGCCGGGCATCAAACCCTTCGGGCGCGCCGCCCATGGTGATTGCACGCTGTGCCATGCCTCTTCCTTTCCGGGTGTCCTCAATCGGTCTCAGCCCGCCTGTTAAAATGCCCCGATGGTCAGGTTTTGATACATGCCCCAGAACGCGGTGACCACAATGGAGATTACCCCGACGACCTGCACATAGAGCCGGCAAAACGCCAATCTTTTGCGCAGCTCCCCGCCCGTGGCACCTTCCTGCGAGATCCGGCGCGCGGTCAAAAAACTGATCAGCCCGACCACGGACATCGGAAACACCAGCAGGAACACAGCCTGGGCAATCTCCATCAGGAAGACAAAGCCAAGCACAGCCAGGCCGGACATCACGAAACAGGACAGCGCCACCAGCCAAGGGCCTGAAACCTCGGAGATGTACAGCAGGCGGTTCACATTGACCCGGACCATATCCTCCAGATCGCGTTCCGCCTGGCCGCCATTGCGCTGCGCCCGCTGGACCATATCATAGGGCACCCCCAGGATCCTGTTACTGGCCGTCGACCAGAGCACCGCCAGCGCAATCCAGTACCACAGGTTGGAGAATGACCGCAGCTCAATCATCTCATAGATAATATGAAGCAGATCCACGCCAGCCCCCCGCTTGTGCCCGCAGATCCTCGGGCTGGAATTTGTCAACCGGCCCTATATCAACCGGGAAGCGCGCACAGGCAAGCCCTGCCTGCCGCACAAGTTTTTGGGCGCGGCGATTGTGCCCCTTGTTCCCGGGGCCGCTTCCATGCCACCCATGGGCAAGCCAAAACGAGAGACCGCCATGAAGCCCACCGTCGCGCCCTTTCCCGCCGCCCGCCTGCGCCGCACCCGTGCCAGCCAGGCCATCCGTGACCTGGTCCGGGAGAACACTCTGACGCCGTCCGATTTCATCTGGCCGGTGTTTGTCCGTGAAGGGGAAGGCGTTGAGGAACCGATCGCTTCGATGCCCGGTGCGGTGCGCCGCTCGGTGGACAAAATTGCCGAAGCCGCAGTTGAGGCGCAAGCCCTGGGGATCCCGGCGATCTGCCTGTTTCCCTACACCGATGCCTCGCTCAAAACCGAAGATTGCGCCGAGGCCTGGAACCCGGACAACCTGACCAATCGCGCAATCCGCGCGATCAAGGATGCGGCGCCGGATATCGCAGTGATGACTGACGTGGCGCTGGACCCCTACAATATCAACGGCCACGACGGTTATGTGGTCGATGGCGAGATCGTCAATGACGCCACCGTCGAGGCGCTGGTCAAAATGACGCTCGCTCAGGCCGGTGCCGGCGCCAACATCATCGGACCGTCCGACATGATGGACGGGCGGATCGGGGCGATGCGCAGCGCGCTGGAAAAGGCAGGCCACCACAATGTGGCGATCCTGTCCTATTCGGCCAAATACGCCTCCGGCTACTATGGGCCGTTCCGTGATGCGGTCGGTGCCTCGGGCGCGCTGAAGGGCGACAAGAAAACCTATCAGATGGACCCGGCCAACAGCGACGAAGCGCTGCGGCTGATTGAGCGCGACCTGATGGAGGGCGCCGACATGGTGATGGTCAAACCGGGCATTGCCTATCTCGACATCTGCCACCGGGTGAAATCCGCCTTTGGCGTGCCGACCTATGCCTATCAGGTCTCGGGCGAATACGCGATGATCCAGGCCGCAGCGCAAAACGGCTGGATCGACGGCGAAAAGGTGATGATGGAAAGCCTGATGGCTTTCAAACGGGCAGGCTGCAACGGCATTCTGACCTATTTCGCACCCGCCGCGGCCCGGCTGCTGAACGGCTGACCCAGTCATTCAATGCGGATACGGATCACTTCAGCGGGAAGCCGCCGCTGTCCAGCTGGCAGCAGATGACAGGCAGCGGTTTTCCGCGTATACATTCGATCAGAGCCGGAGCATACCGGCCTTGGAGCAAATCATTACAGGCACCTGAGAAATGAGCAGTTTTTCCTCTTCCCGCATGACCCGCCGCGGCTTTGCCCTGACGGCTCTGGCCGGCGCCGGCGTTACCGCCGCATGCGGCAACGGCATAGGCAACAGCAATGGCGCGACCATCGACGCCCGCGTTGATAGCACGCTGAACCAAATGTACAGCCAGTACCCCAACACCCGTACCCTGGCCGATAAGGCAACCGGCATGCTGGTAATGCCGCTGGTCACTGAGGCGGGCTTTGTATTTGGCGGGGCCTATGGGCGCGGCGCCCTGCGGATCAACGATGTGACCGTCGATTATTACGCCACTTACAAAGGCAATGCGGGCCTGCAGATCGGCGCTCAGCAGTATGCCCACGTGCTGTTCTTCATGACCGAAGGCGCCTTGGCCGGCTTCCGCCGCTCGTCCGGTTGGGCGGCAGGCGCAGATGTGGAATATGTGATCAAGGACGAAGGCAACGCGCTGAGTGCCGACACCAATACCCTGACGTCCCCGGTGCTTGCAGTGGTCTTTGCCCAGGCAGGCCTGCGCGTTGGTGCGACCTTGGAAGGCACCAAATACACCCGCATCATCCCCTGATCAGCCCGGGAAACGGCAAAGGCTCACGGCCTTCGCTTCTTTCTGGTTGAAAATACCTCCGCCGGAGGCATGGCCTTTCCTGCCGGAAAGGCCATTTTACCTTACCCTCAGTCCAGTTTGCGCAGCCGTTTGAACAGCGACGAGGTATCCCAGCGCCCGCCGCCCATCTTTTGCACGTCCTTGTAGAACTGATCCACCAGAGCTGTGACCGGCAGGCTGGCGCCGGTTTCGTCCGCTGCGTCCAGACAGATACCCAGATCCTTGCGCATCCAGTCCACCGCAAATCCATGCTCGAAATGATCGTCCAGCATGGTCTCGTAACGGTTGGCCATCTGCCAGCTGCCCGCCGCGCCCTGGCTGATCACTTCGACCACCGCACGCCCGTCCAGCCCGGCTTTCTCGGCAAAATGCAGCGCCTCGCTCAAGCCCTGCACAAGCCCGGCAATGGCGATCTGGTTGCACATTTTGGTCAGCTGTCCCGCCCCGCTGCCGCCGATCCGGCGGCAGATTTTGGAATAGGCAGCCATCACCGGCTCAACCCGGGCGTAAGCGGCCTCGTCTCCGCCGCACATAATTGACAGCACACCGTTTTCAGCCCCTGCCTGACCGCCGGAAATCGGTGCATCAACAAAGAACACGCCTTTCTCCTCTGCCGCGCCATGCAATTCGCGGGTCACGGTTTCCGACACCGTGGTGTGATCAACAAACACCGCGCCTTCGCGCATACCGGCAAAGGAACCATCCGCCCCCAGGCAGACCGAGCGCAGATCGTCGTCATTGCCAACGCAGGCCATTACAAAATCCGCCCCCGCCGCAGCCGCCCGCGGTGTGGCACCGAACTGGCCGCCATGCTCGGCGGCCCAGGCCTTGGCCTTGGCTTCGGTGCGGTTGTAGACGGTGACCTCATGGCCCGCAGCCTGCAGGTGCCCGGCCATCGGATAGCCCATGACGCCGAGCCCCAGAAACGCGATTTTTGCCATCTGCTTTTCCCTTGATCTGTCTTCGCTTATGTTGGCGCCAACCCTACCACCGCCGCCGCGGGGCGCAATCTGCCAAGCGGCTGGAAATGACAAAACCCAAGGGAAAACAACCGCTGATGGGACATCTTTTCCGCTGGCTTCTGCGCATAGCTGCCGGCCTGATTCTGCTAAGTGTTCTGGCCGCATTGCTGGTCTATTACCTGGCTTCGCAGTCACTGCCCGAATACAACAAAGAGCTTTCCCTGCCCGGCCTCTCCTCGCCTGTCGAGATTGTCCGCGACAACGCCAATGTACCGCATATCTTCGGCAGTTTCGGCGCCAGCGACGAGGATGTCTACTTTGGCCTCGGCTATGCCCACGCCCAGGACCGCCTGTGGCAGATGGCAGTGATGCGGCGCACCGCCAAGGGCCGCCTGTCGGAAATCTTCGGCACCCGCACGGTTGAGACCGACACATATCTGCGCCGGCTGGATATCTACCGATTGGCGCAGCAATCCGCGGCGGTGCAGTCGCCCGAAGCGATGACCGCGCTCAAGGCCTATGCCGCCGGCGTCAACGCCCGCCTGCAGGAGATCAACGAAGACGCGCTTGGCCGCGGTGCGCCGGAGATGTTCCTGTTCAACATGCCGGTTGCGCCCTGGCAGCCCGCCGACAGCATCGCAATCATGAAGCTGATGGCGCTGCAGCTGTCCGGCCACATGAAGGAAGAGATCCTGCGCGCCCGGACTTCGCTGGCACTGGATGATGCGGCCAGGATCAAGGACATCCTGCCCGATGCGCCGGGCAAAGGGCTGACTGCCCTGCCGGAGTATGCAGCGCTGGTTCCCGGCGTCCGGCAGTTCGCCACTGCCAAGCCCGCAGAGGAAGACAGCCTGCTGTTTCCGGTTGCTCCGCGCGGGCTGGCGGGGGCCTCCAACGCCTGGGCCGCCGCCCCGAGCCGTTCGGCGGCGGGCGGCACGCTATTGGCCAATGACCCGCACCTGGGTCTCAGCGCACCCGGCGTCTGGTATCTGGCACGGCTTGAACTGGGCACCGGCGGGGTGATCGGCGGCACCATCCCTGGCATCCCGGCAGTAATCACAGGGCGCTCAGACGTGCTGGGATGGGGGGTGACCTCGTCTTATCTGGACGACCAGGACTTGTTTATCGAACGCCTCAACCCGGAAAATCCTCAGGAGTATCTGAGCGTTGAAGGGTATAAAGAATTCATCTCCCGCCCGTCGATCATCAAGATCAAGGACCAGGCGCCGGTTACTTTGACCCTGCGCTGGACAGACAACGGCCCGGTGCTGCCCGGTTCGATGTTCAAACTGGCCGGGATCACCCCGCCCGGCCATGTGGTTTCGCTCAGCTGGACTGTGCTCAGCCCCAAGGATACCTCAATGAGCGCTGCCATCGGCCTGATGCGCAGCACCACGGTCCAAGACGCAATCACAGCCGGAGAAGGCTTTGTCGCCCCTTCGCAAAACCTGACTCTGGCGGATAAGGACACAATTGCGCTCAAAACCGTCGGCGCCTTCCCGTTGCGCGACGCCGCACACCAAAGCAAGGGCCGGATGCCAAGCCAGGGCTGGCACCCGGAGAACCGCTGGCAAGGCCGCGCGCCTTATGCGGAAAACCCTGAATTCACCAGCCCCGCAGGCGGCATCCTGGGCAATACCAACAACAAGATCCTGGACCGCCCCTTCCCGAACCACGTCTCCTTTGACTGGGGCGATACCCAGCGCATCCACCGCTGGGAAAAACTGATGCAGAACCGCGAAGTGCATACCCGCGACAGCTTTATCGAGGCGCAATTGGACACGGTCTCCTACACCGCCCGCACCCTCTTGCCGCTGATCGGAGCCGACCTGTGGTTCACCGGCGAAGCCGCCCCCGCCGGCACCCGCGAGCGCCAGCGCCAGATCGCCCTGACCCTGCTGTCGGAGTGGAACGGTGAAATGAACGAGCATCTGCCGGAACCGCTGATCTATGCCGCCTGGCTGCGCGCCCTGCAGGCCCGGCTGATCACCGATGAGCTGGGTCCGGTGGCCAAGACCTTCCGCCATGTGGAACCGTTGTTCATCGAGCGGGTCTACCGCGATGTCGATGGTGCCGCCGTCTGGTGCGACGTGCGCCAAAGCGCTCCGGAAGAAAGCTGCACTGATATGGCCCGGCTGGCGCTGGATGATGCGCTGATCTGGATCGAAGAACGCTATGGCGCCGCGCTGGAATCGCTGCGCTGGGGCGATGCGCATCAGGCCACGCAGGACCACCCGGTGCTGGGAGAAGTGCCGCTGCTGCGCTATTTCGTAAACATCCGCCAGTCCACCAGCGGCAGCGGCAACACCCTGCAGCGCGGCAAGAGTTCAGGTAAGGACCCGGATCCGTTCCAGAACACCCATTCTGCCGGCTACCGCGGGGTCTATGACTTTGCCGACCCCGACAGTTCCGTCTTTATCGTATCAACCGGCCAGTCCGGCCATCCGCTGTCGCGCTACTATGACGACATGGCCCAGCTCTGGCGGCGCGGCGAATATATCCCGATGTCACTGGACGAGGACCTGGCCCGCGCCGCAGCTGTCGGCATTACCCGGATCACCCCCCGCCAATAATAACGGGACAATAAAAAAGGGCGCTGCGGCGCCCTTTTCCTTTTACACTTGAAGCAAGGCTTCACAGCCTCTCGTACTTCGCCTTTTGCCGGTCGGTCCACAGCACGGTGATATCAAACCCGGCCTCGGTCTGTTCTTCGCTTTGAACCAGGTCTTCCTTGAACAGCCAGGCGCGCTGTTTGCCCTCGGCAAACGTGAGATTCAGCAGCTCCTCGTGCCGCACGCCCTGCAACTGCTCGGCGATATCTGCCATCAACCCGTCCAGCCCCTCGCCCGTCAGGGCCGAGATCGCATGGATGCCGTCCTCACGTTCCGCACGCTGACGGCGGGCTTCGGCGTCTTCCTCAGGCAGCTGGTCCAGCTTGTTCCAGACTTCGATCCGGACGCGGTTTTCGTCCACCCCCAATGAGGTCAGGATGGCCTCGACGTCTTTGGCCTGCTGCTCGCTTTCATCATGGCTGATGTCGCGCACATGCAGGATCACATCCGCTGCCAGAACCTCTTCCAGCGTCGCCCGGAAAGATGCCACCAGTTCGGTCGGCAGATCCGAAATGAAGCCCACGGTGTCGGACAGGATCACCTCCGGCCCATCCGCAATCTGCACCCGGCGCATGGTCGGGTCCAAGGTGGCAAAGAGCATGTCTTTGGCCATCACCTCAGCCCCGGTCAGCCGGTTGAACAGGGTCGACTTGCCGGCGTTTGTATAGCCGACCAGCGCCACAATCGGATAGGGCACCTTGGCCCGCGAGGCGCGGTGCAGGGTCCGGGTCTTCACCACCTTGTCCAGCTGCCGGCGCAGCCGCACCAGTTGGTCGTCAATGGCGCGCCGGTCGGCCTCGATCTGGGTTTCGCCGGGTCCGCCGACAAATCCCAATCCGCCGCGCTGGCGCTCCAGGTGGGTCCAGGCCCGCACCAGCCGCGTCCGTTGATAGCTGAGCGCCGCCATCTCGACCTGCAGCACACCTTCGCGGGTGGCCGCACGGTCCGAGAATATCTCAAGGATCAGCCCGGTCCGGTCGAGGATCTTGACCTTCCAGGCTTTTTCCAGATTGCGCTGCTGCACCGGGGACACCGACCCGTCGATCAGGACCAGTTCCACCTCATTTGCTTTGAGGATGCCCGCCAGCTCTTCGATTTTGCCAGAACCGAACAGCATCCCCGCATGCGCCTTGGGCAGGCGCACAACATTGGAGCCGATCACATCAAGATCGGGAAGGGCCGCTGCCAGCGCAACGGCCTCATCAAGCGCAGGTGCAGCCTGGCGGCGCCTGCTATCGGATTTGATTTCCGGATGCAGCACCCAAGCACGGGTATGCGTCCTTTCATGCTCCATCAATTGGAGTCTTCACCCTCATAGAGACTGATCGGCTGGGCCGGCATGATGGTCGAAATCGCGTGTTTGTAGACCAGCTGCGACTGTCCGTCGCGGCGCAGCAGCACGCAGAAATTGTCGAACCAGGTGATCACACCCTGCAGCTTGACCCCGTTGATCAGAAAGATTGTAACCGGAACCTTGGTTTTGCGAACGTGATTCAGGAAGGCATCCTGAAGATTCTGTCTGTCCGAAGCCATTTTTTATTATCTCGCCTTTGTTCTTGCCGCGCGCTGCGGACCAGCACGCACATTAAATTCAGTATGGACGGAGAAAATGTAAGTTTCCACCAGAAAAACACTTTTCACCCTCAAGGGCGGTCAGCTGCGCCAAAGGTTGGGTGACAGCAGCGCGATGAAGGCCAGGGTCTCCAGCCGCCCGAGAACCATCGCAATGCACAGGATCAGTTTGGCAGGATCTGTCAGAAGGTTCAGTACAATCGGCGTACTGCTGGCCGTATCAGCCAGCGGGCCGGTTGTTGACAGCGCCGCTACAGCCAGCACCAGCGATTGTTCGAAATCCGTGCCGACTGCGGCCAGCGCAGTGCTGACGACAGCCAGCGACAGGGCAAACAGCATGAAGAACACCCAAGCCACAAACGCTCCGTTCTTCTGCAAGCGCTTGGCGCGGTTGCCTTCGCTGCTGACCGAGCTGGGATGCACCAGCCGCTCCATTTCGCGCAGACCATTCAGGTACAGCGCGTAGACCCGCAACAGCTTGACCCCGCCCGCAGTGGTCGCGACACCGCCGCCGAACACCGCCAGCCCCAGCAGGATCATGCCCGGTGTTTCCAGCCCCGACCAGGCCTGGGCGGCTTCCCAATGCGTACTTTCAAATCCGGTGGTCGACAGGAAGGACAGCACTGTAAACAAGGTGCCCCAAAGCGCGTGCAGGGCTTGCGGCAGATCTTCACCGGCATCCACTTCATAGGCGGCCAGCCAGTGGCGCAGGAACAGCAGCAGCGGCACTCCGAAAACGATCAGCAGCCCGGTGCGGAATTCCGGATCCTTGTCCAGCCGCCCCTGCCCCGCGGTGACCGTGTCGCTGGAAAAAGTCAGCCGCGACAGCGCAAAGAACATGAACAGGAACATCACCATCTCGCCCGCCAGGCCGCTGGCGGCATTTTCCACCCCGCCGATGGCCGATATGCCCGAGGTCGCCATCACCGACATCGCATGGCTGAGACCTGCCAAGGCCTGTTCGCCTGTGATCATCAGCAACAGCCATAGCACAAGGGTCAGCCCGGCATAAACCGGCGCCAGGGTACGCGTCACCAGCACCAGCTGGCGGCGGGGATCTGCCCTCTCCATATGCAGAGGTGCGGCCGTGCCGCCGCCGGGCTCGCCTTTGGCAGTGACCTCAAACCCGCCCAGGGACATCGGCGCCAGCACTGCCGAGGCGGCCACCCACATCAACAGACCGCCCAGCCAGCCGACAATCGCCCGCCACAAATGCACGCTGGGCGGCAGCCGGTCCGGATCGCCCCAGACATCGGCGCCGGTGGTGGTGATGGCGCTGACCATATCGAAATAGGCGTTCAAAAACCGGGTGCTGACCAGTGCATCCTGAACCGGCACCGCCAGGAACAACGGCAGTACGGTGAACGTCGCCAGCAGCGACAGCAATTGTCCCGGCATCCCGTAGCGCGGCACCCGGTTGCCCATCGACAGGCCGATCAGCACCACCAGTATAAGCCCGGCAACGCCGGCATAGAAAAAGCTGCGCGAGGTGTGATGATCGTCCAGCACCAGCGCATGCACAGCAGGCAGCCACATCGCCAGCGAGGCAATGCCCCAGATCAGCAGGAACAGCGGCAGGCGCAGCACGCCAATGGGAGCTTTGACCGGGCGGCGCATCCTAGAAATAGTCGATCGAAACCTGCAGCAGGCGCTCGACCTCAGGCACGTCCGCCGCCATGGCAAACAGCGCGATCACATCGCCCGCCTCGATCCGCATCTGACCGGAAGGGCGCAGCATCTCGCCGTTCTTCAGAACGCCGCCGACCAGAACGCCTTCGGGGAAATCCGTCTCGCGGATCATCTGGCCGGCAATCGGCGAGGTCGACAAAACCTCGGCCTCGATCATTTCAGCCTCGGCATCCCCCAATGAGTAGACCTGCCGCACCCGGCCATAGCGGATGTGGCGCAGGATCGAGCTGACGGTGGTGGAGCGCGGGTTGATATAGGCGTCGATGCCCAGATGCGGCAACAGCGGCACCAGCGTCGGGTCATTGATCAGCGCAATGGCCAGCGGGCAGCCTTCAACCTTGGCGCGCACCGCGGCCAGAATGTTGGTCTTGTCGTCATCGGTCACCGCCAGCATCGCATCCGCTTTGTCGATGCCCGCCTCGATCATCAGCGCCCGGTCCAGACCGTCGCCGTTCAGCACAATCGTGCGTTCCAGCGTTTCCGCCGCCCGTTCAGCACAGGTACGGTCGCGTTCGATCATCTTGGCCCGGATCCGTGTTGTGCTTGCCTCCAGCGCCTTGGCCACTTCCAGGCCGACGTTGCCGCCGCCGACCACAACCACCCGGTCCTGGCGTGTTTCCTGCTTGCCGAACACTTCGATGGTGCGGGGCACATCATCGGCGTGGCTGAACACATAGCAGCTGTCGCCGACAAACAGCTGGTCGCCCGGTTCCGGCGCAAACAACGTGCCGTCGCGCCGCACCCCGACCACAATCGCGCGCAGCGTCGAAAACAATTCGGTCAGCTGCCGCAGCGGTGTATTCACCACCGGGCAATCGGCGTCGATCTGGATCCCCAGAAGCTGCGCCTTGCCGCCCATGAAGGTCTCGGTGTCAAACGCTGCCGGCGCCGACAGCCGCTGCATCGCTGCTGCCGCCACTTCCCGCTCGGGGCTGATCACCACGTCGATCGGCAAATGCTCGCGCTGGTAAAGGTCGGAATAGATTGCGGTCAGATAGCTTTTGGCCCGCAGGCGGGCAATCTTGCGCTGAACCTTGAAGACCGAATGCGCCACCTGGCAGGTCACCATGTTGACCTCGTCCGAATGGGTGGCCGCGATGATCATGTCGGCATCCCGTGCCCCGGCCCGGTCCAGCACATCCGGATAGGAGGCAAAACCATGGATCCCCTGCACGTCCAGCGTATCGGTTGCCCGCCGCACCAGTTCCGGGTTGTTGTCGACAACCGTCACATCGTTGTGCTCGCCGGACAGGTGCCGGGCGATCTGCCAGCCAACCTGGCCCGCGCCGCAGATAATGACCTTCATTTGCGTGTCCCTTGGCGGAATTTCGGGCGGAGTTTCGCCCGATGTGAATGACAGAAGCCGCTTTCACGGTCAATTTAATTGTAACTTGCTCTGATTGCAGCCATTCTTTGCTTATGTGCAAGGATCGAACGATCATGGCGGCCTTGGTCCTGCTGCTTGGCACGGCGGCCTGCGGACCGCTTCCTGTTTATTACAGGCAGGGGGCAGAAGTCTCGCGCCTGCAAAGTGATGAGCTTGGCTGTGCGGCACAATCGCTGCGGGATGCGCCCGTCGCCAATGAAATCCGCCAGCACCCCCCGGTTTTCCACCCCGGCCGCAAAGTCTGTTCCGGCGGCAGCTGTTATTACCGGCCCGGTTACTGGGTGAACGGCGGCATCTACACGGTGGATGTGAACAGACCCCTGCGCCTGCGGCTGGAGAAATCCTGCATGGCATCCAAGGGCTACCAGCAGATCGCGCTGAAACGCTGCACCCGGCGCAACCCCGCCGCCGTAGCCGGACCGCAGCTGGCCCCGCTGAGCGAAGCATCCTGCGCGCAGCGCAACAAGGATGGCAGCGTCAGCATCCGCACCGGCGGCTAGGCGCACTCCCTTGCCGAAAATGCGCGGCAGGCTAACTTTGAATTGCGCCTCCGGTTCAAGTAAGCTGGCGCCGGATTGTTTGTTGACCAGTATTTCATAAAGAAAGGTACCCGATGCGGATACATTTCCTGTTTGCCGCGCTGCCTCTTGCAGCTGTGACAGCCGCCTGCGAACCCGTGGCACCGATTGCCCCGCCACCGACAGCAGCCCCAGCGCCGGCACCTGCAACATACAGCGCGCCAGCAACGCGGCCGGCACCTGCAGCGGCTCCCAGGGCACCGGTCATCCCGGCAGAAGAAGCGCCTGAACCCGCCTATCAAGGCGGCGGTGGCGGAGGTTCCGGCGGCGGCGGCGGTGGTTCCGGCGGTGGCGGCGGCGGAGGAGGCAGTTGGTAATGTCTTTCGTGGCTTTCAGGGGCATTATTCGGGGCATATTCAAGTTATCTGCCCCTCCGGCCTTGGTGTGTGCTGCACTTCTTTCGGGCCAGGCTGCTTTGGCCGCCTACGAAACCCAGGAGAGCGGGACCGCCAGCGAGATCGCCATCGTCATTGGGATCCAGGACTATGACCATGTCTCCGACCTGACCAATACGCGGAACGATGCCGCCGCAGTTGCGGAGATGCTGAAGTCTTTCGGCTATTCGGTGTACGAAGGATATGACCTCGACAAACGCGGGTTCGAAGCCTTGCTGCGCCAGGCGGCTCTGAACATCCGTGAAGGCAGCCAGGTCTTTTTCTATTATGCAGGCCATGGCATTCAGCTGGGGCGGCGCAACTACCTGCTGACCAGCGACGCGGAGCTGAGCGGCATTAATGACCTGCCATTCCAATCTGTTACACTGGACCAGGTCTCTGCCATTCTGGGAGGCAAGGCCAGCAGCCAGATCCTGATGCTGGACTCCTGCCGGGACAACCCGGTTCCCCAGGCCAAACTCAACGCAGAAGTCGGGGCACAGCTTTATGAGGCCCGTTCAGGGTTTGACGTCTTCAGGCCGCCACTCAATACCCTGGTGGCATTTTCCACCTCGCCAGGGGCAACTGCCCTGGACGGTGATCCAGGCGGCAACAGTCCGTACACAGCCTCTGTCATTCAGCATTTTCCCGCCCGCCCCGATGATGACGCGATGACGGTTCTCGCGGCGATCCGGGGCGACGTCTATGCCTCCACCGGCAATCAGCAGGTGCCTTGGGAAAGTTCGACTCTGATGCAGAAAATTTATCTGCGGCCGCCGGAACGGTCCATGAATGTGGCCGGAACGGAACCCGCCGCCATGCTGTCCAGCCTTGACCAGCTGCCAGCTGAGCTGTCGGTGAAAATCCCGCTGGGCCGGTCCTTGGAACTGGCGTCGGAAATCCAACCTTATATCGGCACGGGGACCACGGTGTCGATTGTTGAAACATCTTCGGCCGGCGTGACCTCGCTGCAGACCGGGACGGGATCCGGCCTTAGCCTCAATTACGCACCGCAACTGACCGAGCTTCCTGCCCGCAAGGATGGCGGACAGGTCCGCAAGGACCGGATGGTGCTGCGCCTGGCCCAAGGCGAAGCGGTGCGCGACGTCACCCTGAACCTGGAAATGATTGCGCGGCAATGCGACCTGGAGGCCGGGGATCTTCTCGATCTTCAAGGCGTAGGTCTGTACCGTTATCCGAATGAGATCAACCTGAAAGTCGCGAAAACCGCCTGCCGGCAAGCCGCTGAGACGGCGCCGGAAATCGGCCGTTTCCATTACCAGTTGGGCCGTGCCGTTCTGGCTCAGGGAAGCCTGACCGGCGCGTTCTCCAATTTTCAGAAAGCTGCTGATCTGGGGCATGTCCGCGCCTACCACGCTCTGGCAAAGCTCTACACCAGCCCGCACATTGACCGCCAGGCGATCGCCATCCCCCTGGACCCGGAAAAGGCTGCCAGCCTTTGGGAAAAGGGCATCGCTGCGGGCGATCCTTTTGCCATGCATTCCCACGGCAAGCGGCTGTTGCACAGTACCCAGAACCCGCAAGACCGGGAGCGCGGCTTTGACCTTCTGAGCCGGGCAGTGGAGCTGGGGCATACCTATTCGATGAACGAACTGGGGGTCTTCTTTCTCTGGAGCGGCGCTGAACTGGCGCAACCCGAACGCGGCCTGTCCTATCTGCAGGCCTCAGCCGGGCGCGGTGACATCTACGGTACTGCTAACCTTGGCTATGTCTACCGCGACGGAGGCGCGGGCCAGGCGGTGGACAAGGAAAAAGCGCGCGCGCTGTTTGCCGAAGCGGCACAATTGGGCCACCCGCGCGCCCCGGCTGAGATCGGCCGGATGATCATGGGCGGCGACTTGCCCGGCAGCGACGCAGCTGAAGCACTGGAATGGTATGACATGGGGCTGTCGCGCGGCGACGCCTGGGGTGGTTCGAACGGCGCTTGGGTAGCCCTTAACAGGCTGCCGGACCGGATCCCCGCCCATGCTGCTGCTGCGCGGGCAGGCAAGGCGATGGCTTTGAACGATCCCGATGCACGCGCCGCAGCGCGGGAATTGCTGACCGGCATGGCTGAAACAGACGTTGCCGCAGGCACCCAGTACATCCTGCGCCAGCTGGGGGCCGGAATTGCCATCGACGGCCAGTTCGGCCCGTCATCCCGCAAGCAACTGGGCAATTGGGCGCGCAAGGCAGGTCTGCCCGCAACCGTTCCCGGCGATGCCATCAGCCAGCTGCGACTGGCCGCGCAGATCCATTTTGCGCTGAACCCGATCCGCCAGGACCTGTTCTGACCCTATGATGCAGCACCGCCTGCGCCCGGTGGTGCCGGGCGCAATGGCGGCCTGATCAGGCCTGCTCTTCCTCGGCCTCCACATGCGCCACCCGGGCGCCTGCCTTGTTGGAGGTCACCACCCCCAGAGACTTCAGCTTGCGGTGCAGCGCAGACCGCTCCATGCCGACAAACGACGCCGTGCGGCTGATGTTGCCGCCAAAGCGATTGATCTGGGTCAGCAGGTATTCGCGCTCAAACGCCTCCCGCGCCTCGCGCAGCGGCAATGTCGCCAGCGCGCCGGACAGGACCACCCGGCCCTCCTCCTGCGGCTTGTCTTCTTCGCGCGGCAAATCCTTGGCCTCGATCGGGCCGCTGCCATCGCCAAGGATCAGCACCCGCTCCACCAGATTCTTAAGCTGGCGCACGTTGCCCGGCCATAGCATGGTCTGCATCAACGCCACCGCCTCTTCGGTCAGCACCCGCAGCGGCAGCCCCTGGGCTTCGTTGAACTGAGCAATGAAATGGCCGGCCAGCAGCGGAATATCCTCGCGCCGGTCCGCCAGCGACGGCACCGCAACCGGCACAACATTCAGCCGGTGATACAGCTCTTGCCGGAACCCGCCTGCTTCGATTTCAGCATCCAGGTCTTTGTTAGTGGCGGAAACCACCCGCAGATCGACACGGATTTTGTCCGAACCGCCAACCCGCTGGAACTGCTGATCCACCAGCACCCGCAAAATCTTGGACTGGGTTCCCAGCGGCATATCGGCAACTTCATCAAAGAACACCACACCGCCATGCGCCTGTTCCAGCAAGCCGGGTTCCACCCCGCGCTCCGAGGATTCGCGGCCGAACAGAACCTCTTCCATCCGGTCGGGTTCGATACTGGCACAGTTGACGGTGATGAAGGGTGCGGACGCCCGGTTTGAATTGGCATGGATATAGCGCGCAGCAATCTCTTTGCCGCTGCCGGCCGGTCCGGTCAGCATTACCCTGCCGTTCGACTTGGTCACCTTGTCCAGCTGGCTGATCAACGTCCGGAACGACGCAGAGGTGCCGATCATTTCCGCCGGGCCTGTATCCCTGCGCTTGAGATCCGAATTTTCCCGGCGCAGGCGCGAGGTTTCCATGGCGCGGCGGATCACCACCATCAGCTGGTCGATATTGAAGGGCTTCTCGATGAAATCATAGGCCCCCTGCTTGATCGCTGCGACAGCGATTTCGATGTTGCCGTGTCCGGAAATGATCACCACCGGAACTTCCGGATTGTCGCGCTTAACCGCCTTCAGGATATCGATGCCGTCCATCTGGCTGTCTTTCAGCCAGATATCCAGGATCATCAGCGCCGGTTCGGCGTCTTCCAGACGGGCCATGCATTCGTCGGAATTGGCAGCCTTTCGTGTGGCATAGCCTTCATCCTCAAGAATATCCGAGACCAGTTCCCGGATGTCGCGCTCGTCATCTACAATCAGAATGTCACTCATGTCAGACCTGCTTTCACTGTGCTCTTGTTTGGCGCCGCTGCCCGGTTTGCGGCGGGCAGACGGATTACCGCCATCGCGCCGTAATGCGCGTGTCCCTCGAATACCGGGGCATCTTCCAGCGTCAGCGTGCCCCCGTGCTCTTCGATGATTTTTTTAACGATCGGCAGCCCCAGCCCGGTGCCCGCATCCCGCGTGGTCACATAAGGCTCAAACAGCCGTGCCCGGTCTTCGGGCAAGCCGATGCCGTTGTCGGCGATACGGACTTCATAGAAATTGCCTGCCTTGACTGCTGCCACCCGGATTTCCGGCACCAGCCCCTGCGGATTTTCCTTTATTTGCAGACTTTCAATGGCTTCGCCTGCGTTTTTGATCAGATTGGTCAAGGCCTGTCCAATCATTGTGGCATCCAGATCCGAAGGCATGGCTGTCTCGGACAGCTCCGCCTTGATCCGGACACCGGGCTGGCCCTGCTGCTGCAGGATTACCGCGTCCCGCAGCAGTTTGACCAGATCCTCTTCGCGCCGCTCCGGTTCCGGCATGCGGGCGAATTTCGAGAATTCATCGACGATCCTGCGCAGATCATTGGTCTGGCGCACGATCACATCGGTCATGGATTGCAGCTGATCGCTGTTCTCCTCGCCCAGTTTGGGCGCGAATTTGCGTTTGATCCGTTCCGCGCTCAGCTGGATCGGGGTCAGCGGGTTCTTGATCTCATGGGCAATCCGGCGCGCCACATCGCCCCAGGCCGCCATCCGCTGGGCGCTGACAAGATCGGTTACATCATCAAACGCCACCACATAACCTTCCAGCCGGCCCTGTTCCGACCGGCGCGGCGACATCCGCACCAGCAGGTTTTCCAGCCGGCCCTGACGCGTGACTTTGATTTCCTCCTGCACAACCTCGGCGCTGGTTTCGATCAATTCCACAAACAGCGGCCCGAACTCCGGCACTGCAACGGACAAGGCCAGGGATTGCTGATCCTCCTGCCAGTCCAGCAGCCGCTCAGCCGAGCGGTTTACAAATGTGACACGCCCGTCGGCATCCAGCCCGGCAACCCCGGACGTCACCGATGACAGCACCGAATCAAACAGGCGGCGGCGGCGTTCAATCTGGCGGGTATTGTCCACAAGGCGCCCGTGCTGCGCCTTAAGTTCGCGCGTCATCTGATTGAAATACTGACCCAATTGGGAAATTTCATCGCCGCCGTCGTCAATCGGCACTTGCACGTCCAAATTGCCGGAGCCAACCCGTTGCGCCGCCACCGTCAGCCGTCCGACCGGACGCGACAGCCGCTCGGCAAACCACATCCCCAGCCACATCGCCGCCAGGATCAGAATCACTGCAAAACCGATATAGAGCAGCGCAAATTCAAACAGCACCCTGCCGCGCTCGCTTTCCAGCTGCTGATACAGATGGGCTGTTTCCTGGGTGTCGTCCAGAAGGTTCAGAAGCTCGCCGTCCACATCGCGGCTGATGTACAGGAACCGGTCGACAAACGCCTCCAGCCGCACCAGCGCGCGGAATTCATTGTTGCTCCAATCCTCAATCAGCAGAAAACCGTCCGCACGGGCGGCACCGATCTGGCGGTTGTTCGGCTTCTCGAAATCGAATTCGTAAGACCGCTCGCCGCGCGCCCGGATCAGGCCGGCACTGTCGACGATATATGCCTCGCGCAGCCCGCGCTGAATTTGCAGCTGGCCTTGCGACAGCACCAGACGAAGCTCAGCATCATTGATGAAAAAACTGCGGGAACGGCTGTTGTCCAGGTAACGCGCCAGCGCCCGGGCATCTTCGCTCAGGTCATTTTTCTGCTGCGTCTGATAGGCGTCCGCCGCAGCCAGAGAGCTGCCGATCACCTGCCGAACCCGCTGCGAAAACCAGCCCTCCAGCCCGACATTCACCGTCAGGACGGCGAACACGGCCACGATGACTGTGGGGATCAGCGCCAAAAATCCAAAAGCGCCGATCAGCCTCAGGTGCAGGCGGGATCCCGCTGACTTGGAGCGCCGCGCGGCAAACAGGCGGACAATCTGGGCCATCACCAGCGCAGCGATGGTCAGGATATAGACCAAATCCGCCAACAGAATGAGCCGCAGCGACCGGGACGACGCGCCCTGCCCCAGCGGACCGATGATAAGGAATGTCGCCAGTGCCAGAGCCGGCCCCAGCACCACCAGCCCGATAGTGCCGATATTGCGGGCCCGGCGGGTTCTCCGCCACCGGTCCAAGGCCGCAAAAGGCCCGTATGCTGCCCTCAGATGTGACTTATGCGCCACTGACTGCCCTCATCCTGATGTGCGACTCTTTGCGAGTCACCGCCATATCTCGTGGCCCTGCCTAGGAAAATCACAACAAGGCCACATTTCTGTGGCGATATTACATCAGTTTGCGGCGGCGTGTCACCTCAATATCCAGATCAGTGATCTTCTTTCGCAAAGTATTCCGGTTGATCCCCAGCAATTCGGCGCATTTCGCCTGGTTGCCGCCGGTCGCCGTCAGCGCGATTTCGATCAGCGGCGTCTCTACTTCACGCAGCAGCCGCATATAGAGGCCCGGCGGCGGCAGCAAGTCGCCATGCAAATCGAAATAGCGCTGCAGATGGCGGGCCACGGACTCAGATAGCTTTTCATTGGCAAGACCTGCCACCGCAGGCTCCGGCCCGCTCTGCGGCCCCAGCACAGCGGCCGCATCGGATTGGCTGATTTCCTCATTGCGGGCCGTCAGCGCCAGCCGCCTGACGGTGTTTTCCAGCTGGCGGACGTTGCCGGGCCAGCCAAAGTGGCGCAGCGCTTCGCGCGCGCCCTCGCTCAGCTCGCGGTGCGGCGCGCCTTCGTTCTCGGCCCGGATCAGGAAATGCTCGGCCAGCAGCGGAATATCCTCCACCCGTTCCCGCAGCGCCGGCACTTGCAGCGCGGTGCCGCAGATCCGGTAGTAGAGATCCTGGCGCAGCTCCCCGGCTTCCATCGCCGCGGCCAGGTCTTTCTGACTGGAGGCGATGAACCGCGGTGCGTGGTCGCCCGGCGTGTCCATCATCCGCACCAGCCGAGCCTGCGCTTCTTCCGGCAGGTCCGCCAATTCGTCAATCACCAGCGAGCCGCCCTTGGCCTGGGCCAGCAACCGCGCCGGGCCTTCCAGGTCGATCAATGCCGCGGCATCCGCGTGGATAAAGGGCAAAGTCCGCCGATCTGAAAAGTCATGAATAGCCTGCGCAATCAGAGACTTCCCAGTGCCGCTTTCCCCAGTGATCAACAACGGCAGTTCCGTGTTCATCACCCGCGCGATCAGCCGGTACAGCGCCTGCATCACCTCGCTGCGGCCAATCAGCGGCAGCTCTTCCGGCTGATCCGGCGCTTCGGTCTTTGCGGTGGCAGGCGCCACCCGCTTGGCCGCCAATGCTTTGGCCGTGCGCTTCATCAGCTCGGGCAGGTCAAAAGGTTTCGGCAGATAGTCGTAGGCTTCCGCTTCCTCTGCCTTGATCGCCGTCATGATGGTATTCTGCGCCGAAATCACGATCACCGGCAGCCCGGGCCGGTCGGCCTGGATCTTGGGCAGCATCTCCAGCCCGTTTCCGTCCGGCATCATCACGTCTGAAATGACGGCATCGCCTTTCCCCTCGGCCACCCAGCGCATCAGAGTGGTCAGCGAAGAGGTCGCATGCACTTTGCAGCCCGCGCGCGTCAGCGCCTGGGTCAGTACGGTGCGGATGGTGCGGTCGTCATCTGCGACCAGAACGGTGCCGTCCATGGATCAGCTCTCCTGCGGTTTTGCGTCACGCGGCACGCGCGACAGCGACAGCCGGAACAGCGTGCGCCCGGGAACCGAGCTTACGGATATCCAGCCATTATGCTCCGAGAGGATCTTGCTCACCAACGCAAGCCCCAGCCCGGTGCCATTCTCCCGGCCCGATACAAACGGGTCGAATATGTCATCCTTGATCTTCTCCGGCAGCCCCGGCCCGTCGTCGCAGATTTCAATTTGCAGCGGCAGAAGCTTACCTGTTCCATCACTGCGGCGCAGCCGGAAGGAATGCTCATAAAAAGTACGGATGGAAATATTTCCACCCTTATTATCAGCCGCTTCCGATGCATTCTTAAGAAGGTTCAGCACCACCTGCAGCAGCTGATCCGCATCCCCCCAGGCCATCGGCAGCGAGGGATCGTAGTTTTCCGTTATAGTCATGCGGGCACCAAACCCCAGCAGCGCCGACCGCCGCGCCCGGTCCAGCACATCATGCAGATTCACCGGTTTGAAGGCCGGCCCGGTCAGGTTTCCGAACTGCTCCACCTGATCCAGAAGTTTCACGATCCGGCGGCTTTCGCTGACGATCAGTTCAGTCAGTTCCAAGTCTTCGGACCTCAGGTTCATACTCAATAGCTGGGCCGCGCCAGTGATCCCCGCCAGCGGGTTCTTGATCTCATGTGCCAGCATCTCCGCCATGCCAATGGCCGAGGCGGCGGCAGATTTCGCCGAATGAGTCTGGGTCATCCGCCCGGCAAGTTCGCGCGGGGTGACCATCAGCAGCATCACACCCTCCTGCCCCTGCAAAGGGGCGATCTGCACCCCGCATTGCAGCGGCGCCCGGCTGCCCGAACCGACATCAATGTCATTCACGAACAGCGGCGTGCCCTGAACACGGGCGCGGGCAAAGGCTTCTTCAATCGGCGCGTCAATGGCCAGCGTGTCCCAAACGGGCTGCCCCACCAGCGCCTTGCGCGACGTATTCAGAAATCCCTCACCCGCCGCATTCACATCGGCGATCCTGTCCCGGGAATCGATCAGGAACGCGGGCACTGGCAGAGAGGCCCAGAGGGCGGCACTGTCCATCATGCGGCGGCCTCCGCATCTTGCGCGCTCAGCGCCTCCGGCAGCAGGGCCAGGACCTCTGCCGGGTCTTTTTGCGTCAGCACCGCCCGGCGCATCGCGGGGCCGGTCCCGGCCTCATCCATGTACCAGCCCAGATGCTTGCGCGCGACGCGCACGCCCAGGTCCTGCCCGTAAAACTCCAACATCGCCTTGTAATGCTCTGAAACCATTAGGATCAACGCATCCCCTTCCGGGATCTCCGGCGCCGGGGTGCCCCATAGCTCATGGGCCACCTGAGCAAGCAGCCAGGGCTTGCCTTCGGCGCCGCGCCCGATCATCACGCCGTCAGCACCGGACAATTCCAGCGCCCGGCGTGCGGTTGCTGTGTCCACGATGTCGCCATTGGCCAGCAGCGGCACTGTCACAGCGTCCTTGACGCCCCGGATCGCCTTCCAATCCGCCGACCCCTTGTAGAACTGGCAGCGGGTGCGGCCATGAATCGTAATCATCTGCACGCCGGCATCGCAGGCCCGCCGCCCCACATCCGGCGCGTTCAGGCAGTTGTCGTCCCAGCCCAGCCGGGTCTTCAGCGTCACCGGCACATCCACCGCACCGACCACCGCCTCGATCAGCCGCAGCGCGTGATCCGGCGTCTTCAGCAGGGCTGAGCCTGAATAGCCATTGGTCACCTTTTTGGCAGGGCAGCCCATGTTGATGTCGATGATCCGCGCGCCCTGCCCGGCGACGTGTTTCGCGGCCTCGGAAATCCAGTATTCATCCCGTCCGGCCAGCTGCACCGCAGTGTTCTCCACATCTGCGCTCAACTCCGCCCGTTCGCGCACGCCAGGCTTGGCCTGTACCATCTCCTGGCTTGCCACCATCTCACTCACCATCAGCCCTGCTCCGAAAGAGCGGACCAGGTCCCGGAACGGACGGTCGGTGATTCCAGCCATCGGCGCCAGCGCGATCGGCGGAGACATGGAGGTGGTTCCAAGCGTGAAGGACAACTGCCTAATCCTTGTGCAACTGAGGTGTTTTTACCCGAAGCCTTTGCTATGCAGCAATGAAACTGCGCTTTGCAAGGCACAGCAAATCACCACTTGCCTATTTTTCAGGCACATTCCGTGGGGTGATTGCCTATCCCTGCGCCACCTCATAAACAAATGCCGAACTTATCATGAGGCCCGCATGACCACCGCAGCCCTGATCGTCGCCGCCGGCCGAGGCACCCGTGCAGGCGGCGGCACGCCGAAACAATGGCGTCCGCTGAAAACCCGCCGGGTGATTGATTGGACGCTGGAGGCCTTTGACAAAGCAGGTGTGGATCTCACGGTGCTTGTGCTGTCGCCCGATGACACCGCCGCTTGGGACGAGTTCTCCGGTCGCCCCAGCTTGATCCTGGCCGAGGGCGGTGCCGAACGCGCAGCCTCTGTCCTGAACGGGCTGAAGGCTCTGGAGACGCATGGCGTGGAGAAAGTGCTGATCCACGACGCCGCCCGCCCCTGTATCAGCAGCGATCTGATCCACAGCATTCTCAATGCCTTGGACGAGGTACCTGCAGCTGCCCCGGCGCTTGCTGTGACCGACGCGCTGTGGACTGGCGAAGAGAACACCGTCACGGGTACTCAGGACCGCAATGGCTTATTTGCGGCGCAAACCCCGCAAGGGTTCCGCTACGGCGCAATCCTCGCTGCCCACAACGCCCATCCCGGCGGTGCCGCAGATGATGTTGAGGTTGCGCGCGCCGCAGGTCTTGACGTTGCAATCATTCCGGGCGAGCCGGACAATATCAAAATAACCCGCCCCGAGGATTTTGCCCGGGCGGAACGCATTCTGGGAGCTGACATGGATATCAGGCTTGGCAATGGCTACGACGTGCACCGGTTCGGCCCCGGCGGCAGCGTGATCCTCTGCGGTGTCGAAATCCCGCATGAGAAAACCCTGCAGGGCCACTCCGACGCCGATGTCGGGATGCACGCCGTCACCGATGCGATCTATGGCGCATTGGCCCGCGGCGACATTGGCCAGCATTTCCCGCCCTCCGATCCGCAGTGGAAGGGTGCTGCCAGCGAGATTTTCCTGCGCCATGCCGCCAATCTGGCGCGCGAGATGGGGTTCACCCTGTCGAACATCGATTGCACCCTGGTCTGTGAATACCCCAAAGTCGGCCCCCACGCGGCCCGCATGCGTGACGTCATGGCCCAAATCCTGGGTATCGAGGCTGACAGGGTTTCGATCAAGGCCACCACGTCTGAACGCCTTGGCTTCACCGGCCGCGGCGAGGGCATCGCCGCCATCGCCACCGCTGCCCTGGTGAAGACATGACACCGGCCCAGATGATCGGCACCGTCTGCGGCGTTGGCTATATGCGCCCGGCCCCTGGCACCTGGGGATCGCTGGCCGCCCTGCCCTTGGCCTACGGGCTGCATCAGCTGGGCGGATTTCCCTTGCTGGCCCTGGCGACCCTTGCCTGCATCCCCGCTGGCATCTGGGCGACCAAGATCATGACCGCCGGCAGCGACGACCACGACCCATCGGAAATCGTGGTGGATGAGGTCGCAGGCCAGTGGATCGCGCTTTGGGCCATCTCCTATCCGGCCTGGGCGCATGGCATTCCTATCACCGCACTTTGGCCTGGCTGGATCAGCGCGTTCCTGCTGTTCCGCCTGTTCGACATCTGGAAACCCGGCCCTGTCGGCTGGGCAGATCGCAAAGAGGGCCCGTTTGGTGTTATGATGGATGATGTCATCGCCGGCATCATGGCCGCCATCGGCGTTGCCCTGCTGGCCGGCTTCTCGCACGGGGTACTGGGATTATGAGTGTGGATGTGGCAAAACTGATCACCCAGGCAAAGGCGGCAGGTCTCACCATTGCCACCGCCGAAAGCTGCACCGGCGGCATGATTGCCGCGGCGCTGACGGATATTCCCGGCTCCTCCGCCGTGGTCGACCGCGGCTTTGTCACCTACTCCAACAACGCCAAGATGCAGATGCTGGGCGTGAAGGCGGAAACTCTGGACGCCAAAGGGGCGGTCAGCGAGGAGGTCGCGGCTGAGATGGCCGCAGGTGCGGTGGCACAGGCAGGTGTTTCGCTCGCGGTCTCTGTCACTGGCATCGCCGGTCCCGGCGGATCAGAGTTCAAACCCGAGGGCCGCGTCTGTTTTGGCCTGGCGCGTGCAGGCTATCCTGCGGTGACTGAAACCGTGGACTTCGGCGCCATTGGCCGCGCCAATGTCCGAACAGCGGCCCGCGATCACGCGCTGTTCCTGCTGGTGCAGGCAATTTCTTAAACCGGCCGCATTCCGGGCAGCACCTGCAAAAGCCTGCCCAAAAAACCGGCACTTGCAAAAAAGCCGCCGATTTGTGCGGCTTGCGAACCTCTGCCGCTTTTTTTCGCGCAGGTTTTCCGCTTTCTCCTGACCTCACCGGTTTTTCAAGGGGAAGGAACACTCGGATGAACGGAGCGGACACCGCATGGATCATTGTGGCCACGGCCCTGGTCCTTTTCATGACACTGCCAGGGCTGGCCTTGTTTTACGGCGGGCTTGTACGTGCCCGCAATGTTCTCAGCGTCTTTATGCATTGCTACGCCATTGCCTGTTTGATGAGCGTTCTGTGGCTCGCCTTCGGCTACACAATCGCCTTTGGCAGCGGCACTTCCGGCATCTGGGGCGGGCTGGACAAAATGTTCCTGAACGGTGTCACCGCCGACAGCCTGTCCGGCACCCTGCCCGAGGTTCTGTTTTTTGCCTTCCAGATGACATTTGCCATCATCACGCCCGCGCTGATCGTCGGCGCCTATGTGGAGCGGGTGGGCTTTGGCTTTGTCCTCGTGTTCTCGGGGCTTTGGATGCTGCTGTGCTATGCGCCGGTGGTGCATTGGATCTGGGGCGGCGGTTTCCTGGCCGATGGCGGTATCTTCGGCGAAACGGGTGTGAAGGACTTTGCCGGCGGCATCGTGGTGCATGAGACCGCAGGTATCGCTGCGCTGATCATCGCCTTCTACCTTGGCCCGCGTAAAAACCGCGCCATCCCGCCGCACAATCCCGGCTATGTGATGATCGGGGCCGCGATGCTGTGGGTCGGCTGGTTCGGCTTCAATGGCGGCTCGCAGCTGGCCGCGGACGGCGGGGCCGCAATGGCGCTGACGGTGACACATATCTCTGCTGCTACTGCGTCGCTCAGCTGGGCGATGTGGGAAAAGATCAAATACGGCAAGGCGTCGCTGGTGGGTCTGGTCACCGGCACCATTGCGGGGCTTGCCTCTATCACCCCGGCCTCCGGCTTTGTCGGGCCCATGGAAGCGCTGATCATCGGCGCCATTGCCGGCGTGCTGTGCCAGGAGATGGTCAACCTGGTGCGCAACAAGATGCAGATCGACGACACGCTGGATGTGTTTGCCGTGCATGGCGTCGGCGGTATCTTTGGCACAATCATGATTGCGCTCTTCGGCGCCGGCACCTGGACCGCGCAGCTGGGCGGGCTGGCCATTGTCGGCGTCTTTACCGTGGCTGTAACCATTGCGCTGGTGAAAATCTCCGCTTTCATCACGTCTTTGCGCGTGGATCTTGAAAGCGAGACCAACGGCCTCGATCTTTCAGTACATGGTGAGCGTGCGTACGACATGAACAGCTGACCCCGGCTATGGCGCATGCCGCCACTCACGGCAGACGGTGCAATTTCCGCACCGGGCGGGTCCCCTCGGGGGCCCGTCTTGCGTTCTAAACCAGCGGTTTCAGCAGCCAGGCCTGCTCCAGCGCATTGCAGCGCTCACCGATCCGGCCGTCTGCCGCACGTTCCTCGGCAAGCGTGATTGCATGGGTTTCCTGATACAATGCCCGCACAGTTTCACCTGGCACCGAAAACGGCGGTCCTTCCATCAAAGACTGGTCATAATCAAACCCGACCAGCAACTGTTGTGCCGGGCCTGCAATCCTGTTGATGTGCGCGGCATAGGCCTCGCGATCCTCAGGCTTGACCGCGACCAGTGCCGCCCGGTCGTAAATTACATCCACTTGGCCAATATGCGCCGGGGTCAGCGCAAAGAAGTCACCCGCAAAAAGGGTCAGCGCGCCCGCCTGGAAACATATAAGGTCCCCTTGCCGGATCACCTCAGGCTCCAGACCCTGGCGGGCAAAAACCTCCTCAACAGCGCCCTGATTGAATTCAATCCCGGATACCTGCAGCCCTTGGGTGCACAGCCAGTCCAGGTCCAGTGCCTTACCGCAAAGCGGCACAAAAACCGACTGGCCCGCGTGCAAGCCCAGCTTTGGAAAATGCTGCGTCAGCAGGGTGTTGGGCGCATCTTCGTGAAAGCCGATCCGGTTCTCGCGCCAGCGCGCCTGCCAAAAGTCCTGTTCCATCCCGGCGCAACCTTTCCTGATTGATATTGAGACCAGCCCCGATACAACTTCAAGCCCGCCTCAAGTCAATTCAGAAATGCCGGTCAAAGCGCGTGTCAGGTGTACAGCTCCGCCGCCCGGCGTTCAAAAGCGCGCACAATGCGCTGCATCGCCTCGTTGAAGACCACGCCGATGATACCCTGCAGCACCGCGTTCTTGAATTCGAAATCAACAAAGAAAGACACATCACAGGTGCCGTCCTCGCGCGGGGCAAAGGCCCAGTGGGACTTCATGTAGCGAAATGGGCCGTCCAGATATTCGGTATCGATCTTACGCTCGCCCGGATACAGCGTCACCCGGCTGCCAAAGCGTTCACGGAACACCTTGAAGGAGATCACCAGATCCGCCTCCAACACTTCGGCCCCGCCGATCGGTGCGCGGCTGCGGATGCGGGCGGCGGCACACCAAGGCAGGAATTTCGGGTACTGTGCGACATCGGCCACCAGATCGTACATCTGCTGCGCCGAATAGGGCATCTGGCGGGTTTCCGAGTGTGTGGGCATCGGCCTGCTGATTTTCTGCTACAATTGTGCCGCGTCATGTCCTATGAACGCGCGGGAAATTCAAGGGGGCAGCCATGTCACAGCGTCCATATGTCATTGATGTGATGATCTCGGCCAAGGCCATTGCAGCACGGATCGAAGAGCTTTGCGGGGAAATCAAGGCTGAATTCCGCGATACTGACAAGCTGGTCGTGGTTGGCCTGTTGCGCGGCAGTTTCGTATTCATCGCCGATCTGGTGCGTGAGCTGGACCTGCCGATCGAGGTTGATTTCCTCGAGGCATCATCTTACGGCGACTTAATGGAAAGCAGCCGGGAAGTGCGTATTCTCAAGGACTTGCGCGGCGCCATTGAAGGGCGTGACGTGCTGGTGGTGGAAGACATCGTCGACACCGGCCACACGCTGAACCATGTCACCCACCTGCTGCAAAGCCGCAATCCGGCGCGGCTGAAATCCATTGCGCTGCTGGACAAGCCATCGCGGCGTGAAGTGGATTTCCGCTCGGATTGGGTGGGTTTCGAAATCCCCGACGAATTTGTTGTCGGCTATGGCATCGACTATGCGCAGCGCAACCGGAACCTGCCGCATATCGGCAAAGTGCGGTTCACCGGCGAGGACTAGGCCAAGCCCCAAGCGGCGGGCGGACTCGCCCGCCCTGCGCGTGCCTAGGTGACCAGGCTCCCTGCGTGCCCCCTGCACACGACCTGTGCAGCCAGCCGCAGGCTTCGTGCAGAAATGCCACAAAATTCAGAAACCTGCGCGCCGCCGCGTACCGGCACAGCTCCGCCTGCCGGCCCGCTGCTGCCGGCGGTTTCCAGCGCAGCGGATTTGCCTTTTCTGCCCGTCTCGATCAACTGAAGCGAAGAAGCAGTGACGACAGGAAATCCGCAATGAAGAAGGTAATGGCGGCAGCCGCAGCAGCAGCCATGGGTCTTGCCCTTGCCCCCGCAGTGTCCCACGCAGGACCGCCGAAATGGGCGCCGGGCCACAAGAACAGCGCGGCTCATTATGCGCCGGGCCAGGTCAAGAAACGCCAACGCGCCAAAAACGGCCCTGATCACGGCCATATCCAAGGCGGTGATTGGATTTATGTGGATGACTACCACCGCTGGGGGCTGGAGCCGCCGCGCGACGGGCACCGCTATGTGCGCCAGGGCGACAAGATCTTTGAGGTGGTCAAAGACACGCTGGCCATCATCGGCGCAGTTGCCGTTGTTGATGCGCTGGTGAATTGACAGTCAGCCCAGCAGGTTTCTGAGCGTGTGCAGAAAGATCCCGGCGCCGGCCGGGATTGCCGCATCCGGGAAATCGAAATCCGGGTTGTGCAGCTGCGGCTGATCTTCGCCGGAGCCTAGCCAGAACATCGCCGCCTTGGCGCCTTTGCCGAACTGGCCGAAATCCTCGGACCAGCGCTGCGGATAGTCCCGCATCTGCGCCGGGTGGCCGGCTGCGGCGCAGGCGGCCTGCAGCACCTCCACCGCCTCCGAATGGTTGGTGCAGGCGTCAAAGACATCGTCGAATTCAATTGAAAGCCCCAGCCCCTCGGCCGCGCAGACCTGTTCCGCCAGTGCTGCGGCATCTGCAATGAGCTGGTCCATCCGCGCATCCGTGACAGTGCGCAGGGTGGCCCAGACCTCGCCCTCGCCCGGAGCGATGCCAAAGGCGGCTTCGCCCAGCCGGGCATGGGTCAGCGTGACCAGCGCAAAATCCGCCCCCGGATCACCACCGCTGCCCAAGGCAACCAGGCCCGGCAGAAGCTGGGAAATGGCACCTGCAGGCGACACCCCGTCCTGCGGCGCGGCAGCGTGGGAGGTCTTGCCGGTCAATTTGATCCGCATTCCGCGCGACGCGCAATTAGCTGCGCCGGAACACAAGGCAACCTGTCCCACCGGAAGCCCCGGCAGATTGTGCAGGGAGAAGGCATAGTCCGGTGCGATTTGCTGGAATGCAGGATCAGTAATCACCGCCGCGGCACCCTTGCCGGTTTCCTCAGCGGGTTGGAACAGAAGCACGGCGCGGCCCTTGGCGGGGCGGTTTGCCGCCAAATCCTCTGCCAGTGCCGCCACCATCGTCATATGGCCATCATGGCCGCAGAGATGACCGCGGCCCGCGTGGGCGGATCGATAGGGGTGATCCGAGAGTTCCTCAATTGGCAGCCCGTCGAGTTCACAGCGGATGAGGACCGTGGGGCCGTCCGCCCTGCCCTCATAAACGGCAGCAACACCGTGGCCGCCGAGGGAGGTCAGCAGATGGTCTGGGGCGTGCCCGCGCAGATAGTCCGCCACCATGGCAGCGGTCTTTTCCTCCGCGCCGGAAACCTCCGGGATCTGGTGCAGGGCGCGGCGCAGCCGGGTCAGCTGCGCCAAACGCTCAGGCGTCATGCAAGCCCCAGTTTCTTATTGCGGGCATCGCGCAGGCGGGCAAAATCGTCGCCAGCATGGTAGGATGAGCGCGTCAGCGGCGTTGCCGAGACCATCAGGAAGCCCTTGCCATAGGCGGCCTTCTCGTAGGTCTTGAACTCCTCCGGCGTCACGAAGCGGTCCACCGCGTGGTGCTTGGGCGTCGGCTGCAGGTACTGACCGATGGTCAGGAAGTCGATGTCGGCAGCGCGCATGTCGTCCATCACCTGCTTCACTGCCTGCGCGTCTTCACCCAGGCCAACCATGATGCCGGATTTGGTGAACATCGACGGGTCCAGTTCCTTGACCCGCTGCAACAGCCGCAGCGAGTGGAAGTAGCGGGCACCGGCGCGGACCTCCGGGTACAGGCCCGGCACGGTTTCCAGATTGTGATTGAACACGTCAGGCCGCGCTTCCACGACTTTTTCCAGCACCGAGGGATCGCATTTCAAGAAATCCGGAGTAAGGATTTCGATGGTTGTTTTCGGCGAGCGGTGGCGCACCGCCCGGATGGTTTGGGCAAAATGCTCGGCGCCGCCGTCCTCGATATCGTCGCGATCGACCGATGTGATGACAACGTGGTTCAGCCCCAGCTTTTGCACCGCATCCGCCACCCGGCCCGGTTCAAACACATCCAGCGCCTCGGGCGGCTTGCCGGTGGCGATGTTGCAGAAAGAACAGGCGCGGGTGCAGACCTCGCCCATGATCATCATGGTGGCGTGGCCCTGGCTCCAGCATTCGCCGACATTGGGGCAGCCGGCTTCTTCACACACCGTCGTCAGCTTATTGTCGCGCATGATTTTATGCGTTTCCGCATAACCTTTGCCGCCCGGCGCCTTGACCCGGATCCAGCTTGGCTTTTTTGGCTGAGCATTATCGGGACGATGCGCCTTTTCGGGGTGGCGCTGCTCCGGGATCTTTAGGTCTCTCACGTGGGTTTCCCTTCCGGCCTTTGGCGTTCTGCGCAGGTTTAACATAGCTGAATTGGCTTGGCACGGGCATATCGTCAACCCTGCCCTGCAGCCTTATCATGGCTCAAACTTCGCAAATGCGCCGTTTTCCTTTGCCAAAGTGACGCCGGGGAACACATAATTCACGCGAAGCAAGAAGATTTCGCTGCAAATCATTCAGGGAGGGACGCATGGCCAAGGAGCTGGAAAAGTTCAAAGCAGAACACAAGAAACTGGCTGCAGACAGCAAGAAATTCACCACCGCTGAGGGCGAAAAGCTTAAGAAACGGGTCGGCATTTCCCTGGGCAACGCCTGGGAGGGCGAAGACTATTTCCGTGAAAGCCTGGCCAAAGCGCGCAAGGACGGGGTCGAGTCCAAGAAGATGGCGGACCTGCAAAAGAACAAGAGCTTCAAGGACGGGCTGACCACCTGGAACAAGGCGGTGGATATCCATCAGGAAGAACTTACTGCCATGCTGGGCTTTTGCGGCGACGCCAAGGCGCATCTGGCGAAGCTGGACAAGCTGCTGGCCGACATTGGCAAGGATCTGAAAAAGCGGTCCAAGACGTCGGCCTCGAAGAAGGACATCGAAGCCCTGCAGGACAAGCTGACCAAGGAAGCCGCCGAAGTTAAGAAAGCAATGCAATATGAGGGCAAGCTGAACGCGGCGCAGAAATTCTATGCTGCGAATTTCCAGAAGACCGTGGACAAGATTCTGAAGGAAAGCGATGAATCGAAGGATAAGAAGCTGGATGCAACCGAGCTGCCGCAGCTGCTGGTGGACCGGAACCTGAAGAAATACGCCAACCGGGTCGGGGTGCTGGTAAAGGCGATCAACGCTCATTGCGTATCGGCCATCGACAAGGCCGGGCAAGACCTGAAAGCCGCAGCGCCGGATCTGAAGGCAGCGGCGGCGAAATACAAAGACCTGAAGAAGATCAACGACCAGTACCAGACGGTAAAAAAGAAGTTCCCCGGCATAATCAACGATTCCAAGGACAAGAAGAAGCTGCTGGCCACATTGAAGAAATTCAATGACCTCACTGCCGCGGCCGAACGCAAACTGCGCGGCACCACAGTGACGATCAAGAAGGCGGCGGCCTGACCGGCAGCACATCTCCAGAAGGAGGAATAACCACGCCCGGCACGCCGCCTTTTGGCGTCCGGGCGGCGCATCTGCGGCGTCTTGTCCGGAACCTTCACATCTTGCTCACGGACTTGTTGATACCGGCTTAGAATCGTTTTAAGCCTGCCCGCCGAACGAACACCCACCTTCAGGAGCATTCCGAAATGAAAGCTGGCGTTAAGCTGCCCGACGTGACCTTCCACACCCGCGTCCGTGACGAAGCGGTCGAAGGCCCGAACCCCTTCCGCTGGGAAGACAAAACCACTGCGGATTATTTTGCAGGCAAGCGCGTTGTGCTGTTCTCGCTGCCCGGCGCCTTCACCCCCACCTGCTCGACCTACCAGCTGCCGGGCTTTGAAAACGGCTTTGCCGACTTTCAGGCCGAAGGCATCGACGCGATCTATTGCATGTCGGTCAACGACAGCTTTGTGATGAACAAATGGGCCGAAGCGCAGAACCTGAAAAACGTGGACGTGATCCCGGACGGCTCCGGCGAATTCACCCGCAAGATGGGCATGCTGGTCGCCAAGGACAACCTGGGCTTCGGCAACCGCTCCTGGCGCTATGCCGCCATCATCAACAACGGTGTTGTTGAAGCATGGTTCGAAGAGCCGGGCCTGTCCGACAACCACGGCGATGACCCCTATGGTGTCTCTTCTCCCGAGACCGTGCTGAAGCACCTGAAAGAAGCCAAGGCAGAAGTCGCCGCCTAAGGCGTTGCCAATTCAGGCACTAATACGGGTCCGCCAAATGCGGGCCCGTTTTCGTTTGCCGGGCCTGCGCGGTCAGCCGATCAGCTCAGCCTCCTTCGCGCTGGTCTCGCCGTAGTAATCTGCCAAATGCTGCAGCGCGATACGCAGCACCACCTTGCCCGAGCGCGCAGGCCAGCCCAGATTGCGTTCAGCGGTTTCCAGCCCTTCCAGATGGCAGCAGCAGCGCAGAGCGATATCGCTCAGCCCCATCCCCAGCGTCTGCAGCGCCTCTGTCATGCGCTTGCGCGCCGCAGCCCCGGCTTCCTGGCTGCTGCTGCGCAGCTCTTGGCTGCCTTTAGCAAAATACAGCTTCTCCTGCATCAGATGGCTGCTGATCTGAGCCAGCTCGAAATCCTCCCGCAGGCGCTTTCCGGCGCTGATCATGCCTGGGGTCAAAAAGGAATTGCCATCCTTGTCCGACAGCCGGGCCAGCATCTCCAGCGGCGTCTCGGATCCGCCGTAGCGCGGCTTGCGGCCATAACTGGATTTGTCGCTGTCTTCGGGTGCCAGAAACGGCGTCTGGGCTTCGGCAAAGCCGCCCTCCAGACGGGCCCGCGCCCGGTTCTCCTGATCGGCAATAATCCGGTTTAAGGCGCTGCGCCCTGATGGGGTGATGGCATACCGGCTGATCCGGCCCCGGCGGGCACAGGAAATCCAGCCGGTCAGCGCCAATGCACCGGCCAGCGGGCGCGAGACGGCCACTTTCTGCCCGTCTGCCTCGGTGCCTTCGCGCACCACCACGGCCATTTCCATGCCCTCAGCCGCAGCCAGAACCGCACCGCCGCGGCTGAGCAGAGTCAGAACACTGGCGGCCTCCTGCTCGAACCCGGCGGTCAATCCCCGTCCCGCCGGTTTGCCCGGGCCGGAGCCGGATTTTCCGGGTTTCCCCGGTGCTGCCTGGTAACGCCCGGCAAGGTAGGTCAGAACTTCGTCGATCAGCGGATCATCCCGCAAGGTCTCCACCCGCCTGACCTGCCGCAGGATGGTGGAGGGATGACACCCGGCCTTGCGGGCCAATTGCCGGATCGGGCGGCCTGCCTCTGTGTGCTGAAGGTATCGGCATGTCTCAAGCGGCACCCAGCCAGGCAGGGACGCGTGCGGTATGTTTTGCATATATCAAGCCCCGGTCGTCAGCCAGGCCAGCCTGTCAGCCGCAATCAATAGCGCCTGAGGCTTTTCCACGTACGCCTGACTGTAGTTGAACAAATGCGCGGATCAGGCCCCATTGTTTCCAGAGAAAACATAATCATCACAAAACGTACCGTTCGCCGGTAGCCCCCTCGCCGCAACACCACAATAGGTTGTGATATAGCAGATCCGGTACAGAGAATTGAAAGGAGAGGACCATGCAGGACGTATACACCCGGCTTACATTGCTCCGGCGCCCGCGGATTCTGGCAAGGGCTGCCCGGCTGGGGGCGCAGAACTATAGCCGGCAGCGGGATCTGCGCCGGATTTTGGGGTACGGGACCCTGCCCAAGCCCGCTGCTGCCGTAATGCAGCTCCTGGAGCTGGAAAGCGCGCAGGACACCGCACGCAAGGCAGGTGAAGCGGGATATTCGCTGATCCGGCATGTGGATGTTCTGATCGCGCTGGCGGGCGAAGCCGCCTTTTTGCGCAATACTGCGACCCGGCCAAAAACAGAAACGGCGGCCTTTCAGGACCGCCGTTCTGCTGCGGCAGAGGCGACTGCCCCCTGCCCCTAAGCTGTAGCTGCGCGATTACATGAACGCGTCGGGCATCGAAGCTTTCTTTTCAGTCACATACTCGTCCAGAGCCATTTTGATGGCCGGGTCCAGCGCCGGCTGCTCGTAAGTGGCCAGCAGTTTCTCGACGCGGTTGGTCGCCAGCGAATAGGTGTCGCGCGCGCCTTCCTCTTCCCACTGCTCAAAGGGTTTGTAGTCGAGCAGTTCGGACTTCCAGAAGGCCGATTTGAAGTTCTCCTGGGTGTGGGCGCAACCCAGATAGTGGCCGCCGGGTCCGACTTCGCGGATGGCGTCCATCGCCTGGGCGTTTTCGTCCACCGACACGCCTTTGGCCAGGCCGTGCAGCACACCCAGCTGGTCGGCGTCCATCACGAACTTCTCAAAGTCGGCAACCAGGCCGCCTTCGAGCCAGCCGCAGGAGTGCAGCTGGAAGTTCACGCCCGACAGAAGACCCATGTTGAGCGAGTTCGCGGTCTCATAGGCCGCCTGCGCGTCGGGCAGTTTGGAGCCGCAGAAAGAGCCGGCCGAACGGTACGGCAGGTTCATGCGGCGGGCCAGCTGGCCGGCGCCATAGGTGATGTGCGACGCTTCCGGGGTGCCAAAGGTCGGCGCGCCCGAGTTCATGTCGATCGAGGTCACCATGGCGCCAAAGATCACCGGTGCGCCTGCGCGGCACAGCTGGCTGTAGGCGACACCGGCCAGAACCTCGGCCAGCACCTGCGTAAGGGTGCCCGCAACCGACACCGGCGCCATGGCGCCGCCAACGATGAAGGGCGAGATGATGCAGGCCTGATTGTTCTTTGCGTAGACTTCCAGCGAGCCCATCATCACATCGTCGAAAGTCATCGGCGAGTTGATGTTGGTGAGCGAGGTCATCACGGTGTTGTTCTGAACGAACTCCTTGCCGAACAGGATGCCGGCCATGTCGACCGAGTCCTGCGCGCGGCTGGGTTCGGTAACCGAACCCATGAACGGTTTATCGCTGAGGGTCATATGCGCCATCAGCATGTCCAGGTGGCGCTTGTTCACCGGGATATCGGTAGGCTCGCAGACGGTGCCGCCCGAGTGATGCAGCCATTTGGACATATAGGCGAGCTTCACGAATTTGTTGAAGTCATCCATGGTCGCGTAGCGGCGTCCGCCTTGAGCGTCGCGCACAAACGGCGGGCCGTAGACCGGCGCCAGCACCATGTTGCGGCCGCCGATAACCACGGATTTCTCCGGGTTGCGGGCGTGCTGGGTGAACTCGGACGGAGCTGTTTCGCACAGCTTGCGGGCCAGTCCTCGGGGGATGCGCACGCGCTCGCCGTTGACGTCTGCACCGGCTTCGCGCCAGCGCTCCAGCGCCGCCGGGTTGTCAACGAAGTTGACGCCGACCTCTTCCAGGATGGTATCCGCGTTGTATTCGATGATCTCCAGCGCTTCCTCGTTCAGAACCTCAAAGTTCGGAATGTTGCGCTCGATGTACTTCGCGGTCTCGATCTTGACGCTGGTGCGTTCGGCGCGGCGGGCGGCGCCGCCGCCACCCCGTGCGCGACGGCGCGGTGCTGCTTCTGTCATGGTTTATCCTCACCACAGGCATTTCATTGCGATGGGTATTATAGCCACCTCACACCACGCCGCCGCAGGATTACGGCCATTCAAGTTGAAAAGCGACATTGGCGGGGCATTTTGCACCATTTGCACCATTTGCACCGTGACTGTGAACTTTCGCCTACCCTGGCCAGCTTCAGGACCGGTCTGCCGTGAAAATCGCGGCTGCGGGCCGGCGCAGGCGCAAACCCTCTTGCGGAAAAGGCATTCCTGCCCTATGGCGCGTGCATGACAGAGACATCCCATGACCGCCTTCTCATCATCGACTTTGGCAGCCAAGTCACGCAGCTGATTGCACGCCGCCTGCGCGAGCTGAACGTCTATTGCGAAATCCACCCCTATCAGAATGTCACCATGGAGTTTGTGCGCGAGCTGGCGCCCAAAGCTGTGATCTTCTCGGGCGGGCCGGACAGCGTGACCCGCGAAGGGTCGCCGCGTGCGCCGCAGGAGATTTTCGACTATGGCGTGCCGATCCTGGGCATCTGCTATGGCCAGCAGGTGATGATGCACCAGCTGGGCGGCACGGTTGAGAGCGGCCACGGCACCGCCGAATTCGGCCGCGCCTTTGTCACCCCCACGGTGGAGACACCGCCTCTGCTGGAAGGCTGGTTCACAGACGACAGCGACCGCGAGCAGGTCTGGATGTCGCACGGCGACCACGTGAGCAAGATCGCCCCGGGGTTTGAGGTCTACGGCACCTCCCCCAACGCGCCCTTTGCCATCGCCGCCGATGTCAGCCGCAATTTCTATGCGGTGCAGTTCCACCCGGAAGTGCATCACACCCCGAACGGTGCCAAGCTGTATGAGAACTTTGTCAAACTGGCGGGTTTTTCCGGCGACTGGACCATGGGCGCCTACCGCGAGCAGATGATCGAAAAGATCCGCGAGCAGGTTGGCGACAAGCAGGTGATCTGCGGTCTGTCCGGCGGCGTCGACAGCTCGGTGGCGGCGATTCTGATCCACGAGGCGATCGGCGATCAGCTGACTTGTGTGTTTGTCGACCACGGCCTGCTGCGCAAGAACGAGGCGGAAGAAGTTGTCGCGATGTTCCGCGACAATTACAACATCCAGCTGATCCACGCGGATGAGCAGGAGCTGTTCCTGGGCGAGCTGGACGGCCAAAGCGACCCGGAAACCAAACGCAAGATCATTGGCAAGCTGTTCATTGACGTGTTCCAGAAACACGCCAACACGATTGAGGGCGCCGAGTTCCTGGCACAAGGCACCCTGTACCCGGATGTGATTGAATCGGTGTCCTTCTCGGGCGGCCCGTCGGTCACCATCAAGTCGCACCACAACGTGGGCGGCCTGCCGGAGAAGATGGGGCTGAAACTGGTCGAACCCCTGCGCGAGCTGTTCAAGGACGAGGTCCGCGCATTGGGCCGCGAGCTGGGCCTGCCCGCAAGCTTCATCGGCCGCCACCCCTTCCCTGGACCGGGTCTGGCAATCCGCTGCCCGGGCGAGATCACCCGCGAAAAGCTGGAGATCCTGCGCGAGGCCGATGCGGTCTATATCGACCAGATCCGCAAGCACGGTCTTTATGACGATATCTGGCAGGCCTTCGTGGCCATCCTGCCGGTCCGCACCGTTGGCGTGATGGGCGACGGCCGCACCTATGATTTTGCCTGCGCCCTGCGCGCGGTGACCTCGGTCGATGGCATGACAGCCGATTATTATCCGTTCAGCCATGAATTCCTGGGGGAAACCGCCACTAGGATCATCAATGAGGTCAAGGGCATCAACCGCTGTACCTATGACATTACCTCGAAGCCTCCCGGCACCATCGAGTGGGAATAATCTGAAAGACCTTCAGCCCCGGCCCCTGCGGCCGGGGTTTTTATTTTGCCGCGGCCGACGCCTTTGCCGCAAAATTGCCTGATCTGGTTAACCAATCTGTCAGGCATTTTTGAAATATTTCCCCAAACACAGCCGGTTTGGAGAATCCAATGATCATTTGCCACCCGTTGAAGCTGATCTTTATTAAGACCAAGAAGACCGGCGGCACGTCGTTTGAGATCGCCCTGTCCAGTTTCTGTGACGACAACAGTGTCATCACACCGGTTTCTTCTGAAGACGAAGATACCCGTGCCGGCCTGGGCTATTGCGGCGCACAGAATTTTGAGAGCCAAACATGGCCGGACGGGTCACAGAGTCTGGAAACCTTCTATAATCACATGTCCGCGCCTCAGGTCAAAGCACGGATCCCGCAAGAGATTTGGAACAGCTACACCAAAGTCACGATCTGGCGCGACCCTTTTGACGCCGCGATTTCCAGGTATTTCTGGGAAGGCGGTGAAGGGACCGGAGCTGACTTTGGAAAGTTCGTAAGTCTTTGCCGAAGCACTTTGGCTGATAATCCGCGCATTGCACCGCTGGACGGCCCCGGCGGGCTGGACGTTTATCTGCGCTATGAGCACTTGGAAGAAGACATCGCAGCGCTTGGCATAGACGGGCTGTGGGAGCGGTTTTCCAACCTGCGCGCCAAGGGCGCAATTCGCCCGAAGTCCGGTACCGAACCGGCAGCCATGTTCCGCAAATTCCCAATGGCCGCGGATGTTATTGAGGAACAATGTGCCGCTGAGATCCGCAAGTTCGGCTATCAGCGCCCAGCTGATGCTCCAGCTGCTGCGGCCTCGCTGCCGGAGACCGGACAGAACAGCAAGCGCGACTTCATCTTCACCCTGTCCGCCGGACGAACCGGCACGGCCTGGCTGGCTCAGTTCCTGAAGGACAACCTGCAGATCAATTCAGTTCATGAGCCTTTGGGGGTAGAGGATTTCGGAAAAGCGATGCCCGAAATCCGCCATATGCGCAGCTTCAACACCCTAGGCATGGACGGGATGATGTGGGATTTCTGGCAAAAAAAACTTGCCTCCCTGCAAGCGCCTTATGCGGAATCCAATCATACCCTGGGCAAATGCGGGCTGATCGAGGCACTGGCAGACAGTAGCATCTGCAACCGGACCACGGTTATCATCCTGCGCCGCGACCTGGCCAAGCAATGCGCCAGCTATGTCGGCCGCAATGATTTCCAGAACATAACCATCTCCTGGCAGTGGTATCTGGACATGAGCTACGCCAATACCATTGTGACGCCGTCCGCTTTCCGGCAGCTGGGGCAGATCGGCTGGGCGCTCTGGTACGCGCTGGAGATGGAGGCGCGCTACGCCTATTACCTGCTGAAGTTCGGGCAGCAGATCAACTTTGTTGAAACCACATTGGAAGAGGCCACCAAACCGGAAGGTGCCGCCCGCTTGCTAGCGGCATTGAACCACTCCGGCCAGCCGGTACTGCCGGAGAAAAAGAATGCCACCAGGGCGCAATCAGAAGTGACTGAGGCTTTAACTGATGAAATCCGCACGCTTTTGAAACGGGTGAACTTTGACCCGGTGGCATTGGCGGCATCCTATATCAATTCAGGCCGGTCCCTCGAGGCGCCCGCCTTGCGCCGCAAGGCGGCCTGAAGCCGAACGTCAGGCCGCTTTCGGCAAATCCGGACGTTTCCCCAGCCTGCGCCGAATGGACTGCGTCCTGTACTTGATGCACTTGACCTCAGCAGGTTTTCCCCGTCTCTTCACGCGGGTTAAGCAACGGGGCAAACATGGCAGAAGGCGAAGCACGCGCGGGACTGGCCGCCCTTTGGATGATCGGCGCCATTGTCTCGTTCTCCGCCATGGCAATTGCCGGACGCGAGGCCGGATTGACGCTGGATACCTTCGAGATCATGGCCTATCGCAGCCTGGTCGGGGTCATCATTGTCGTAAGCCTGCTGACGGCAACAGGCAGCTGGCATCAGGTCAGCAGCGCCCGGCTGGGTGTCCATGCTATGCGTAACCTTTTCCATTTCACCGGTCAGAACCTTTGGTTTCTGGCAGTGACGCTGGTGCCGCTGGCACAGGTCTTTGCCCTGGAGTTCACCTCGCCCCTGTGGGTGATTATTTTGTCGCCATTGTTGCTGGGCGAAGCCCTCAGCCGGCGCCGGATGCTTGCCGCAGGCATTGGGTTTGCCGGCATTCTGATTGTCGCCCGCCCCAGTCCGGAAACGCTGAACCTTGGCATCCTTGCTGCCGCCAGCTGCGCCATCTTCTTTGCGCTTACTGCGATCCTGACCAAGCGGCTGACCCGGCACGAAACAACTGCCTCAATTCTGTTCTGGCTCACCGCCATGCAGCTGGTGATGGGTCTGCTGGCAGCAGGCTGGGACGGCGACATGGCCTTGCCGGACGCCACCACCCTGCCCTGGCTGGTGCTGATCGGCATTGCTGGTCTGACCGCGCATTTCTGCCTGACAACCGCGCTGTCGCTGGCGCCTGCCAGCGTAGTGGTGCCGGTGGATTTCGCCCGCCTGCCCGCTATCGCCATTCTGGGTATGGTGATCTATGGTGAAGCCTTGGATGTCTGGGTACTGAGCGGCGCCGCAATCATCTGCATTGCAAATTACCTTAATATAGTTGCGAAGCGGCCCCCTGAAACCCTTGAGAATTGATCGAATCCGGCAAGTTGCCGTGCGGTTAATGTTGATTTGCGGAATTCGGCCCGATTACGTTCGCGTAAAGCGGCCCTTACAGGCCGCAATTCAGGGAGGAAAAATGAAACGCTATCTTGCAACATCGGCGGCATTGGCGCTGGCATCGGGTTCTGCCATGGCAAGCGGTCTTGACCGCACCGGCCAGCCGATCGGCATCATCTTTGAAGAAGGCACCTACGCAGAATTCTCATTCGCGACGACATCCGTGGATCTGTCGGGCAATGACCGCACGGCGCTGAACCCGCTTGGCTCCGCTTCCGGAGATGTCGGCGACCGCTTCAACATGTTCGGCGCAGGCTACAAGCGGGACATCAACGATCAACTGTCCTTTGCCGTGATCTTCGACCAGCCTTGGGGTGTGGATGTGCTCTACCCGGCGAGTGGTTCTGCACTTCTCGGCGGCACCAAGGCGCAGGCGGATGCAAATGCCGTGACTGCCCTTTTGCGCTACAAGTTCAACGAGCGTTTCAGCGCCCATGGCGGTATCCGGTACCAGGAGATCGACGGCGAAATCAATCTGAACGGTCTTGCCTACAGCGTCATTCCCGGCGGCACCTACAATGTGAAGGTAGACAAAGACGGCGCATTTGGCTGGGTAGCCGGCGTGGCCTATGAGATCCCAGAGATCGCCCTGCGCGCGGCGCTGACATACAGCTCTGAAATCGAACATGATTTCGACCTGACCGAAACTTTTGCCGGTTTCCCGGCTGCGAACACAACAACCTCAACCAAGACCAAGACGCCGCAATCGGTCAACCTGGACTTCCAGACCGGTATCGCCGCAGACACGCTGCTGTTCGGCGGTATCCGCTGGGCAGAGCACAGCGTGACCGATCTGGTTCCCGGGCAATTGGGCCGTGACCTGATCGATCTGGACGACTCCTTTACCTACACATTGGGGATTGGCCGCAAGTTCAACGAAAACTGGTCGGGGTCTTTGGCGCTGATCTATGCGGATGTGGACGGGGATGACCTGGTGTCGCCGCTGGCACCGACCCATGGTTATGAAGCGATCCGGCTTGGCGTGCAGTACAAGCAGGACAAGATGACGATCTCGGCCGGCATCCGCTACACCCAGCTGGGCGGCTCGGTCGCCTCCCCCGGCGGCAACCCGGTTACCAACTTTCAGGATAACGACGCGGTCAGCTTTGGCATGAAAATCGGCTACAACTTCTAAAGCGCCGCAAGACGGACGACCTGACCCCGCCCGCATACTCCGGGCGGGGTTTTCTTTTGCCGCAAGATCCGGGTCGCTCGCATCCCCCGCGCGCGCTAACTGATCCGCATGAACACGCAAAAGACCATTTCCCCCCGCGCCTGGGCCGAGCTGATTCTGCTCGGCGTGATCTGGGGCGGATCGTTTCTGTCGATCCGCATCGCCCTGGACGAAATCCCCGTTGTTACCCTTGTGCTGCATCGCTGCGGCTGGGCGGCGCTGTTTCTGTGGATACTGGTCTTGCTGATGCGCCTGCCGGTCCCCAAAGAACCGCGCATCTGGGGCGCCTTTCTGGTGATGGGACTGTTGAACAACGTGATCCCCTTCGGGCTGATGGCCTGGGGGCAACTGCACATCGAAACCGGCCTCACCTCCATCCTGAATGCGGCGACGGCAATATTCGGGGTGATCGTGGCGGCGTTGCTCTTTCGTGATGAGCGGCTGACGGTTCGCAAAGCGCTGGGAGTGGGCCTTGGGTTCCTTGGTGTTGCAACCGCCATTGGTCTGGAGCAATTTGCCCGGTTCGACCTGCGCAGCACAGCGCAGCTGGCAGTGCTGGCGGGCACTGTCTCGTATGCATTTGCCAGTGCCTGGGCGCGTTTCAATTTGACCGGCCTGCCGCCGCTTGTCGCGGCTGCCGGAATGCTGACCGGCTCCACCCTGTTCCTGGCCCCGGCGGCGCTGTTGATCGACGGCCCGCCTGTCCTGGAACTGGCGGCGCGCACTTGGGCCTCTATCGCCTATTTTGCTCTGTTCGCCACGGCAGGGGCCTATCTGCTTTACTACCGGGTGCTGGAACTGGCGGGCAGCGGCAACCTGATGCTGGTCACGCTGGTCATCCCGCCGGTGGCCATTGTATTGGGCGCGCTGGTCCTGGAGGAAGAATTGAAGCCGCAGGCCTATGCAGGTTTTGCCCTTCTGGCTGCAGGCCTGGTAATCCTGAACGGCAAACCTGTCTTGCGGCGCAACCGCGCACGGAATTGACCAAGCCCGCGCAGGCGATTAGCAAGGCGTGAAACCTTCAGGGACTTGGGATCTCATGCTTTACACTTCTGCACAGGACTGGCGCGATGCGCCGAACAAACGGGTGCTGTTCTTTGGCATGTCCGGGCTTGGCAAAACCTATGTCAGCAACATCCTGCGCGGCGCCGGCAGCTGGTTCCACTACTCGGTCGATTACCGGATCGGCACCCGCTATATGGGCGAATACATCGCCGACAACGCCAAGGCAGAGGCGATGAAAGTGCCGTTCCTGCGGGACCTTCTGCTGTCGGATTCCATCTTCATCGGCTCCAATATCACGTTTGAGAATCTGACCCCGGTTGCCTCCTATCTGGGCAAACCAGGCGATAAGGCCAAAGGCGGGCTGCCGATTGGCGAATACAAGCGCCGCCAGGAGCAGTTCCGAGTCGCCGAAATCCGGGCGCTGCTGGATACGGAATACTTCGCAGGCCGTGCCGGGCAGCTTTACGGCTATCCGAATTTCATCTGCGATACCGGCGGGTCGATCTGCGAATGGGTCGATGCCAATGACCCGAACGATCAGGTTCTGACCGAGCTTGGCAAACACACGCTGATGGTCTGGATCAAGGGCAGTGACGCCCACACTGCCGAACTGGTGCGCCGTTTTGACCGCGCGCCCAAACCGATGTCTTACCAGCCGGAGTTCCTGGACCGGGTCTGGCAAGAGTATCTTCAGCAACATGGCGTAGCTGAAGGGGATGTGGACCCTGATGCTTTTATCCGCTGGACCTATGCCCAGGCGCTGGCGCACCGGCAGCCGCGCTATCAGGCGATGGCGGACAATTGGGGTGTCACTGTCACCGCCGACCAGATCTCAGCCGTCAAGGATGAAGCCGGTTTCGAGGATTTGATCGCCTCCGCTCTTGAGGCCCGCGGCTAAGCCGCCTATCTGTCGAATTCCGCTATATCGCACAACCTTCCGCAAATCAGGACACTGACATGCCCATCAAGATGCCCGCAGACCTCCCCGCCTATGACGTTCTGACGAACGAAGGCGTGATGGTTATGTCGCCGGACCAGGCGGCGCGTCAGGACATCCGCCCCATCCGCATCGGCCTGCTGAACCTGATGCCCAAGAAGATCCAGACCGAGAACCAGTTTGCCCGGCTGATCGGGGCGACCCCGCTGCAGATCGATCTGAGCCTGATCCGGATGACCGAGCATCAGACCAGGAACACCGCGGCCGCGCATATGGCCGAATTCTATCACTCCTTCCAGGAAGTGAAGCACCAAAAGTTCGACGGGCTGATCATCACCGGCGCCCCGATTGAACATCTCGACTTCCCCGAGGTGACCTATTGGGACGAACTGCGCGAGGTCATGGATTGGACACAGACCAACGTGCATTCCACCTTTGGCGTCTGCTGGGGCGGCATGGCGATGATCAACCATTTCCATGGCGTGAAGAAACACATGCTGGATCACAAGGCGTTCGGCTGCTTCCGGCATCGGAATCTGGCGCCTGCTTCACCCTATTTGCGCGGGTTTTCGGATGATTTTGTGATTCCGGTCAGCCGCTGGACCGAGATGAAGCAGGCCGAGATCAGCGCGGCACCAGGGTTGAAGACGCTGCTGGGCAGTGACGAGGTCGGCCCCTGCCTGGTTGAGGACAGGGCGCACAACGCGCTCTATATCTTTAACCATTTTGAGTATGACAATGATACGCTGAAGCAGGAATACGACCGAGACGTGGCCAATGGCACGCCGATCAACGTGCCGGGCAACTACTATCCGGGCGATGATCCCAGCCAGCCGCCGCAAAACCGCTGGCGCAGCCACGCGCATCTTCTTTATGGCAATTGGATCAATGAGATCTACCAGACCACTCCTTATGAAATGGATCAGATCGGCCGCTAAGGTGCTGATTTATGCAGGCCTTGCACTGGCGGCTGCCGCCGCGTTGACCAACTGGCAGGCGGGCCGCCGCGAGGCATCGGCCGTCGCAAGCTACCCGCCATTGGGGCAAACCCTGGTGGCGGGCAGCCACCGGGTGCATGTGGTTGAGATGGGCCGGCCCAAAGGCAGCGCGCCGGATCTGGTGCTGATCCACGGCTCCAGCGGCAGTACGCGCGATATGACCTTCCGGCTGGCACCGGCATTGGCAGAGGACTTCCGTATCCTGATATTCGACCGCCCCGGACTGGGGTATTCGGACCGCATCAATGGCACCGGGGCCACCATCCGCCAGCAGGCCGGCCTGTTGCGCCAGGCCGCGGCGCAAATGGGGGCGGACAGGCCGATTGTGCTGGGCCAAAGCTATGGCGGCGCGGTTGCGCTGGCCTGGGCGGTAGACCACCCGGACAGCATCTCGGCGCTGGTGACAGTGTCCGGCGTCGCCTATCCTTGGACCACGCCGCTGGACCCTCTTTACCGGGTCACCTCCTCGCGTGTTGGCAGTATGCTGGCGGTGCCCTTGCTGACCGCCTTTGTGCCGGATTTTGCTGTGTCCCGCTCCCTGCAGGACGTCTTTGCCCCGCAAGCCGTGCCGCAAGGGTATGCAGCACATTTCGGCCCTGGCCTGTCGCTGCGGCGCTCGTCCCTGCGCGCAAATGCCCGGCAACGGGCAAACCTGCTGCAGGAAGTGACCGAACTGTCGCCGCGCTATGGTGAAATCCCGGTTCCCTTGGAAGTTCTCCATGGCACTGCTGACGATCTGGTCAGCCCGGAGCTTCATGCCCAGGGTCTGGCCCGGAATGTGGAAGGCGCACGTCTGACGCTGCTGGACGGTATCGGCCATATGCCGCAGCATGTGGCCACAGAAGAAGTGGCCGCTGCCGTGCGCCGGGCCGCCTCGCGCGCACAATTGCGTTAAAACGATTCACATTCCATAGTTCTTGCCCATATAAAGGGTTGAGGACAGAAGGGTTTTTCACATGCCGCTGCCATTTGACGGGGCCATAAGCCGCTATTACCAGACCGGCGCGCCGGAGGAGATCCGCAAGGCCATCAAAGGCGCGGATAAAGACGGGATCCTCAGCCCCAGCTACCCGTACCGGGAGCGAATGAAACGCAAGGCCTACGAGGCGGAACTGGAGGCGCTGCAGATCGAACTGGTCAAGCTGCAGTCCTGGGTCAAATCCAGCGGCGCCCGCATTGCCATTGTGTTCGAAGGCCGGGATGCGGCCGGCAAGGGCGGCACCATCAAGCGCTTTCGCGAAAACCTGAACCCGCGCGGCGCGCGGATTGTAGCACTGTCCAAACCCTCCCAGGCCGAACAAAGCCAGTGGTATTTCCAGCGTTATGTCCAGCATCTGCCGTCGGGTGGCGAAATCGTGTTCTTTGACCGCAGCTGGTACAATCGCGGCGTAGTGGAAAAGGTGTTTGGCTTTTGCACCGATGATCAGCGCGAACGCTTCTTCCGCCAGGTTCCGGGGTTTGAACGGGCCCTGGCCGAGGATGGCGTGCATCTGTTCAAGTTCTGGCTGAACGTCGGCCAAGCAGAACAGCTGCGCCGGATCCTGTCGCGCGAGTCCGACCCGCTGAAACAATGGAAGCTCAGCCCGATTGATGTGAAGGGGCTGGAGAAATGGGACGAATACAGCGCCGCCATTTCCGAAACCTTTGCGCGCAGCCACAGCGCCGAGGCCCCCTGGACCATCATTCGATCCGATGACAAAAGACGGGCCAGGCTGGCTGCGATGCGCAGCGTTCTGCATGCCGTTGACTATGACAGCAAAAACGCCGATGCGATTGGCGAATTGGACACCGGAATTTGCGGAGGCCCGGATATCTGGGATGCCTAAACGCGGCTATCATCACGGCAACCTGCGCCAGGCACTGGTCGAAGCAGCCCTGCATCTGATCGAGGCCAAGGGCCCGACCGGGTTCACCCTGTCGGAGGCTGCCAAACAGGCCGGAGTGACCCCCGCCGCCGTCTACCGCCACTTCAAAGGGCGCGAGGATCTGATCGCCGAAGCCGGGCGGCAGGGTTATGCGATGTTTGCCGACCTGATGCAGCACGCCTATGACAAATACCAGCCCTCGGCGCTGGCCGCATTCGAGGCCACGGGGCGCGCCTATCTCGCCTTTGCCCGCAAACATCCGGGCCATTACATCGCCATGTTCGAAAGCGGCATTTCAGTGAACCGGACGCCGGAACTGGCTGATGCTGCTGCCCGGGCACGGGCGATCCTGGAACGCGCCGCCGCGGACCTAAGCCAGCATATCCCGGAAGACAAACGCCCGCCTGCTTCGATGTTCTCGGCCCATGTGCTGGCGATGAGCCACGGAGTGGTGGAGCTTTATGCACGGAACTCGCCCGGTGCCGCCTCTCCCTTTCCGCCCGAGGACCTGCTGGAAAGCGGTATCGGTATCTACTTGCGCGGACTGGGGCTGATTGCGCCGGACGGTTAGAACCGGCTGCTGGGCTGCGGCGCGCGCAACTCGTCACCGACGTTGACAAGATGCACCTCACCGATGCCTTTGATATCTTCGGGGCCAATGTCGGTGACGCGGAATTCCTCGGACAGGGATTCCTTCATCTCTTCCGGCGCGACGATTTTCATAGGGTTGGCAAAGACTTGCAGGCGCGAGGCCAGGTTCACCGCCGGGCCGAAGACGTCATAGACATATTTCTGAATGCCAACCACCGAGCCGACGGCCGAGCCGGTGCCCAGCCCGATGCGCGCCTGCCATTTATGCTGATGGCTTTGATTGCGCCGGTCCAGATAGCGCAGGAACCTGGTGGCGCAATGGGCCACGGCGGTGGCGTGATCCGGGGTAGGATCCGGCATCCCGGCCACCGCCAGATAAGCATCGCCAATGGTCTTGATCCGCTCACAGCCGTATTGTTCTACGATGCGGTCAAAGGCGGTGAAGATATCGTTCAGCTCTCCCAACGTCACCGTCGGATCGGTGCGGGAGGCGAAGTCGGTGAAATTGACAAAATCCAGCATTACCACTGACACCTTCGGGTAAAGCTGCGGTGTCACCACGCCGAAGGTCTTGAACTCCTCGTAGACCGAGCGCGGCATCAGGTTCAGCAGCAGCCGTTCCACCCGCTCCTTCTCGCGCTCCAGCTCGCGGGTGTTGCGCTCCACCATGGCGGAATAGCTGTCGATCATGCTTTCCAGCTCGCGGATGCGGGTGATGTTCTGGCATTCCACCACCAACAGCGCCTCATCCAGGTGGCTGGCCTGCGAGATGTTGATGGCGAAAACCAGCGTCCGCCGCTTGCGCTTGATCTTCAGCTCCGCCGAGTAGCGCAGCCCTTCGTCGCACAACGGGCCAAGATCCTGTGGCTGCAACTCTTCGATGGCATCCGTAAGGGCCGCGTCCGGCCCGGGTGTGCCAAACCACTCGGCAAAGGGTTGATTATGAAAGACAAACCCAAGATCAGAAGCGCGGACAACGGCAACCCCGACACCAACGGCGCGCAGCAGCTGCTCGTTGATGGCAGCGATGCTCATGCGGCGTCCCGATGGACGATGACGTTGCGCTTGCTTTCAATTGCGGCGAGCGTGGCCCGGACATCCGGTTCGGACAGCCCATGCTGCTCCAGCGCGTCTTTCAGCAGCGCGCCCATTTCATCAAAGTCATCATGGGTTATGGCCAGGGCCCGGTGCACCGCCTCCAGCCGCTCATCGCTGAAGGATGCAGGCCCGCCCAGCAGCGACGAAATGAATTTGGTCTGATGATCGATCAGCCGCGCCATATCCACATCGGCGAAGTAGTCACCGATCTGGTCGGAATCGAGCGCCATCTCGTAAAAGGTCATCACGACCCGGCTGATGGCACTGAAACCGCCGTATTTCTCATAGATGGTTTGCGGCATTGCAGCCCCCCAACAGAACGCGGTGCCAGCAATGTTACGTTACTTTTGCGAAAATGTTAACGGTGCAGGTCAGTCACCTGTGCCAGCAGTAAAAAGGGCCGCCCAGCAGGCGGCCCTTTCCAAAAATGGTAATAGCGTGAAACTTAGCGCTTGGAGAACTGGAAGCTCTTACGGGCTTTGGCCTTACCGTATTTCTTCCGTTCCACAACACGGCTGTCGCGGGTCAGGAAGCCAGCCGCTTTCAGCGCGCCGCGCAGAGCGGGATTATACAGCTGCAGCGCTTTGGAGACGCCGTGCTTGACCGCACCGGCCTGACCGGACAGGCCGCCGCCTTTTACGGTGGCGTAGACGTCGAATTCGCCTTCGACACCGGCAACCTGGAACGGCTGGCGCAGGATCATCTGCAGCACCGGACGGGCGAAATACTTGTTGATTTCCAAACCGTTCACTTCGACCTTGCCGGAGCCCGGCTTGATCCAGACACGGGCAACCGCGTCTTTACGCTTGCCGGTGGCATAGGCGCGGCCCAGTTCATCGCGAACCGGCTCACGTGTGATGGTTTCTTCGGCCACTGCTTCCACACCGGTTGCAGCTGCGAGCTCTTCAAGAGTGTTGATCTGATCAGACATCTACATTAGCTCCGGGTGTTTTTCTTGTTCATGGATGCAACATCCAGAACTTCGGGGGCCTGTGCTTCATGCGGGTGCTCGGCACCGGCATAGACACGCAGATTGGTCATGATCTGACGGCTCAGACGGTTGCCCGGCAGCATGCGCTTGACTGCTTGGGTCACAACGCGCTCGGGGTGCTTGCCTTCCAGGATTTCCTGTTTGGTGCGCGATTTGATGCCGCCCGGGTGGCCGGTGTGCCAGTAGAAGTGCTCTTCGCGCTTCTTGCCGGTCATCTGGACCTTTTCAGCGTTGATGATGATCACGTTGTCGCCCATATCCATATGCGGAGTGAAGGACGCTTTGTGCTTACCACGCAGGCGCATGGCGACGATGGAAGCAAGACGGCCCAGAACAACGCCCTCGGCGTCGATCAGGATCCACTTCTTCTCGATGTCTGCCGGAGTAGCAGAGAAGGTTTTCATGGCAGGTCAATCCTGTTTGTCGTGACGGCAGATTCCCCGAAAGGAAACGCCTGAATGCGATGGAGGGGGTTTACGGCGATCACAAAGCCACGTCAACAGAGGTAACTGATAATAAATCAAGCAAAAACAATAAGTTGTGAATTAGGTATTATTTTACCCCACAAATTTTACACTATCAGTCCGAGCGGAGAGCGGATTGGGCAACACTTTCCATTGATTTGCCTCCCCTCCTTGCTCCAGGGCATTTGCTCCGGTTAGCCACCCGGTGAAATTCAACCAAGAGAGCACCGCCTTGAAACTTTCCAAATTCGCCCCGATGCCCCTGGCCCTGCTGGTCAGCGGCTGCATGCAATATGCGCCCGTGGAACAGCCGCCGGTTGCCGTATCCTATAAAGCCGGCCTCACCGCAGCACGCGTTACCGGCTACACCGAGCCTGTCATGCGCACTTACTTCTTTGAGTTGGATGAAGAAGAACGCCGGCAAAAGGTTTTGTCCGGAAACAACCGCTCCTCCGTGACTAAACGCATTGAGGTGACTGGAGCTGTCTGCACATTGGACTCCGCCGAGTTTTCCGCCTCGTTCACGACGCCGGCGGTGGTTCGCTTGCCCAAGCTCAAAGGCCGGCCAACCCCGCTGCGGGTGAGTTGCAATGCGCCCGGCAGGACGGCGGACACCAAAGTTCAACCAACACTTGACGGGGTTATCGTTGCCGGCGGATCTGTCGCCGGACTGGTCGCTGCGGCTGTCACTGCCGGAATCGCCGCTGGCAAAGACAACTGGTCCTTTGGCGGCAATGATGTCCCTCTGTGGATTGAACTGGAAGAGTAGTCAGCAGCATTTTCAGCTTGATTGGGGCCGCTTGTCAAAGTGGCCCCTTTCCATTTTTAAACGCTGATCTGCTCGGGCGGGTTGTCCAGCAGGGCGCGCAGGCGCAGCATCGCCTCCTCAAACTGTTTCAGCGGCACATGCGCGTTGATGGCAATGCGCACCGCATGCGGCGCGCGGCCGTCGCGAAGGGCAAATTCATCTGCCGAGCGGATCTGAACCCCGTTTGATTCTGCGGCGCGGGTGAAAGCGGCAGCGCGCCAGCCCGAGGGCAGCCGCAGCCAGACAAAGGGCACATCCGGATTCCAGGTCAGATCAAACCCGCCAAGCGCATTGACCGCGACCCGGACATAACGGGCCATTTCCCCGCGCACCGCCGCCACCAGATCAGGCAGCCGCGGATCGGTGAGCAGGATCCGCACCAGGTCCGCCAGCGGCTGCGCCAGGCCGAAATACCCGTGTTCCGCCACCCGCCGCAGGTCTGTGGTCCGGCCCTCGGGCGCCAGCGCAAAACCGACGCGCAGGGCTGGTGTCAGGATCTTGGAGATCGAGGACACATGCCAGGCAAGCTCCGGCGCCAGCGACCGGTAGCTGGGTGCGCGCGACTCGCCCAACCGGTAGCAATCATCCTCGACGATCTGCACCCCGTGGCGGCGGGCAATGCGCACAATCTCCTTGCGGCGCCCCAGCGGGGTGTGCAGCCCGGTTGGATTATGCACCTCGGGGCTGGTGCACAGTACCGTGGCGCCGGTCTTGCGGATCGCCAGTTCCATTGAATCCGGCCGGATACCGTGTTCATCCATGGCAACCTCGACCACCTGCGCCCTCAGCAGTTCCGCGGCACGGCGGAACCCGGCATAGGTCAGATCCTCAACCATGATCACCGGCTGCGGCCCCTCGAGGATCGCTTGCAGAACCACCATCAGCCCGTTCTGGCCGCCATGTGTCAGAACAATGTCGTTTTCTGTGACCATGCCAACCGGCGACTGTCCCACCCAGGCCGCCGCCGCCTGGCGCACCGGCAGATAAGCGTCGCGGGTCGGATAATTCAGGAAATTGCGCGCCTCGCCTTCCGCCACCTTGTGCAGCGCCTCGCGCACCGCGGCCACCTGCCCCATATCCGCAATCCGCGGGCTGAACAGGCTGACATGACCGGGATCGCGCGCCTCCAGCAAATGCAGCTCCCGCGACCATACGTCATCCGGCACCGGCTTTTTCTTTTCGGCTACAAAGGTGCCGCGCCCGACCTCGGCCTCCAGCACGCCTTCATCGGTCAGAATGCTGTAGGCGCGGGCTACGGTGCCGGGTGTAATGCTCAATTGATACGCTAGATCGCGCACCGGCGGCAGCTTTGTACCAATTTTCAAACTGCCCAATTCGACAGCAGACCGGATTGTATCTGCTACTTTTTTATACTTGGGACCTTTTGTCTCACTCAGGCTTTGCGGCCAAATTGTACCCATTACAATCCATCCTTGGACAACACGCTTACCCCTTTGTATCAAAACATCACGACAAATCAACAGGATTGTATCAACACAATACAGGAAGCCTCCCATGGTACAGCACACGCAAATGGCACATTCGAACATGTCCTATCTGATCAGCCGCCCGGCCCTGCCGGTGCTGGCGCAATGGGCCGTCCTTTTTGCAGTACTGGTGACCAAGTGGAGCCTGCGCCGCCGCACAAGAACCCACCTTAAACACCTGAGCGCAGCGCAACTTAAGGACATCGGGCTGAGCCGCCAGGACGCCCATTATGAAGCCACTCTTCCGTTCTGGCGCCCATGATCCCCTGGGCAATAGAACAACCTGACGGCCGGGGTTCGCCCCGGCCCTTTTTTTTTGCCGGCCCTTGTGATCCGCAGGATGCAGGTCCTTGCGCGTTACCGGCTATGCAAAAATTAAAGGTTGATCGAATCTCCCCCCCGGCCTAAATGCCCCTCACTTTCGGTACCGATCCCAACCCCGGACCCTTATTCGGGGGGGCGCTAAGGAACCGGCTGGATTGCAATCTACTGGAACGAAGGGGAGTGTCATGAAAGACGCCAACCTCTTCCAACTGGGGATCGGTCTGGAGACAGGCGCCCATGAGGAAGATACCGCCCGCGGTGTAACAGCCGCGAATATCGACTCCGTTGTGGACTCGGACCGCGAAGACCATTTCATCCGTAAGGATGGCAAGGTGTTTGCTGGGACCCATCTGATCATCGAAGTAATGAAAGGCACCGGCCTGGACTGCGAAGCCCGCATCCAGAAGGCGTTCCGCGACTGCGTGGACGTTTGCGGCGCCACCCTGCTGCACATCCACACCCACAAGTTTTCGCCGCAGGGCGTCTCCGGCGTGGCCGTGCTGGCGGAAAGCCATATCTCGGTGCATACATGGCCTGAAATCGGCTATGGCGCCTTTGACGTCTTCATGTGCGGCGATGCCGAGCCGTGGAAAGCCGTCGACGTGCTGAAAGAGGCCTTCAACACTGACATGGTGGAAGTGCGCGAACTGCTGCGCGGAGAGGAACTGATCGCCAAAGAGGTTGCGGCATGAGCAGTGCCAGCAAACCGGAGTGGGTGACTGAAAGCCTGCATGCGCATTACGCCCAGGCCCTGCGCGTGGACGAGATGCTCTATGACAGCAACACCGAGCATCAGCGCCTGAAAGTGTTCCAGAACGGCCAGTTCGGCCGGATTCTGACGCTGGACGACGTGGTGCAGACCACCGAAGGCGACAACTTCATCTACCACGAAATGCTGACCCATGTGCCGATCCTGGCGCATGGTGCCGCAAAACGTGTGCTGATCATCGGCGGTGGCGACGGCGGCATGGCCCGCGAGGCGCTGCGCCACACGTCGGTCGAGCATGTCACTATGGTCGAGATCGACGGCGGCGTGGTGGATTTCTCGAAAGAATACCTGCCGATGCTGAGCAACGGCGCGTTCGACGATCCCCGCCTCAATCTGGTGATCAACGACGGTGCGCTCTTCATGAAAGAGAACACCGGAAAGTTCGATGTGATCATCGTCGATTCGACCGACCCGATCGGCCCCGGCGAAGTGCTGTTCACCGATACTTTCTATGGCCACGCAGCGCGGTCGCTGACTGAGGACGGCATCATCGTGACGCAAAACGGCGTGCCGTTCATGCAAGGTGACGAGCTGACCGGCACCCTGCGCGCCTTCCAGGCGCTGTTCGCCGATGCGTCATGTTATCTGGCGTCAGTGCCGACCTATGCCGGCGGTCCAATGGCCTTTGGCTGGGGCAGCCATTCGGGCAAGGCCCGTAATGCAAGCCTTGCGGATCTGGAGGCGCGGTTTGCTGCTGCCGGGATCGACACCGGGTATTATAATCCGGAGGTTCACAAGGCCGCCTTTGCCTTGCCGAACTACGTGAAAAAGCTGTTCCCGTAAGGAACATCCGGGACAGGGGGGCCGCGGCCCCCTTTTTCTTTTCTGGAAAAGCAATTCCGCCCGCAGAGCGGGCACGCGCCATGCATCCGGTGCTATGGCAGCTTTCGGCCGCAAAAGCTGCACTGGACGCATTTGCAAGACGGCCTCCGGCCCCTGAACGGTCCCTGCCCCAGCGTTGCAACCCATTTCCGGCCTTGGCCCCGCCGCCGCTTCTTGCTAGGCGCGGCAGTGCAGAAACCAGACGTGGCAGGCCCTATGAAGCGCGATCCCATCCTTGTTGTTGACCGCGACACCGGCGAGACCTTTGAAGAAGCCGTGCTCGGCGAGAAATGGATTCGCTGGGCCTATCAGAACGCCAATGCCCGGCCCATCGAGAAACTGCTGTTTCGCTCGCCCCTCATCAGCCGTCTGATGGGCATCTGGTTCAACTCGCGGTTTTCCAAGAGCAAGATCAAGGCGGTGATAGAAGACCTGTCGATCAACATGACCGAAGCTTCTGCCGACACGGAGAGTTTCTCCTGTTTCAATGAATTCTTTGTCCGCCACCTGAAACCCGAAGTGCGCCCCTTCAGCACCGACCCCAAGGACGTTGTCTCCCCTGCCGATGGCCGGGTGCTGGTGTTCCCGGAACTTGCTGAGGACGTGTTTATCCCCGTCAAAGGCCACCCGATGTCGGTGCGCACTATGCTGCCCGGCATTGCGGAGCGTTTCATCGGCGGCGCCCTGGCCATCGTGCGGCTGTGCCCGGCGGACTATCACAGATACCACTTCCCCGCGGCAGGCCGGATCAATGGCGCCCAGGACATTGCCGGCGCGCTGCATTCGGTGAACCCGATTGCGCTGGGGGCCGGGCCGGATGTGTTCGGCGAGAACAAACGCAGCTGGACCCTGATCGAGACCGAAACGCTGGGCACCTATTGCTTTGTCGAGGTCGGCGCCTTTGGTGTCGGCAGCATCGTCAACACCCGTACCGCTGGCGACGTGCAGAAGATGGACGAGAAGGGCTATTTCAAATTCGGCGGCTCCACCGTGGTGGTGGTGTTTGAGCCCGGCAAGGTCCGCTTCTCGGACGATCTGGTGGCAAACAGCGCCAATGGCCGGGAAACGCTGGTGAAGGCCGGCCAGCCCCTTGCCAACGCGCTTTAGCGCTTAGGCGGGATCGAATATGTCATGCTGGCGCGCGCCACCGGCTCTGCCAGCCCTTCGGAATACATCAGCACATCGGCGACCGCCAAAACCCGGCCCAGCTTCAACAGCCGCGCCTCGGCGATAATATCCGCGCCGGCCACGGGTTTGCGCATGAAATCCAGCGAACAATTGGTGGTGACGGCCAGCGCCTCGCGCCCCAATCGCGACAGAAGCAGCGCATAGATCGCGCAATCCGCCAGTGCAAACATCGACGGGCCCGATACCGTGCCGCCGGGCCGCAAATGCCGCTCGGCTGTCAAAAGCCGCATCCGAAGGCCCTGCTCATCCATCGCGTCGATGGCAAAGTCATCCTTCACCTGCGGAAAAATCTCATGCAGGTAATCCGTCAGACCTGCGACATCAAATGCCAGCGTCATGCTTTCCCTTTCCCCTATCCCTGCATAGAGTTGCCCCGAGAATTGCGAGGAGGGCAAGATGACAATTCTGGAACGTCACGACACGGGCGGCATTGCCCGGCTGAAGATGAACACGCCGGAAAAACTGAACGCCCTGTCGGACGGGATGCTGGCGGCCCTGCAAGAGCAGATCGACGCCCTGCGCGAGGACAGCAGCATCAAGGTGGTGATCCTGTCCGGCACCGGCAAAGGCTTCTGTGCGGGCCATGACATCAAGCAGATGACCGCAGGCCGCGCCGCGGCGGACGGCGGCAAGGCTTACTTCCAGGACCTGTTTGCCCGCTGCACCAGCGTGATGACAGGACTGCAGTCGCTGCCCCAGGTGGTGATTGCCCAAGTCCACGGTATCGCCACGGCAGCAGGCTGCCAACTGGTGGCTTCCTGCGATCTGGCAGTGGCGGCAGAGGACACCAAATTCGGCGTCAACGGCGTGAACATCGGGTTGTTCTGCTCCACCCCGATGGTGGCCCTGTCGCGCAACATCCCCCGCAAGCAGGCGTTTGAGCTGCTGACCACGGGCGAGTTCATCAACGCCGCCCGCGCGGTGGATCTGGGTCTGGCCAACCGCGCCGTGCCGCTGGAGGAGCTGGAGGCGGAAACCACCCGGCTGGCTGAAACCATCGCCGCGAAACTCGGCTCTGCAGTGAAAATCGGCAAACAGGCGTTTTACGAGCAGCTGCAAATGCCGCTGGATCAGGCCTATGCTTATACCAGCGGAGTGATTGTCGAGAACCTGATGTACCGCGACACAATCGAAGGCATGGCCGCCTTTATCGAAAAACGCGCCCCCGACTGGCAGGAAAATTGATGCGCCGGGAGGATTTTTCGGGAATTCCGGCCTGACCTCCGGAATTCTCTGAAAATTTTAGGCTTTGTTTACCATTCCGCACATATTGTTTCCTTAAGAAGCCAGCCAAACGCCTTTCAATTCGGGCGGAAAGATAGCAAAGATTGGGCACGGTCGCTGATTAGTCACTGACCGGCACAATTTGGGCTGCTGCTGCGGAAGGGTCCCTCCAACCGGTTCTCTCTCACCGGTGACCATTCCCGCAGCGGCGGCCCCAAATTTCTCTCCCTCCCGGTCAGATCACATACAGCCAACAAACTCTGTACGATTTTCGGCGGCGCTGCAGCGCGGGTTCGACCGCCAATCCTGTTGCGCAACCCCTTCCCCTGCCCTATGTGGCGGGCATGACAGATCATTCGGCACAGACATTGCATATCGTGGGCGGCGGCATGGCCGGGTCCGAGGCTGCCTGGCAGGCGGCGAACATGGGCGTTTCCGTGGTGATCCACGAAATGCGCCCCAAGGTGGAAACCTTTGCCCATCAAACCGGCAACCTGGGCGAGATGGTCTGTTCCAACTCCTTCCGCTCGGATGATGACGAACAGAACGCCGTGGGCCTGCTGCATTGGGAAATGCGCGCAGCAGGCGGGCTGATCATGGCCACAGCAGACCAACACCGCCTGCCCGCCGGCGGTGCGCTGGCGGTGGACCGCGATCCTTTTGCCGAAACTGTGACGGCTAAGCTGAAGGCGCATCCCAATGTGTCGGTCTCTTACGAAGAGATCACCGAACTGCCTGTGGACGGCCACTGGATCTTTGCTACCGGCCCGCTGACATCACCGGAACTGGGGCAGGCAATCCAGGCGGAAACCGGCGCCGAGGCACTGGCGTTTTTCGATGCCATCGCGCCGATTGTCTATGCGGAAAGCATCGACATGTCGCAGGCTTGGATGCAGTCGCGCTATGACAAGGGCGAGACTGAGGAAGAGCGCACCGCCTACCTCAACTGCCCGATGGACAAGGACCAGTACGAGGCCTTTATCGACGCATTATTGTCAGCTGACAAAACTGAGTTTCACGAAGGCGAGACCGCGGGCTATTTCGACGGTTGCCTGCCGATCGAGGTCATGGCCGACCGCGGCCGGGAGACGCTGCGCTTTGGCCCGATGAAGCCGGTGGGTCTGACCAATCCGCATCAGCCCGGCGTCAAAGCGCATGCCGTAGTGCAACTGCGCCGCGACAACGCGCTGGGAACGCTGTTCAACATCGTCGGTTTCCAGACCAAGATGAAATACGGCGCCCAGACAGACGTGTTCAAGATGATCCCGGGGCTGGAGAACGCCAGCTTTGCACGCCTCGGCGGCATCCACCGCAACACCTTCCTGAATTCCCCCACCCTGCTGGACGCGCAGATGCGGCTGAAATCCAAGCCCAACATTCGCTTTGCCGGCCAGATCACCGGCGTCGAGGGCTATGTCGAAAGTGCGGCCATGGGCCTGCTGGCAGGCCGGCTGGCCGCTGCGGAAATCCTCGGTCAACAGCTGCCGGATGTGCCGCAGGACAGTGCCATGGGCGCGCTGATCCACCACATCACCGGCGGCGCCGAGGCCAAGACGTTTCAGCCGATGAACGTGAACTTCGGCCTGTTCCGCCCGGTTGACGGTCTCAAAGGCGGCCGCCGCGGCCGCAAGGACCGATACAAGGCCTATACCGACCGCGCCAAGGATGCCTGGCAAGAGTGGCTCGGCAACTTTTCCTAGACGGGCTGCGGCTGCCGGGCCTAAACTTACTGCATGAGCGAAAAGTTTCTGGACAAGGCCTACGACCTTGAAACACCGGAAGCGACCCTGGATCACTACAACCAATGGGCCGCTTCTTATGACGCTGAGATCGCCGAGAACGGTTACGCCACACCGGGCCGTATCGCCGAAGCCTTGGCACAGTTCCAGCCGGACATGAGTGTGCCCGTTCTCGACTTCGGCTGCGGCACCGGCCTGTCAGGTTTGGCGCTGCGGTTGCAGGGGTTTGACACTGTGGATGGTATGGAACCGTCTGACGAAATGCTCACCCAGGCCCGCAGCAAGGGCGTCTACCGCACATTGACACAGATTGATGTCAAGGACAGCAAGCCGATCCCGCGGGGTGCCTACCGCCAGATCACCGGCTGCGGCGTTCTGGGCACTGGCGCAGCCCCGCCAGCGGTATTCGACATGATCCTGCATGCCTTGCCGCGCGGCGGGCTGTTTGCCTTTTCCTACAATGATCACGCACTGGAAGACCGCGCCTATACCGGCAAACTCAATGAATGGCTGGACTGTTCGGCCGCCCGGCTGTTATTCCGGGAGCACGGCGACCACCTCCCTGGAATCGACTTGAAGTCCACAGTTTATGTAATTGAGAAAGCGTGACATTCACCACCAGATTTGCACCGTCGCCAACCGGACCGCTGCACCTGGGCCATGCCTATTCCGCCATCCTGGCGCACGATATGGCCATGGCGGAAGGCGGCAGCTTTCTGCTGCGCATCGAAGATATCGATCAGTCCCGCGCGCGCCCCGAATGGGAGGCGCAGATTTTTGAGGATCTGGAGTGGCTCGGCCTGACTTGGCCGCAGCCGGTAATGCGCCAGTCGGACCGCCTGCCCCGTTATCGCGCCGCACTGGACCAATTGACAGTGATGGGCCTGACCTATCCCTGCCGCTGCAACCGTGCCGATATCGAGACCGCCGCAGGCGCCCCGCAAGAAGGGGTTCCGCAATTCGGTCCCGACGGGCGCATCTACCCAGGCACCTGCCGCGAGCGCCCGGCATCCGAGGCCACGGACAAGGACGTGATCCGGCTGAACATGATGAAAGCCGTCCAGGCAGCTGATTTACGCAGCTTCACGGAAACCAGCCCGGAGTTCGAAGGCATCCATCCCCTGGACCCGGAACAATTGATCATGACCGTTGGCGACATCATCCTGGTGCGCCGGAATTTGGGCACATCCTACCATCTGTCCGTTGTTGTTGATGACGCGGATCAAGGCATCACACATGCAGTACGCGGTGCTGACCTTTTTGAGGCCACACAGATCCACGTGCTGTTGCAAAGCCTGCTTGGATTGCCCACGCCCGTTTACCACCACCACCGCCTGATCCGCGACGAGGCTGGCAAGCGCCTTGCCAAACGCGACGATGCCCGCGCCATCGCCAAATACCGAGCCGAGGGGTCCACCCCGCAGGACATTCGCGAAATGGCCGGCCTGACCGCTTCTTCCGGCTAAAAGTATCCCCGCCGGAGGCACGGCCCGCCAGGGCCGTTTCCTTGTTCAGCCCATCGGCTTCATCAGCTCAATCTCTTCGCCGCCGCGCACCGCAGTATAAAAGCAGGTCCGCCGGTTGGTATGGCAGGCCGCCCCGGTTTGCCGCACCAGCGCCAGCAGGCAATCCCGGTCGCAATCCACCCGCAGGTCTATCAGTTCCTGCAGGTGGCCTGAGGTTTCCCCCTTCACCCAAAATGCCTGGCGCGACCGCGACCAATAGGTCACGTTCCTGGTCTCCAGCGTGCGCGCCACCGCATCGGCATTCATCCAGGCCATCATCAGAACCTCGCCCGAAGCTTCGTCCTGCGCAATGCAGGGGATCAGCCCGGCGTCATTATAGGTCAGGCTGGCGGGATCAAAGGACGCGGCAATAGACATGGGTAAAAACCTTTTGCATCTGCTGTTCGGCTCCCTATGTATGGGGAAGAACCAAGCAGGGAAAGCCCGGGAAAGACATGTCTGGCGAAAGTGATCTGATCAAACTGTACTCCACCCGCATTCTGGCGCTGGCAGCGGATATTCCGCATCTCGACAGGCTCGAATCTCCCAGTGCCACTGTCAAGAAACGCTCGCCGCTTTGCGGCTCTGCCGTGACCGTCGACATTTCTGTGACAGACGGGCGGATCGCGGATTTCGGCCAGGACGTAAAGGCTTGCGCGCTGGGACAGGCCTCGGCGGCAGTGGTGGGTGCCCATGTCATCGGCCGCTCGCTGGAAGAGGTTGAGACCGCCCGCGACCAGCTGAAGGCGATGCTGACCCAGAACGGCCCGGTGCCGGACGCGCCTTTTGACGGGCTGGAAGTGCTGCAGCCTGCGCGCGAGTTCAAGAACCGCCACGCCTCGATCATGCTGGCGCTGGAGGCAACGCTGGAAGCCATGCAGACCGCCGCCAAGGAGCACTGCGCCTGACGCGGCCTTTTGCAACCCTGCACAGGTAGCCCGAAATATTGCAACGCGGCCTGCGCCTGTGCAAATCATTACGCTGTGTGATCACTCTCCCCTCAAATAAAAAAACCGCCGCGCATCCGGGCAGGATGGCGGCGGCAGTCATGCTCTGCTGTGCGGGACCCGGGCAGGCCAGGCTGGATATTGAGGCAATCCAAGTTGGGGATCGGGACAGGCGGTTGATCCCTCGGGCAGTCCGGGACAGGAAAGGGCCGGCCCGGCACAGCAGATGCAATCAGGAATGGGAAAAGCGGATCAGAACAGCCCTGGAAGATGCAGTGCCGCCACCAGCATCACCATCAGCGAGGCCGCGCCGATGGCGTCCTCCAGCAGGGTCGAATGGGCGTTCTGCATGGTGGTTTTGATCTGTGCAATCATGGCTCGGGCCTCCTCCGGTCAGTCTCTTCGCTCTCTGGCAATTTTGTTGCCCCTTTGTTCTCATTTTCTGGAACGCCTGTAAAGAACTTTTTGAGAACATTTGCGAACAGATTGGAACTCCGCCAGAGAACACGCTTTGGAATGCGCGTTAACCCACTGTAATCAAACGGATTGCCTGATCCTGCTTCATCAGCCACAGAAGAACACGCGCAGCCTTGCCGCGGGGGCTGTCCAGTTTGGGATCGGCGGCCAGCAGCGCCCGCGCGTCGCTTTGCGCCACGGCCATCAGCCCTGCCTGGCGTTCCAAATCGGCAATACGGAACCGCGGCAGGCCGGATTGCGCGGTACCGATCATGTCCCCCGCGCCGCGCATCTGCAGGTCGGTTTCCGAAATGCGGAAGCCGTCCTCGGATTCGCGCAGGACCTCAAGCCGTTTACGCCCGCCCTCAGTCAACGGAGGCTGGTACATCAACAGGCAGGTTGACTGGGCACTGCCGCGCCCCACCCTGCCGCGCAGCTGGTGCAGCTGCGCCAGGCCAAAGATCTCTGCCCGCTCAATCACCATGATCGAGGCATTCGGAACGTTCACCCCCACCTCAATCACCGTGGTGGCCACCAGAACCTTGGTATCGCCTTTTTGGAACGCCGCCATGGCTGCATCTTTGTCCGCAGGCGGCATCTGGCCATGCACCAATCCCACAGTGCCCTCGCCTAAAATGGCGCGCAGATGCTTGAACCGTTCCTCGGCGGCGGTCAGGTCGCTCAGCTCGGATTCATCGACCAGCGGGCAAACCCAGTAACACTGACGCCCTTCAGATATCGCCTTGCGCAGATGATCGACCACCTCCTGCATCCGCTCGGTGCTGATCACCGCGGTCTTGACCGGCTTGCGCCCCGGCGGTTTTTCGTCCAGCACTGAAACATCCATGTCGCCATATTGTGCCAGTGCCAGCGAGCGCGGGATCGGCGTTGCGGTCATCACCAGGACATCAGCGCCCTTGCCTTTTTCCGCAAGCTCCATCCGCTGGCGCACCCCGAAGCGGTGCTGTTCGTCGACAATGGCCAGCCGCAGATCGCGGAATTCCACATCTTGCTGGAACACCGCGTGGGTACCGATCAGGATGTGAATGTCACCGCGTTTCAGCGCCGCCAGCTTGGCCTTGCGCTCCGCGCCTTTGTCGCGTCCGGTAAGGATCTCAATCACCACACCTGCGTCCTCGGCCAGCGGTGCAAGCCCTTCCATATGCTGCTGCGCCAGAATCCCCGTGGGAGCCATCATCACACCCTGCCCGCCTGCTTCAACAGCAACCAGCAAGGCCATGAAAGCAACCAAGGTTTTTCCGGAACCCACGTCCCCCTGCAAAAGCCGGTTCATCCGTTTGCCAGTGGCCATATCCGCCGAAATTTCGTCAATCGCGCGGGCTTGCGCGCTGGTCGGCCGGTACGGAAGAACCTTGAGCACGCGGGATTGCAGCCGTCCGGTGGCCTGGCTTTGAATACCGCGAACTTTACGTTCGGTCTGGCGGGCAAGCGCCAGGGTCAGCTGATGGGAAAACAGCTCATCATAGGCCAGCCGCGCCCGAGCCGGCGCCTGCGGGTCCAAATCACCGGGACCCTGCGGTGCATGGGCCGTTTGCAACGCGTCATGCCAGGCAGGCCAGGCTTCCTTCAGCATCTGCGCCGGGTCGATCCATTCGGCCAGCTCCGGCATCCGCGACAGCGCGCTTTGCGCCGCCTTATACATGGTTTTCTGGGTAACCCCGTGGGTCAGGCTGTAGACCGGCTCATACTCCGGGATCTCATGCGCTTCCTCAACCGGCAGCATGTGGTCCGGGTGAACCATCTGGGCCAGACCGTCAAACAGTTCCAGCTTGCCCGAGACCACACGGCGCGCGCCCTCCGGCAGCTGAGCCTCAAGGTAACGGCTGCGGCCGTGGAAGAACACAAGCTGGAATTCAGTCTCCGCATCTTCCACATGGATCCGGTATGCGCCGCCCCGGTTACGGGCGGGGCGGTGACTGCCGATGGTCACTTCAACTGTAACGACGGCGGGCAGATCCACCCCGCGGATAGTATCGCGCCGCCGCCGGTCCACCACCGAATACGGCAGCGAAAACAGCAAGTCACGCGGTGTCTCGACCTCAACCTGGGTGAGGGATTGTGCAGTCTTCGGACCGACCCCCTGCAAGGTCTCGGCCCCGGCAAACAGCGGAAACAGGATTTCGGGACGTCCGCTCATGCCTCTGCAATCAGCTCCAGCCAGCTATCTTCGTCCATTGTTCTGATACCCAGATCAGCCGCCTTCTTGGCCTTGGACCCCGCGCCCGGTCCGGCCACAAGAATGTCGGTCTTTTTGGACACCGAGCCGGACACTTTGGCACCCAAAGCTTCGGCCCGCGCCTTGGCTTCGGCGCGGGTCATCTTTTCCAGCGTGCCGGTAAAGACCACGGTCTTGCCCGCCACCGGGCTGTCCGCCGCAGGCGCGTCCGGCGGCACAATGGTCAGCTTGGCCACCAGCCGGTCAAAGGCCGCGCGTTCTTCGGGGTTGGCAAAGGCATCTGACAGGGACAGGCCCAGCACCGCGCCAATCCCATCGACACCGATAAGGTCCGCCCAAACGGACGCAGCCCCGGCAGGAACATCGCAAGCGGCAATCGCCGCATCGCGGGCGTCCTTGATGCGGGCACGGCGGCCTTCCCGAGCGGCAGACTGGCGTTCAGCCTCCTCAGCTTCATCCGCTGCCCGGTGCGCCAGCGCAGCGGGTCGTGCGGCGTCAACCGCCTCCGCCATCGCGTGCCAATCCCGGTAATGCAATGCCAGATCCCGTCCGGCAACTTCGCCCGCGTGGCGGATGCCCAGGGCAAATATCAGTTTGGCCATCGGGATGGTGCGTTTTTCAGCAATCGCAGCAAACAGGTTATCCGCAGATTTTTCGCCCCACCCTTCTCGGTTCTTCAGCTGCTGTAGTCCGGATCCATAATTTTCTTGCAAATCAAAGATATCAGCGGGTTCCTTCACCCACTCGTCTGCATGAAACTGCTCCACCTGTTTGGCGCCCAGACCCTCAATGTCAAAGGCTGCGCGGGACACAAAATGCTTCAGCTTTTCCACCGCTTGCGCCGGGCAGATCAGGCCGCCGGAACAGCGCCGCACGGCATCGCCTTCCTCGCGCACAGCCGGGCTGGCGCATTGCGGGCAAGTTTGCGGGAACTGATAGGGCGCGACATCCGCGGGCCGCTTGGTCAGATCCACATCGGCCACTTTCGGGATAACGTCACCGGCCCGGTATATCTGCACCCAATCACCGATGCGGATGTCCTTGCCGCCCCGGATCTCCTCGCCCTTTGAATCGCGGCCCTGAATGTAATCCTCGTTGTGCAGCGTCGCATTCGACACCACCACCCCGCCTACGGTCACAGGGCTGAGGCGGGCCACAGGGCTGAGCGCGCCTGTACGGCCGACCTGAATGTCGATGGACACCAGCCGGGTCCAGGCGAGTTCCGCCGGAAACTTATGCGCGATCGCCCAGCGGGGCGTGGTGGAGCGGAAACCCAGCCGCCCCTGCAAGGCCAGATCATTGACCTTATACACAACGCCATCAATGTCATAGCCAAGCGTTGCGCGCTGTTCTTCGATACTGCGGTAGTGATTGATCATCTCTTCAAGAGTTGCGCACAACCGGGTCAGCGGGTTTGTTTGAAACCCCAGGGAGTGCAGCCGCGCAATTGCCTCCATCTGCGTTTCTGCCAGGGGTTCACTCAACTCACCCCAGCTGTAGGCAAAGAACCGCAAAGGCCGGGCCCGGGTGATTTCCGCATCCAGCTGCCGCAGCGACCCTGCGGCGGCGTTGCGCGGATTGGCAAAAACCTTGCCGCCGCGTTCTTCGTGCCGGGCATTCAGCGCCTCAAAGTCAGCGTGGCTCATGTAGACTTCGCCGCGCACTTCCAGAACATCCGGCGCGCCGTGCAGCTGCTGCGGAATGTCGGCAATGGTTCGGGCGTTGGCGGTCACATTTTCACCAATGCTGCCATCGCCGCGCGTTGCCGCCTGGATAAGAACGCCCTGTTCATAGCGCAGTGACAGCGATAGCCCGTCGATCTTGGGTTCGGCAGTAAAAGACAATCCATCAAAAGGCGTGAGGCCCAGGTATTTGCGGATGCTGCGGTCGAAATCGGCGACGTCCTCATCCTCAAAAGCGTTGCCCAGCGACAGCATCCGCACCGAATGGGGGATCTTGCCAAAGCCAGAGGCAACCGGAGCCCCCACCGCATCAAGTTGAGTGGCATCTGCCGCTAGATCCGGATACGCCTCTGCCAGCGCACGATAGCGCCGTTTCAGCGAATCATACGCCGCATCGCTGATTTCTGGCGCATCGGCCTGATGATAGGCCAAATCCGCCGCACGAAGCTGTTCTTCCAGTCCGTGAAACTCGGCCTGCGCTTCTTCAGCCGACAGGTTGGCCACGTCTTTTTCTGTTTTCTCTGCCACGCGCGGTCCCTCTTCGTTCTCCCTTTTGGTGATAAGCTGCCGCGCTGGCCGCGTCCAGCGCATCTGACAGCCCGCATGCTGCAGGCGTCAAAAAGCAAAAAGACCCGCCAACCGGCAGGTCCTTGCAACCGGCGGCACATTATCATGTGCCGCCCGGGTGATCATCCTTTCAGGCGCCGACAGCCATTCGCTGGCCGCCTGACAGGTGGTCTTCCTGCGGATCACGCAGCACATAACCGCGGCCCCAGACGGTTTCGATGTAATTCTCGCCGCCTGTTGCGTTGCTGAGCTTCTTACGCAACTTGCAGATGAAAACATCAATGATCTTCAGTTCAGGCTCATCCATGCCGCCATAAAGATGGTTCAGGAACATCTCCTTGGTCAGTGTGGTGCCCTTGCGCAGCGACAAAAGCTCCAGCATCTGGTATTCCTTGCCGGTCAGATGCACCGCCTTGCCATCGGTCTCAACCGTCTTGGCATCCAGGTTGACCGCAATCTTGCCGGTCTTGATGATGGACTGCGAATGCCCCTTGGAACGGCGGATGATCGCGTGGATCCGCGCCACCAGTTCCTCACGGTGGAAAGGCTTGGTCAGATAGTCATCCGCGCCAAAGCCGAAGCCCTTGATCTTATTGTCGGTATCATCGGCACCGGACAGTATCAGAATCGGCGTTTCGATACGGGACATGCGCAGCTGGCGCAGGACCTCGTGGCCGTTCATATCGGGCAGCCCCAGATCCAGCAGGATCAGGTCATAGTCGTAAAGTTTAGCCAGATCGATCCCTTCTTCCCCCAAATCCGTCGAGTAGACGTTCAGGTTGGCATGGGTCAGCATCAGTTCGATGCTTTTGGCCGTGGTCGGATCATCCTCAACCAGCAGAATGCGCATATTATTTTCTCCGCCTGTACACTGTTTCCCTCAGGTCGCGTTAACCTTGGTGGAAAAAAGTTAATGCCTCGTTACCATGATGGTTAATTTACAAATGCAACTCAAGGGCGGGCTTGTTTATTTTGCGTCAGGGCTGCGGAATTTCTTGAGACGCGTGGTTTTCAGGGCCTCTTCGCCATGGTCTGCAACCGCTGCAACCCAGCTTCGGAACTCTTCCTCGCTCAGCCCGTAACGTTGCATGGCCTCCTTCTGAGGCAGCAGCCCGTACAGAACACCGCGCACCACCGCGGCCTTGCGAGAGGCAACCCAGCGCCTGGTGGTTGCCGGCGGCAGATCCGCCCTGGTCATGATGGTGCCATCCGGCAGGGTGACGGCCCGCGGCCCGTCAACTTTCTTCAAAAACATCTTTCTTCCCTCGAAGATCTTTTTCGTTGAGGTCTGGCACAAGAATTTCCGATCAGGCTTAACGGCACGTGAACCACGGCCCTTGAGAGTCTGTAGGATTTTCCTATATTCTGCGGCGCCTGCCCCCTTGCCTTCAGGAGCTGCCCCATGGCGCTGGACCACGACTCAAAACTAAACTCGCTCGGCTTTGCCAAACCGCCCTCGGAAACCCGGGTGGTGGTGGCCATGTCAGGCGGTGTCGACAGCTCTGTTGTCGCTGCATACTTGGCCGATCAGGGCTATGACGTGGTCGGCGTGACACTGCAGCTCTACGATCACGGCGCGGCGCTGGCCAAAAAGGGGGCCTGCTGTGCGGGCATCGATATCCACGACGCGCGGCGCGTCGCCGAGGAGCGCGGCTTCCCGCATTACGTCCTGGATTATGAGAACATTTTTAAGGATGCGGTGATTGACGAGTTCGCAGACAGCTATCTGGCCGGTGCAACCCCGGTGCCTTGCATCCGCTGCAACGAGCGGGTGAAGTTCAAGGACCTGCTGGAGACCGCCAAGGATCTGGAGGCCGACTGCATGGCCACGGGCCACTACATCCAGCGCATGATGGGGGCAAACGGGGCAGAGCTGCACAGCGCCGAGGATGCGAACCGCGACCAGAGCTACTTCCTGTTCTCAACGACGCCGGAACAGCTGGATTATCTGCGCTTCCCGCTGGGCCACCTGCCCTCTAAGGACGCAACGCGGGAGATGGCGGCGCAGTACGGGTTGGCGGTGGCCGACAAGCCGGACAGTCAGGACATCTGTTTTGTGCCGGACGGAAACTATGCCGGGGTGATCGAAAAACTGCGCCCCGGTGCTGCGGAGCCGGGCGAAATCGTTCATTCCGACGGACGGGTGCTGGGCCGCCACGACGGGGTGCTGCATTACACCATCGGCCAGCGCCGCGGCCTGGGCATCGGCGGGCTTTCCGAGCCGCTGTACGTGGTAAAGCTGGACGTAGACACGAAACAGGTTGTCGTCGGCCCCAAGGAACTGCTGGCCACCCGCACTATCCCGGTGCGCGAAATCAACTGGCTGGGCGACACGGCCTTCACCTCGCAGGATGAATGGCATGTGAAGGTCAGGGTCCGCTCCACCCGCCCCCCGCGTGAGGCGATTATCCGTCCTCTGAGCGAAACAACCGCCGAGGTCGAGCTGTTGACCCCGGAGGAAGGCGTCTCTCCCGGTCAGGCCTGCGTGTTCTACGCCAGCGAAGGCTCCCGCATCTTTGGCGGCGGCTGGATCTGGCGCGGTTACTGAGAAACGCAGCCAGCCAATTGCGCCTTCCCTGACCCGGCAATTCCCATAAGATTGCAAAAGCGCCTGAGGCCGGTCCTGCCTTCAGGCGCTTCTCCGCAGAATCAAACCCACCGCATCATCCTGCCGGTCCGCAGATGTTTTTCTGTGCGTAGGCGGCACGCCCCGCGCGGGGGCGCAGCGCCCGCGCTACCGAAAGCCGCGCGGCGGAGGCGTCAGTCTCCGCCGCGCTCTGCTTACATCTGGGGGAGACGGTCCAAGACAGCCCGCGCCGCACGTAGCCCGGGCTCTTCACCGCCCTTGCCAAGACGTTGCATAGTTACGTCCATGGCACCCAATTGCGCGCCGGGATCTGCTGCCACCGCAGCCAGCCGGGCAGCTATATTGTCCGGTGTGCACTCCGGCCCCAGACATTCCGGCACCACGCGGGTATCGCTCACCAGGTTGACCAGCGTCACGGTGTCGATCAGCGCCATGCGTTTCATGATCTGCCAGGTCAGCCATTGGAATTTATAAGCAATCACCATCGGCGTGGCCGCGGCGGCCAGTTCCAGCGACACCGTGCCAGAAGCGGCCAGCGCCAGATCCGCCGCAGCAAAGGCGGCGCGTTTGTGGGCCTTGGCCGTGGCGGGATCAAATTTGTTCGGGTCGATCAGGACTGTGCCTTCGGGCCAGCCTTGCAAAGCCTCCGCAACCAGACCTGCCACCGGTGCGGCAGCAGGAACGACGACCTTATAGTCCGGGTGCGTCTCCAGGAACCGTTTCAAGGCCGCCCCGAAGTCCGGCGCCAGCCGCGATATCTCAGAGCGCCGCGAACCTGGCAGCGCCAGCACAAAGGGCGCATTCCCCAGACCAAATTCCTGCCGGAACGCAGCAACCTCTTCGCGCGTGGCCTGCGGCTCGGCGACCACCGGGTGGCCGGCAAAGTCGCAGGCCATCCCGGCCTTCTCCATAAGGGGCGGCTCAAACGGCAGCAGCGCCAGCACATGGTCGATGACCTCAGCCATTTTGCCTGCCCGTTTGGGCCGCCACGCCCAAACCGAGGGCGCCACGTAATGAACCGTGCGGATATTGCTTTGCTCTTTGACCAGCCGAGCCACCCGCAGCGAGAAATCCGGGCTGTCGATGGTGATCAGCACATCCGGCCTGGTTTCCAGAACCGCATCGGCAGTTTCCCGGATCCGGCGTTTCAGATGGCGGTACTTCGGCAGCACCTCGGCCAGCCCCATCACCGAAAGCTCATCCATCGGAAACCGCGAGACCAGCCCCTGCTCAGCCATCAGTGCGCCGCCGATGCCGTCGAAAACCGCCTCCGGCGCCAGCTGTTTCAATCCCGCCATAAGCGCCCCGCCCAGCCGGTCGCCCGAAGGCTCGCCCGCCAGAATGAACACCCGCAGGCTCATCCCTTGCGCAGCCACAGGAACAGGCCCAGCCGGTTACAGGCCGAAATCACCGCCTCCTGATCCAGCACGATCACGCCGCCTGCTTCCAATGCGATGCCGGACAATCCGGCCCTGGCCGCGGCTTCAACTGTCCCGGCACCAATGGTGGGGAGGTCAGCACGGCGGTCCTGCGCCGGTTTCGGCGCCTTGAACAGCAAACCGCCCTGCCCATCCGGGCGGTGCAGCAGCGAGGCCAGCATCCAGTCGGTGCCGAAGATGTTCTCGACCGCAATGGCCTGCTGCTTGCGTACTGCACAGGACTGGCCGATATCAGCCGCACACATGGCGGCGACAATTTCAGCGCCCCGCACAGCATCCGCCTTGTCCAGTTCCCCCGGCTGCACCTTGGTCGGCACGCCCTCTGCCATCAGCAGATCCGGCGCCACTTCATGCGCGGCGCGGACAGTGAACCCGGCCTGTTCAAAAATGCCAATGATCGCCCGCAATGCCCCGTCATCGCCAGCGGCCAGCGCCGCCTGCAGCACCGGAACCAGCGGCATCGTCGCGGCATCAATGGCCGAAGGGTCGATATTGGGACGGCGCACCGCGCCTGCCATGCAGATCTCGGTCACGTCTGCGGCCTTCAAGCGTTCCAGAAAGGATCCCAGCTGTTCAAACCGGAATGTCACTTCCGCATCCACCGCATCAGGTTCCGACCCTGCCATCGCACAGATCAGCGGCCGGCCGGCAACACGGGAGACAACTTCAGCCGGCAGTTCACCGGTACCTGCAATCACTGCCAGCATGGTCTCAGCCCCCCGGTGTCAGGAAAGAGCGGTCGCTGCCGCCGGTGATAAAGGCGACGATCCGCTGCACGTATTCGCTGTCGCTCTCGTCCCCCAGCCGCTTGGCGCGCTCCTGAAAGGTGCCCTCGCCCTGGGCCAGCATCTGGAACGCGGCACGCAAGGCTGTGATGTCGCTGCGGGCGACACCGCGGCGTTTGAGGCCGACCAGGTTCAACCCGTCCAGCTCGCCCCGCTGCGCCTGGACCAACCCGTAGGGGATCACATCATTGGTCACCATGGTGACCGCGCCGATGATGGCGCCGCGGCCGATGCGCACCCATTGGTGGATGCCTGACAGGCCGCCGATGATCACGTCATCCTCCAGCACGCAGTGGCCCGCCACCGCGGCGGAGTTCACCACAATCACCCGGTCGCCGACCTGGGCGTCATGGGCGATGTGGCAACCTGCCATGAACAACCCGTCGTCGCCGATACGGGTCACGCCGCCGCCGCCGCCGGTGCCGGCATTCACCGTCACATGTTCGCGGAATCGGTTGCGCTTGCCGATCACGGTCTTGCACTTTTCGCCCTTGAACTTCAGGTCCTGCGGGATCTCGCCCAGCACTGAAAAAGAGAAGACAACGGTTTCATCGCCGATCTCGATGTCGCCAGTGACCACCACATGGGATTTCAGAACAACCCGGTCCCCCAGCACAACATCAGGTCCAACCAGGCAGAACGGGCCGATCTCGCAGCCTTCGCCGATTTTGGCACCGTCTTCAATAATGGCGCTGGGGTGGATGCTGCTCATTTCAGGCGCCCTCCACCTGACGGTCTACCATCGCAGTGAATTCGGCTTCTGCGGCGACTTCGCCGTCCACCGTGGCGCGCCCCAGGAACTTGAAGATCTTGCCGCCCGGTTTGCCGCGAAGGGTTTCCACATGCATTTCCAGCACGTCGCCCGGCACCACCTTGCGGCGGAATTTGCATTTGTCGATGTTCATGAAATAGATCAGCAGGTCGGTATCGACCATGTCCATGCCAACGCCCAGCATCACGCCTGCGGTCTGCGCCATCGCCTCGACGATGGTAACACCCGGCATGATCGGCGTTCCCGGGAAATGGCCCTGGAAATGCGGCTCGTTCATGGTGACATTCTTGATGCCGCGCGCCGATTTGTAGCTGTCGATATCAACCACCTTGTCGACCAGCAGGAACGGGTAGCGGTGCGGCAGAATCCGCTGGATCAGTTGAATGTCAGCATTTTGCAGCTCGGTGGTCATGCGTGGTTTCCCATTATCGTCAATTATGCTGCGCCGTCCCTAGCAAGCAGAGGGCAGTTGGGCAAGTTCGCACACTCAGCGCTCACTCTCCTCATCTGCTGCGCCATCGCCAAGAACCTCGTCTATCCGGCCGATTGCCAGGCTGGTGATATCAGCGGCATTGGCGCTCAGAAACACCGAGGCATGATCCAGAATCGCCCCTGCGCCGGTCTCCCGCATGATCTGCTGCAGCACCGGCAGTGAGGCGGCGATGAACTCCCTCCGGGCTTCCTCGCCCATCTGGTTGATTTCACGCAACTTCTGGTCCTGGCGGCGCCGGGTTTCCTGCACCTTCTGATCAAAAGCATCCGCTAGGGCGCGGAAGGCGTCCGGCGCCATGTCGCTGCGGCGTTCGGTCAGCTCCAGTTCTTCGGCGCGCAGTTCAGCCTCGATGCGGCGGTTTTCCGCGGTCAGCACCGCGCCCTCGGCCTCAATCTCGCGCTCCACCCGCTTGCCAAAGGCGCTTTCGGAAAACAGCCGGTCAGGCTGGATGGTGAGGATGCCGCTTTGCGGCAGCCCCAGCTGGAATTCCGTGCCCGTATTGGGGGGTGGTGAAGCCGGCTCCTGGGCCAGGGCCGGCAATGTTCCGGACCCGGACAGCGCTATGGCAAGACCAAGCGCTGCCCAATAACTGGGCGCAGGCCGCCGCACCAAATCAGAACCGCGCCTGCAAGGTCAGGTCGAAACTCTGCTCCTGGTCAAAGTCCTCTTTCTGGAGGGCCTTGGAGAAGTTGAAGCGCAGCGGGCCGATCCCGGTGGTCCACAGCAGAGAGACGCCAACGACGTGGCGGAACGATCTGCTGGAACCTACGACACCGTTGCCGCTGGTGCCAGAAGTATCAACGTTCTGCGTTCCCCAAAGGCTGCCAACATCATAGAACAGGGCGCCGCGCATCCCCAATTCTTCCGGCAGACCCAGTGGGAATTCCGCATCAAAGCGGGCCACCGCATAATAGTTGCCGCCTAGAAAGTCATTGTAGCTGCCGTTGCCTGGTGCGCCGTCAGATTGATCCCGCGGGCCGATACCGCCGGGCTCAAAGCCGCGCATAACCGACGGCGTCAGAACAAAACGGTCAATCGAACGGCTGGAACCGCTGCCTTCCCATTGGAACGAACCAGCCTCGATGGTCGCACGGATTGTGACTTCCTCGTTCAGGATCCGCTTCTGCGCAACCACCTTGGTTGTCGTTTTGATATATTCGGAATCACCGCCCAAGCCCGCATAATCAGCACCGATTTCAACCAAGAAGCCGGCATTCGGATCAAGACCAGTCAAACGGCTGTCATAGCGGTAGGTGAATCCGATGGCACTGGCCGAACGTTCGCCTTGCTTGATTTCGTTCTGGATAACCGGACTCGCCAGGAAGGTAGCCGGATCGTCTTCCTCGTTTTCGGTGAACAGCATCTCGTCCGAATCCCACGTGTAGCGGACCTGCAGCGAGGTATCTTCGCCTGTGTTGAAGGTCAGTGCAGGCTGGAAGAAGATCCGTTTGGTGCGGTATTCCGAGAAACTGGAGTCGGTTTCATTCAGACCCAGGTCCAGATCAAACCGCAAATCCCGGCCCAAAAGGTAAGGTTCGGTAAAGCCCAGCACATAGGAATCCGATTCCGTCGCCGTGGCGACATTGAAAGACAGCCGCTGGCCACGGCCCAGGAAGTTGTTCTCGGACAGGCCGACGCTGACCCCGAAACCATCCGTGACCGAGTATGCACCGCCAAGGTTCAGGGAGCCGGTCGGCTGTTCCTCGACGTCGACGTCGATGATCACCTGATCGGACGAGCTGCCCTCGCGGGTTTCAACATCCGCGTTGGCAAAATAACCAAGCGCCCGGATACGCTCTGCACTGTTGCGGATGGACCGCGGATTGAAGGGATCGCCTTCCACCGAGCGGAATTGCTGGCGGATCACCCGGTCCAGCGTGGTGGTATTGCCTTCGATATCGATGCGTTCGACAAACACCCGCGGGCCGCGGCGCAATACGAACTCAATATCCAAGGTCAGGTCCCGCTCATTGCGGGTAACCCGCGGTTCGACCCGCAAAAAGTCGATCTCATTGCGGACAGCCAGCCCTTCCATCCGGTCGATTGCATTCTCGACCAATGTCGGGGAATAGACCACGCCGGGCTTGATCTTCAACGTGGAGCGGAACAGGTCGGCATCCGCTTCCGGCATTTCGCTGGTCACCGAAATGTTGCCGAACTTGAATTGCTGGCCCTCGGTCACATCGACCACCAGGAAGACCGCATCGCGTTCGCGGGTGACTTCGGCGTTGGAACTGTTGATCCTGAAATCCACGTAACCGCGCGACAGGTAGAAATCGCGTAGCACCTGCTTGTCGAATTCCAGCCGGTCCTCGATCAACGTGTCCGAGTTGATGAAAGCGCGCAGAAATCCAGCCTGCTTGGTCTGCAGGATCCGGCGCAGACGGCGGTCGGAATAGACCCGGTTGCCGGTGAAGGAGACGCGCTCCACCTCGATGGTGTCGCCTTCGGAAATCTCGAACACCAGGTCGACCCGGTTGTTGTTGCGGCGGATAATCCGCGGGGTCACGCGCGACGCCAGACGGCCTTGAACGCTGTACGCCTCGGCAATTGCGGCGGCATCGCGCTCGGCCTGCGAGGGGCTGAACACCCGGCGCGGCGCAGATTCGACAATCTGGTCCAGGGAATCATCCTTGAGACGGCGGTTGCCCTCAAAGCTGATCTGATTGATGGTCGGGAATTCGGTGACTTTGATCACCAGCGTATTGCCGCGCGGCACCAATTCCACTGTTTCAAATACGCCACTGTCAAGGATGCGCTGATAGGCGTCGTTCAACTCGCCCGCACTGACAGTCTGCCCCCGTTCGATCCCGGTGTAGGCAACAACAGTGGACGTCTGGATCCGCTGATTGCCCTCGACCTGGACCGTATTGAAACGGAAGCTTTGCGCCTCAGCCGGCAGCGGAGACAATGCATAACCCAGCGCAACCGCCAGAGAAATAGCCGAAACTTTACGGTACAAGATGTTGATGCCCGACTTACGCTCACCACAGGACTTGCCTGCGACTTTCCCCCAAACCATTTTTCAAAACCCGATTATTATAGCAGCTTTGGGATGTGCGTACCGGGTTTGAAAGCGCTTGTCAAAACCAACAAAGCGCAGTCTGGCAGCAACCGGCACGGCGGGCTTGCGCGCCGGTTGCAGGAATCACAATGCGGCGAGCCAGGCGCCTGCGGTCAATGCGCCCAGGACGGCAAATCCCGTCAGCGCACGGTCCCAATTCAGCCGGACCAACAGGCCCAGGCCCTGGTAAGATTGCGAGAGTGTCTGCATCGGTCGTCCCCCAGTTATCGTTCACCAATCCGCAAAGCGCCTATCCGGCACAATCTGCGGGTTGATAAAAAGTTAACGGGAGAATGTGGCAGCACTTGGGCGGCAACATGGCCGCCCGAAGTCATCCTTTCCGTGCCGGCTTCTCAGCAGAACAAATCATTGCCAAGCGCGAACACCATTAGCGACAGCACGATGGCGATACCAAGCGACATCAGCACCCGCACCGCCCGGTCACTGGGCGGACGGCCTGACACCGCCTCGTAGGCATAGAACATCAGATGGCCGCCATCCAGCGCGGGCACCGGGAACAGGTTCAGCAGGCCGACGGCCGTCGACAGCACCGCAATGAAACGGATAAAGCTCTCAGCCCCCTGGCTGGCCATCGCGCCCGAAGTTTCGGCAATGCCGATCGGCCCGGACAGATTGCAGGTGCTGATGGCACCGGTGATCATATGTTTCAGCCCCGACAACGAGGTCTCCACCACTGCCCAAACCTGATAGGTGCCCGCCGCCAATGAGGCGCCGAAGCCTGCGGGTACTGTGGCCGGTTCAAAGGCCAGGCCGCCAATGATGCCGATCCGCCAGCGGGTGGCAAAACCGCCATCCGGCTGCGGCTCATCCGTGCGGCGCGGCGCCAGAGCCATTTCGACCTGCTCGCCGTCCCGCCAGACGTCCAGCACCAGCACTTTGCCGTCCGCGGCCTCGACGTGCGTCTTGAGCTGGTCAAAGGACACAACCGGCGCGCCGTTCATCGCCAGGATCACGTCTTCCGGCTGCAATCCGGCATCCGCCGCAGCACTGCGCGGCACCACACCGCGCACATAGGGAGGGTAAAGATACGGTCCGTTGACGCTGATGTCTCTGCCGTCGCGGCGCACTTGATATTCCAGCGGCTGCTCTTGCGGCAGGGCTTCGCGAAAGGCCTCCCAGGCATCGGGGTCGGTATAGCTTGGCACCGCAATGCCACCCGCTGTGATCAGCTCATCCCCCTGCTGCAGGCCGCTTTCGACCCCAGGCAGCGGCGCCAGCGCGCCAATGGTCAGCGGGTCGCGCATGATGCCCTGAGACATCGCAACCGCGGTAAAGATGATCGCCGACATCACAAAGTTGAACACCGGCCCGGCTGCGACAGTTGCGGTCCGGGCCCACAACGGCGCGCCATGCATGGTCCGGCGCAGGGCGGCCGGATCGTCAGCGGCGGCTTGCATTGCCCCGGCATCCTTGCCCGAGGCCGCATCGGCATCGCCAAGGAATTTCACATAACCGCCGAACGGCAGCGCGGCGACCTGCCAGCGGGTGCCGTGCTTGTCCACCCGGCTCCACAGCACCGGGCCGAACCCCAGCGAGAACACTTCGGCGTGAATCCCCGACCAGCGGCCAACGATATAGTGGCCGTATTCATGCACGGCCACTATCACCGACAGGGCGATGACAAAGCTGGCAATCGTATAAAGAAAACCGCCAAACTGCGGGACAAAAGCAAGTACGTCCAAAGATCTACCCTATGCGTTCTTCTGCGGCGCGCGCCGCCTGTTGCCGGGCGAGATGGTCAACCCGGGTCACGTTATCAAGTGTCATTGCGGCATCAATGAGGTCACGTTCCGCTGACATGCGCTCCAGCGCGGTCTCGGTGACAGCCGACATATCAGTGAACCGGATGCGGCCTGCGATGAAGTCATCCAGCGCCTGTTCCTTGGCCCCGTTGAAGGCCGCGCCCATCATACCGCCGCGGTCCATCACATCATAGGCCAGGCGCAGCGCCGGGTACCGGGCCGGGTCCGGCGCACGGAAATTCAACTGGCCGATACGGGCCAGATCCAGCCGCTCCACCGGCAGTTCCCGGCGTTCCGGCCAATGCAGCGCGTATCCGATGGCGTGCCGCATGTCCGGCGCGCCCAGATGCGCCATCAGCGCCCCGTCCTTGAAACCAACCAGTGCATGGACCAGCGATTCGGGATGCAGCAGCACCTCGATCTGTTCAGGCCGGACACCAAAGTATTCACGAGTTTCAATAACTTCCAGTGCTTTATTGAACATGGATGCGCTGTCAATGGTGATCCGCTGACCCATATCCCAATTGGGGTGCGAGGACGCCTGCGCCAGGCTTGCACTTGGCAGGTCCTCCAGCGGCCAGTCCCGGAATGCACCGCCCGACGCGGTGATAATGATCCGTTCAACCGCTTCAATATCTTCGCCTGCCAGCCCCTGGAACACCGCCGAATGCTCGCTGTCCACCGGCAGCAGCCGGGCGCCATGCGCCGCTGCTGTCTCCAGCAGCAACCGGCCGGCGCAGACCAGCGATTCCTTGTTGGCCAGCGCCAGGGTGGTGCCGTGTTTCAGCGCCTCCAGCCCCGGAGCCAGACCAGCCGCGCCCACAATGGCCGACATGATCCAATCGGCAGGCCGTGCAGCAGCCTGCACCAGCGCCGCCTGCCCTGCTGCGGCCTTGACGCCGGTGCCTGCCAGCGCCGCGCGCAGATCCGGCAGGCGGTTGTCATAAGCAGTCACAGCAACATCAGCCCGCAGCGCAACAGCGTCTTCGGCCAGCCGCGCGATATTGGCGCCGCCGGTCAGCGCCACCACGTCATAAGCATCCGGCGCGCGGCGGATCAGATCGATGGTGTTCTGGCCAATCGAGCCCGTCGCGCCGAAAATCGAGACTTTCCGCATAGCTTTTCCTGTCTGGTTATCCCCAGAGGGCGGTCACGGCCAGGAACATCGCCGCAGCCCCCAGCATCCCGTCGAACCGGTCGAACAGCCCGCCGTGGCCGGGAATCAGCCCGCTGGAATCCTTGACGCCCATCTTCCGCTTCAGTGCGCTCTCGGCCACGTCACCCGCCTGGCTGGCCATCGACAGCAGCACCGACAGCACCACGATGCCATAGCCCAGACCTATCTGCCCCGCAAAAACCGCCCCCACGATAGCCGCCGCAAGCCAGCCCGCTGCAGTGCCGCTCCAGGTTTTCTTGGGACTGACACGCGGCCAGAACTTTGGCCCGCCGATTGCCTTGCCAGCGAAGTAGCCCGCAATGTCGGTGGCCACCACAATGCCGATCAGCCACAGCATCCAGGCCATTCCCATCTGACCGCGCAGCCAGATAAAGCCGAAACCCGCCAGCAGAACCCACAAGGCAAAGCCGGTGAAATACTGCCGCCGCTCGCTGATCTGGCTGAACCCTGCCGCCACAGGGGCCGCCAAGACCGGCAGCACCCAAAGCACGGGCAGGAACGACGCCAGCAGTACCGCAACGGCAGAGATTGCGCCAAGCTGCAGCGCAGTGCCGCTGCGCGCAGGCTGAAGCATCCGCACCAGTTCCCACACCATGCCGCCGCTGCACAGCGCAATCAGCACATCAAACACCAGCCCGCCGGCCCATACGGCATATCCGCCCGCAGCCACCATCACCACAGCAGACAGGGCCCGCGGCAGCAGGTCGGCCCAGCGGCCCTTGGCGGCACTCATGTTTTGACGGCCCCGAACCGGCGGTCGCGGCTGCCATAGCTGTTGCAAAGCCGCGCCAGCTCCTCGCCGGAGAAATCCGGCCACAGCGTGTCGATGAACTCATATTCCGCATAGGCCGATTGCCACAGCAGAAAGTTCGAGATCCGCGCCTCGCCGCTGGTGCGGATCACCAGATCCGGATCCGGCAGCACATGGGTGTCCAGATACCGCGGCAGGGTTTCTTCATCGACTTTGGCAGGATCAAGCCGGCCATCCGCTACATCCTGCGCCAGCCGCTTGGTGGCACGGGCAACCTCGTCACGGCCGCCGTAGTTCAGCGCAATAGTCAGCTGGGTGCCGTCGTTGCCTTCGGTCTTCTGTTCCAGCTTGTCCATCAGATCGATCAGCTTGGCATCCAGCCGAACCCGGTCGCCGATAAAGCGCACCCGGACATCTTTTTCGGCCAAAGCGTTCATTTCCTTGGAAATGTAACGCCGGAACAGGCTCATCAGACCTGCGACCTCGGTCTGGGTGCGTTTCCAGTTCTCGGTCGAGAAGGCAAAGATAGTCAGGTATTTCACGCCCAGACTTGGGCAGCACTCAACAACTTCACGCACCCGGCGCGCGCCGGCATGGTGGCCGAACAGCCGCGGCCGCCCGCGGGCCTGGGCCCAGCGGCCATTGCCGTCCATGATGATGGCCACATGGCGCGGGCCGGAGCGGACCGCCGGAGACTCCCCGGCGGCGCTCAATTGCGGATTTGCATCTCCTGGCATACTGCCGGTCAGACCTGCATGATTTCGGCTTGCTTGGTCTCAAGCGCCTCATCCACAGCTTTGATCATCTTGTCGGTCAGCTCCTGCACTTCGGCTTCCCAGAACTTCTGATCGTCTTCCGACATGCCGTCAGCCTTGGCCTTCTTGATCTGGTCCATGCCGTCGCGGCGCACGTTGCGGATCGAAACCCGGCCATGTTCGGCATACTGTCCGGCAACTTTGGTCAGCTCTCGGCGGCGTTCCTCGTTCAGCTCGGGAATCGGCAGCATGATGATAGTGCCGTTAAGCTGCGGGTTGATCCCCAGCCCGGATTCGCGGATTGCTTTTTCAACTTTACCGACCAGGCCCTTGTCCCAGACGTTGATTGTGACCATGCGCGGTTCCGGCACGTTCACGGTGCCGACCTGGTTGATCGGCGTCATCGAGCCATAGGCATCCACCATCACCGGCTCCAGCATCGAGCCAGAAGCCCGGCCGGTGCGCAAGGACGCGAATTCGGTCCGCAGGTTGGCCATGGCACCGTCCATACGGCGCTTCAGGTCGTCGGTATCCAGTTCAAAATCATCAGACATTCTGCTCTCTCCCCTTATCTGAGGCGGTCTTCCCTTGGCTCATAAGCCATTGGAAGGCTGATGTATAGCGATGTTGGCCAGGATTTGCCGCCGCCGGGACTGCATCCTGCCCCCTTGCCGGCCTCTCCTGTCATCCAGGAAATTTAGCCTGCGTTCCGGTGTTTTCACGGAATTGCCCTGCCCCGCCAAGGGATCTGCCCCGGCCGGAAACAAAAAAACGCGGGCCGCAATGGGCCCGCGTCTTTCCTCAGCCCCGGATCAGGGCTTAGCCGTGAACCTTGGTATAGGTGCCTTTGCCGGCCAGGATGCCGCGGAAGCCGCCCGGCTCATCCAGCGGGAACACGATCAACGGCAGATTGTTGTCACGCGCCAGCGCAATGGCTGACGCATCCATCACCTTCAGGCGTTTGGCAAAGACTTCGTCATAGCTGATCTCGTCATAACGGACGGCGTCGGCATGTTCCTTGGGGTCTTTGTCATAGACGCCATCAACCCCGTTCTTGCCCATAAAGATTGCCTCGCAGGCCATTTCATTGGCCCGCAGTGTGGCGGCGGTGTCGGTGGTGAAATACGGGTTGCCGGTGCCTGCCGCAAAGATGCAGACCCGCTTTTTCTCCAGGTGGCGCACGGCGCGGCGGCGGATATAGGGTTCGGCCACCTCATCCATGCGGATTGCCGAAATCACCCGGGTGAACACCCCTAGCTCCTCAAGCGCCGACTGCATGCCAAGCGCATTCATCACGGTTGCCAGCATCCCCATGTAATCAGCGGTGGTCCGTTCCATCCCCTGAGCCGAGCCGGACAGGCCGCGGAAGATGTTGCCGCCGCCGATCACCATGCAAATCTCGACGCCCATCTCCTGCACGGATTTCACTTCGCGGGCGATGCGCTGCACGGTCGGCGGATGCAGGCCGAACCCCTGATCGCCCATCAGCGCTTCGCCCGAAATTTTCAGCATGACGCGTTTATAGGCGGCGGCCGGATGCAGCTCCGGCTTGTCTTGCGGTTGAGGCATGTTGCGCTCCAGAAGATGTGAGGGTTAGTTTGCGCGCAAAATGAAGCAATTCGCCGCCGGTTTCAATCCGCGCTGCGCGCTTTCCGCACAGTTTTGCGGAACTGGACTTAAGAGACGGATCACGCCTGAATGAACCTGCCCGACATCAACCCGGATCTGCCTGTACTGATTGCCGGCCCGACCGCTTCGGGAAAGTCCGCGCTGGCGCTTGAAATTGCCGCGCGCCAGGGCGGCATCATCGTTAATGCCGATGCCAGCCAGGTCTATGATTGCTGGCGGGTGATCACCGCCCGCCCTTCGGCAGAGGAAGAAGCGCAGGCCCCCCACGCGCTCTACGGGCACATGCCCTATGATGCAGATTATTCCGCCGGCCATTGGCTGCGCGAGGTGCTGGAGCTGCTGAAAGGGCCTGAACGGGTGATCATCACCGGCGGCACCGGGCTTTACTTCACCGCCCTTACAGACGGCATGGCGGACATTCCTGCCACCCCGCCCGAGGTCCGCGCCGAAGGCGACAGCCTGCCCCTTGAGGCGCTGCTGGCAGAGCTGGACCCCAAGACCGCATCCCGCATCGATCTGCAGAACCGGGCCAGGGTGCAGCGCGCCTGGGAAGTGCTGAAGGCCACCGGCCGCCCGCTGGCCGGCTGGCAGGATGACACCCCCGCCCCGGCGCTGCCGCTGTCCGGCTGCACCGCACTGGTGCTGAACTCAGAGAAATCCTGGCTGGAGGCCCGCATCCGCAAACGCTTTGGTCAGATGCTGGATCAGGGCGCCATGGAGGAGATCGGCGCGATGCAGGACCGCTATGACCCTGCCCTGCCCTCCTGCAAGGCGATCGGGGTTCCGGAATTGATGGCCTACGGCCAAGGCCGGATTTCGCTGGCCGAGGCAGAAGAACGCGCGGCCATCGCCACCCGGCGGTTCGCCAAGCGTCAGCGCAGCTGGTTCCGCGCCCGCATGAAAGACTGGCATCAGGTGGCCCTGGCCTGACCGCAGCCGGGGCTGCCAGCCGGCATAAACCCTAAAAATTTAGACGTTTTCGGCACCAACCGGCGGAAACTTGCCAGAATCAGCGATTCATGCCCTGTTGCAGCAGATCGTATTTGTTCCTGTGCCTAAGATATCTGATGCCATTTGATCCGACCCTGTCCGGCGACATTCACGCCGCCCCTTTATCCCGGCTTGCCCCAGATGGCGCCTGGCAGACCGGGCTGGCACATACCCGGCGCGAACACCTGCTGATCTGGATCACCCGCGGACAGGGGCGTATCTGTGTCAATGGCGCACAGCGCGGCTTTGGCCCCTACAGCGCCATCTTTCTTCCGGCCGGCACGCTGTGGTCCGCCGAATTCACCCGCCAGTGCCTGGGGCAGGTTCTGTCAGTATCCGGCCCGCTGCCGCTGCCGTTTCCGGAAACGCCGGTCCAGAAGCGGTTCGCCAGCCTTCAGGACCAGGCCAGGCTGACCGCCCTGTTCGAAGCCATCAGCCGCGAGCAGAACGAGCAGAAGCTGCTCTGGCACCGCTCCGTTCAGGCCCATTGCGAATTGGCCGCCATTGCCTTGCACCGGCAACCGGAGCCCGCCGGACGGGCTGCCCGGCAGACCGCAGCGCAGCGCCTGTGCCAGGCCTACTGCCTGCGCATCGCCGAACTGCCCGGCACCCAGACCGCCATGGCCGGTCACGCGGCCGCGCTGAAGGTGACGCCAACCCACTTGACGCGGGTGTGCAAGGCCGAGACCGGCAAGACCGCTGCGGCCCTGCTGACCGAGCGCCAGCTGCACACCGCGCGCACGCTGCTGATCAGCTCTGAGCTGCCCATCCGCGACATCGCTGCTCATCTGGGGTTTGGCAGCGCCGCCTACTTCACCCGTTTCATCTCCCAGCACGCCGGTCAAACCCCCAGCGCAGTGCGTAAAGCCGCCCGCAAGAAGTCACAATAGTTTGATCCGCTTGCAGATTCTTGCATGTTTTCCAGTAAGTGCGGATTTCACACCGGTTACTGGGCAGTTTTGAACAGTATTCAGTAGCATACCGTTTCAATTCGGGAAAACGACACCCCGAATGTCGTAATTTTACCTTCAAACGCCGAAACTGTGCATTGACGAAACGGCATATCTCTGCCCGAATACAGCCATGGGGAAACTTTAATCCAAAACGCTAAACAAAAACGCCCGGCACGCCGCCGGGCCAAAATCCGTTTCGCAAGACAAATGACCAAACGGGATAACAGGGAGACCTAAATGACCAACGACACAATCAACGGAGCACCGGTACACTGGGCCGCCAAGATGCACGCCGAAGAAGTGCTGGATGGCAAGCTCGACCGCCGTGAATTCCTGACCCGCGCCACCGCGCTTGGTGTGGCTGCCAGCGCTGCTTACGGCATGATCGGCATTGCCGCACCGGTGCAGGCTGCTGAAGAGAAAAAACAAGGCGGAACCCTGCGCATCCAGACCGAGGTCCGCCCGCTGAAGGACCCGCGCACCTTTGACTGGTCGCAGATGGCCAACAAGACCCGCGGCACCATCGAATACCTGGTTGAATACAACAATGACGGCTCTATCACCGGCATGCTGCTGGAAAGCTGGGAAGTCAATGAGGACGCAACCGTTTACACGCTGAACGTCCGCAAAGGCGTCAAGTGGAACAACGGCGACGACTTCACCGCCGAAGACGTGGCCCGCAACATTGCAGGCTGGTGCGACAAGTCGCTGGAAGGCAACTCGATGGCCGGCCGCTTTGCGACCCTGATCGACACAGACGCCGGCCAGGCGATTGAAGGCGGCATCGAAGTGGTCGACAGCCACACCGTGAAGCTGAACCTGCCGAATTCCGACATTTCGCTGATCGCGGGCATGGCGGATTATCCGGCGGCGATTGTTCACGCGTCCTTCCAGACCAATGATTTCCTGACCAACGTCGGCACCGGCCCGTTCCTGCTGACAGAACTGGAAGTGGGCGTGAAGGCGACCCTGGAACGCAACGATAACCACACCTGGTGGGGAGAAGCGATTTACGGCAAACCTGCGTTGGACCGTATCGAATACGTCGATTTCGGCACCGACCCGTCGTCCTGGCTGGCTGCTCTGGAATCCGACGAAGTCGACATGCTCTATGAATCAGTGGGTGAATTCATCGACGTGATGGACGGTCTTGGCTACAAGAAGTCCGAAGTTGTGACCATGTCCTCGATTGTGATCCGCACCAACCAGCTGGCGGAATTCGATGGTAAGAAGCCCTATGCAGACAAACGCGTCCGCAAGGCGATTCAGATGGCTGTCGACAACTCCGTCTGTCTTGAACTCGGCTATGGCGGCCGCGGTGAACCCGCGGAAAACCACCATGTCGGCCCGATCCACCCGGAATACGCCGAACTGCCGCCGCAGAAGTTCGATCCTGAAGGTGCCCGCGCGCTGATGGAAGAAGCCGGCATGATGGATTTCGAACATGAAATCCTGTCGATCGACGACGACTGGCGCCGGAACACCACCGATGCCGTGGCCGCACAGCTGCGCGACGCAGGTTTCAAGGTCAAGCGGACAGTTCTGCCCGGCTCGACCTTCTGGAACGACTGGGTGAAGTACCCCTTCTCCTCGACCAACTGGAACCACCGCCCGCTGGGTGTGCAGATCTGGGCCCTGGCCTATAAGTCCGGCGAAGCCTGGAACGAATTCGGCTGGGAAAACGCTGAATTCGACGCCCTGCTGGAAGAAGCTCTGTCGATCGCCGACGCCGACAAGCGCCGCGAGATCTCTGCCAAAGGCCAGGCGCTGATCCAGGAAGAAGGCGTTACCATCCAGCCTTACTGGCGTTCGCTCTACCGCCACATGCGCGAAGGCGTTGTCGGCGCGGACATGCACGTGTCCTTCGAACACCACCACTACAAATGGGGCTGGGCGGCGTAAGCCACGCCCTAACAGGCTCCCGGCACCCGCACCGCCCCGGATGGGGCGGTGCTTTCCAGCTCATACGATAAGAGACCCGCACCTGCAGCCGGGTCCGATCCGCCAGACTGACAGGGGACCCCATGGGACTTTTCATTCTCCGACGTTCAGGCGTGATGCTGCTGACGGCCTTGTGCCTGACGTTCATCGTGTTCTTCCTGACGAACCTCTACCCAAACCTTGAGAAACTCGCCAAAACCCAGGGCAACTTCCGGATGTCGGATGAAGCCGTGGCCAGCTGGCTGGATGCCAACGGCTATGGCGGCTCCATGGTCTCAAAATACGGCCAATGGCTGGGTGTCCTGCCCGGCTGGACCCGCGAAACCGAAGACGGCTACAGCGGCCGGTGCATGACAGGCACCGTTTCAGCCGAAGTGGCCGCCGAAGCCTCGACCTTTTGCGGTATTCTGCAGGGCGACTGGGGCTATTCCACCCGTTTTAAAGACGAGGTTTCCTCCATCGTGGCAGTGCGTTTGGGCAATACCGGCCGTCTGATGTTCTGGGTGCTGGTCCTGATGATCCCATCGGCACTGATCATCGGCGTCCTGGCGGGGATGCGCGAAGGATCGGTGACGGACCGAAGCCTTTCGACGGCCTCAATCCTGACGACGGCAACGCCGGAATATGTGTCCGGGGTGATCTTCATCGCTGTCTTCACATCTTCCACCGTCGGCCTGAAATGGTTCAAGGGCACCGCCACTTCGGCGATGGATAATCCGAATTTTGAAAACTTCTTCCTGCCGGTGCTGACCATCGCGCTCTACGGCATGGGCTACATCGCCCGGATGACCCGCGCCTCGATGACCGAGGTGATGACTGCGCAATACATCCGCACCGCGCGCCTTAAGGGTGTGAGTTTTCACAACATCGTTCTGAAACACGCGCTCAGGAATGCGCTGATTGCGCCTTTCACCGTCATCATGCTGCAGTTCCCCTGGTTGCTGAACGGCGTGGTGATTGTTGAAACCCTGTTCAACTACAAGGGCTTCGGCTGGATCCTGGTGGAAGCCGCAGGCAACAACGACATCGAACTGCTGCTGGCCGTCTCTGTGGTCTCAGTTGTCGTGGTTCTTGTGACACAGCTGATCTCGGACATCGGCTATGTGTACCTGAACCCGCGTATCCGGATCTCTTAAGGAAGGCAGCAGAGAATGGAACCTCTTAGCGCAATTGAAATTGCAGGGCGTATTATCTACCAGCTGTCTCCGGTTTGGATTTCCCTGGTGATCCTCTACGCTTTCTCGATCGGCTTCAAACGGCGGCTTGGCCTGTACGGCAAGCTGTTTGACAGCCCCATCGGCATGATCGGCTTTGGCCTGGTGATGTTCTGGGTGTTCACCGGTGTCTACGGCGCCATGGACATGATCATCACCCATGACCCGCTAAGCCAGCTTTCGGGCATGAAGAACAAGGTGCCTGGCACCCCGCTTCGCAACCCCGAAGAAGGCCAGTATGAATGGTATCTGCTGGGCGGCGACAACCTGGCCCGCGACGTCTTCAGCCGTCTGGTCAAGGGCGCCTGGGAAGTCATCAAGATTGCCCCGATGGCCGCGGTCTTTGCCTTTATGGTGGGGATCACCCTGGGCCTGCCCGCGGGCTATTACGGCGGCCGCCTGGACACGATCCTGTCGTTTGCAGCCAACCTGATCCTGGCCTTCCCGGTGATCCTGCTGTTCTACCTGCTGGTGACCCCGGAAATCGTCGCCACCGGTGTTCCGAACTATATGGCCATCGTGCTGTTTGTGTTCCCGATCATCTTTGTCGGGGTGCTGCTGAACTCGCGCTACTACACCCGGCCCAAGCTGCGTAACTGGCTGCTGCCGGTTGTGCTGGGGACCATCATCTGGTTCTACCTGCAGCTGGTCTCCAACGGCGGTTACCTGATCAAGACGCCGGAATACGCGATCTGGGGCCTGCCCCGGGCGATGGATATGTTCGACATTCCCGGCGGTATCCTGGTGGTGTTTGTCTCGGTGGTCTTTGTCAACTCGCCCACGGTGTACCGTATCGTGCGCGGCCTGACGCTGGACATCAAAACCCGCGACTATGTGGCCGCAGCGCAAACCCGCGGCGAAGGTCCCTGGTACATCATGCTGTGGGAGATCCTGCCCAACGCCCGCGGCCCGCTAATCGTCGATTTCTGCCTGCGCATCGGCTATACCACCATCCTGCTGGGCACCCTGGGCTTCTTCGGCCTTGGCCTGCCGCCGGAAAGCCCGGACTGGGGATCGACCATCAATGACGGGCGCAAGCTGCTGTCGATCTACCTGCACCCGGCGCTGCCGCCTGCCTTTGCCCTGCTGACGCTGGTTCTTGGTCTGAACCTGCTGGCGGACGGGTTGCGCGAAGAGAGCCTGAAGGATTGATGCGACAAACCCGGGGGGCCAGCCCCGCCGCCAGCTGGGCTTGAACCAGTGGCGCCACAGCAGGCAGCCCCCCGGGATACCTGAGGCCAGAAGAAAGGGGTCTTTCCCTTCCAGCCTCAACAGGGAGACAAAAACATGAGCAAAATGGAAGAATACGACGGCCCGATCCTTGAGATTGACAAGCTGTCGATCTCCTTCTTCACCCGCCTGCGCGAAATTCCGGCGGTGATGGACTTTTCCGTAGCCGTGCAACCGGGTGAAGCTGTCGGGCTGGTCGGCGAGTCCGGCTGCGGCAAATCCACTGTGGCGCTGGGGGTTATGCAGGACCTCGGCAAGAACGGCCGCGTTGTCGGCGGCACCATCAAGTTCAAGGGCCGCGATCTGGCCGAGATGAGCGCCGAAGAACTGCGCGACATCCGCGGCAACGAGATCGCGATGATCTATCAGGAGCCGATGGCCTCGCTCAACCCGGCGATGAAAATCGGCAAACAGCTGATGGAAGTGCCGATGATCCACGAGGGCGTCAGCGAGAAGGAAGCCTACAACCGGGCGATGGAAGTGGTGACCGACGTGCGCCTGCCCGACCCGGAGCGGATGCTGAACTCCTTCCCGCACCAGCTGTCGGGCGGCCAGCAGCAGCGCATCGTGATTGCGATGGCGCTGATGTCGAAACCGTCGCTGCTGATCCTGGATGAACCCACTACCGCGCTCGACGTGACGGTTGAGGCCGCTGTGGTTGAGCTGGTGAAGGATCTGGGTAAGAAATACGGCACCTCGATGCTGTTCATCTCACACAACCTCGGCCTGGTGCTGGAAACCTGCGACCGCCTCTGCGTGATGTATTCCGGCGAAGCGGTTGAGCGCGGCTCGATCGCGGATGTGTTCGATGAAATGCAGCACCCCTATACCCAGGCGCTGTTCCGCTCAATCCCGCTGCCGGGTGCCGACAAGAACTCGCGCCCGCTGGTGGCCATTCCCGGCAACTTCCCCCTGCCCCACGAACGGCCCAACGGCTGCAACTTCGGGCCGCGCTGCGACTATTTCGAACAAGGCCGCTGCGATCAGGAAATGATTATCCCGATGTCGCCGGTGCATGGCAACGACCGCCATGAAACCCGCTGTCTGAAGTTCCAGGAAATCGACTGGAACGCCCCGATCACCTTGGCTGAGACGAAGGAAAAAACCGCGCCTGGCAAGGTTGTTCTCAAGATGGAAAACCTCAAGAAATACTATGAGGTCGCAGCCAACGCCCTGTTCGGCGGCGGCGAGAAGAAGGTGGTAAAAGCCAACGAAACGCTCAGCTTCGAGGCCCGCGAATCCGAAACCCTGGCCATCGTCGGTGAATCCGGTTGCGGCAAGTCCACCTTTGCCAAAGTGCTGATGGGCCTTGAAACCGCAACCGAAGGCCAGATCCTGCTGGACAATCAGAACATCGAACAGATCCCGATCGAGGAGCGCGACACCAGGACCGTCTCGGACGTGCAAATGGTGTTCCAGAACCCCTTCGACACGCTGAATCCGTCAATGTCGGTTGGCCGCCAGATCATACGGGCGCTGGAAATCTTCGGCATCGGCAACTCTGAAGCCGAGCGCAAAAAGCGGATGCTGGAGCTTTTGGACCTGGTAAAGCTGCCCCGCGCCTTTGCCGACCGGATGCCGCGGCAGCTGTCAGGCGGCCAGAAGCAGCGCGTGGGCATCGCCCGCGCCTTTGCCGGCGGTGCACGTATTGTGGTGGCGGACGAACCCGTCTCGGCGTTGGATGTGTCGGTGCAGGCGGCGGTAACCGACCTCTTGATGGAGATCCAGCGCAAGGAGAAAACCACGTTGCTGTTTATCTCCCATGATTTGTCGATCGTGCGCTACCTCAGCGACCGGGTGATGGTGATGTATCTCGGCCATGTGGTGGAACTGGGCGACACCGATCAGGTGTTCTCGCCGCCTTACCACCCCTACACCGAAGCACTGCTGAGCGCGGTTCCGATCGCCGACACCTCGATCGAGAAAGAGCACATCGTGCTGGAGGGCGATATTCCTTCGGCGATGAACCCGCCGCCGGGCTGCCCGTTCCAGACCCGTTGCCGCTGGAAGTCCGAAGTTCCAGGAGGCCTGTGCGATAAGGAAGTGCCGCCTGTGCGCCAGTTGGAAGACGGCCATCAGATCAAATGCCACCTTAGCGACGAGGTGCTGGAGCGCATGACACCTGTGATCAAAATCGCAGCGGAGTGAAGCCTTCAAGCAAACCACAATATAACGCCGCCTCTGGCTGTCTAAGGCCGCGGCGGCGTTTCTTTTGAGTGCAGTAAACACTTCAGTTCGAAAGATATTCCTGCGTTCCAGGCTGGGGACTAAGGCCGCGGCCAGCCAGTCCAGCCCGGCATGCTGCAGCATATCCCGGATCAATGTCACAGGTTCGCTGATCAGAGCCTGGTAGGATTGTGCCTGCAATGCATCTGACCTGCCACTGAACTTTCATCCAGCCGTGACCCGAGCCCGCTTGGTATTTACGCCGATTGGCGCAGGTTGAGAAATCGCCCGGCGTGCGGAGCTTTCATCTTTCGCAGCAGGGCGGGCGCTTGCGGTGATCAGGATTCGCGCATAGCCAGCCGGAGCCTGATAATCCAAGGCAGAACGGGCGCGTTCGGTGTTGTAGCCGACGGACCAGGCAGCGATCATGATCCGCCCGCGTGCCAAGTTTCGGAACATGGTTTCGCTCAGATGGCGTAATCGGGGCTCAGCTCCCGGACTCGCCGGTAGTCTTCTTGCCGGTAAGCCCATGACCCGGAGAACGGCCATGACTAGAGTATTGTATGTGGGCCTCGACGTCTCACTCGAGATGACCAGCATCTGTGTTGCCGATGCCGAGTGCGGAATGATCCTTGAGGCAAAGGCGGTCCCGACATCGGCAAAGTGCTGGCTGGTATCGACGGCACTTTCGGGCGAGTTGGTTTCGAAGCCGGGCCATTGCCGCAGTGGCTTTACAACCGCCTCACGAGCGCAGGCTTGCCCGCAGTCTGCAGTGAAGCGCGACATGCCAAGGCGGCGATGGCGGCCAGGAACCGCAACAGGAATGGCATGTGTGGGTGTACATCCGGTCAAGCGGCCGGCTGCCGGTAGTCTTCCAGTCGCGTCAGCATTACCCAGCTTGCACGAGCCGCCTTGTTCGCCATAGCAACGGCCGCAAGACGAACCGGTTTTCCGGCCAGCATTTTGGCGGTCCAGGTACCGGCCTTTTCAGGATTCCGTTTGGCCATCAGCATGCGGGATGTCATGCCAGCGATCAGGAGTTTCCGGGTGCAATGGGTCCCCTTCTTGGTGATGTGTCCGAGGCTCTCCTTGCCGCCACTGGTTTTGTTGAGCGGAGTGAATCCCAGCCAGGCGGCCAGATAGCGTCCGGTTCTGAACTGGTTGGCATCACTGATCGCCGCCACGATTGCAGATGCCGTGATCGGACCGGTCCCTGGCACCTGCATCAATCGCCGCGCATCGGCATCGCGCCGGGCGTGGCGTTCAATCAGCCTGGAGAAACCGTCAATGCGGGCGTTGAGCCCGAGGAGTTGGCAGCACAGCGTGCCGAGGCCCCCACTCGCCAGCTCAGGCATACCGGGATGACCGCCTTCGAGATGGCGTTTTGCAAAGGCAGTAACAGCCCCGGCACCGGTCGGAAGAACATGCCCGAATTCACGCAGCAAGCCGCGGATCATGGTCGCGGCCCGGGTTCTCTGACGGACAACAAGGCCGCGGGTGCGGTGGACCGACAACAGGGCCTGCCGGTCTTCCGTCTTTATCTCGGCAAATCTCATCGCCGGGCGGCGCACAGCTTCGCAGATTGCCTCCGCATCGGCTGCGTCCGGCTTTCCGCGCTTCACATTTGGCTTGACGTAAGTCGCTGGCATCAAAAGGACTTCATGCCTCAGCTTGCGAAATTGACTGCCCCGATGATGAGCCGAACCGCAGGCCTCCATGCCGGCCATGCATGACGGCAAGCTCTCAAAAAATGCCAACAGTCTGGCGCGCTTTATTTTGCGGTTGAAAACCTTGCGGCCCGTCTCGGAAATTCCATGAACCTGAAAAACATCCTTGGCGAGATCGAGACCTAGGGTTTTAACTGTCATTGGGAGGCTCCTGTCCCAGCAGTTCATGACAACTGCATGATGGCGCATCACGACGCCGGTGGAGCAGGAGCCATCCACTCCATCG